>JBGSMI010000106.1:0-5446 GCA_041740215.1 Ferruginibacter sp.
CAAACAGCGGCCAGAATGGCAAATACTTTTGCAGAATTTGTATGAAAATATTCACCTCCTGCTTTTCCTTAAAAAATTGCTGCTCGTTCATAAATATCGAATGCGAAAGTAACGATTAACGGGTAATACGATCAAGGATTAAAATCACAAAAGTGATTCCCGATAAAATGGTGGTGTAATACAGTTGGTTTCGGATCCTTTTTTGCTCATTGATCATTTTCTCTTCATTTGGTTTTACAACCACGATATCGTTGGGTTGCAGATAGTACCAGGGTGAAGTAAAAATAGAGGGATCCTGCAGGTTCAGGTGTTTCACTTGTTTTGCGTTGCTCGTTTCCCTGATGATCATGACATTATTTAGTTGAGAATTGGGTGTAACACCCCCCCCCTTGGCCATGACTTCCAACAGGCTGATTTTTTCATCCGGCATTTCCACTACCTGCGAACTGCCATCTCCCAAAACTGTTACCCGGTGGTTAGCGAAATTTACGGTAACGATGGGCTCTTTTAAATAAGGCAACAGATCCAGCTCCAGCTTATTTTTTAGCTCCTTCCGGGTTAATCCGTTTGCCGACACTTTTCCCAGCTTATGTAAGTAAATATAACCTTCGGTATTAACCTGGTATCCCAACTTTACCTCGCCGGTTGAAAGCGATTTATTGAAAAGCCCGTCTTCCTCGGCGCTGAGACTTGAAATAGCAATGGCCAATAAATCATTGGGTTGAATTTTTAATTCCAGGTCAGGGGTGATAAAACCTTTAATGATGGTATCCCTCGTGATGTCTTTGAAGTAATATGCTGGCTGGTATATTTTGCAGGAGCTGGTAAACAGAGCCAGCCCGGCGATATAAAAAAGTATGGTCAAAACCCGCCTGAAATTGAATACCCGTTGGATTTTTTTAATCATGTGTAAGTAAAGATGATGCTATGTTGCAATTAAATTAAAAAATAACCCGATATTATCTTGATGTATCTGTAATTGATCCTATCGTAAAATAGCGGTAAATTTCGTATAAAAAATGATACAAACAAGACTATGTGTAGAGCTTTTAAAATAGTAAAGGGATGATAGAACCTATCATCCCCTTTTCGTTTGCCCGGCTGAAGTTGTTTATTGTAAATTAGTTGTTCTTTTTTTACGTTCGTCTCTTATCTTTTTTACACCATACCCTACACCGGCAGCAATTAAAATACTAAGACCACCATCGATGGGAACATCGGGATCGTTATCGGGGTCCCCAAACTGTGCAGAAACAAATTTAGGGACGATCAGAAAACAAAAAAAAATAACAGTAAATAATATAATAAATGAGGAATATCGCTTCATAGATCCATTGGTATTAAAAAATTATCAATTTTTTGCTTTTGTTTTTAAATACACTCCCTAAAAATATTTAGATGATTCACTACAAAAATATATATAGTTCTTTACAACTAAGTTTATTTTAGCTCAATTTTTTAAAGGTAGGGTTTAAATAAGAATAATGAGTGGAATTTACATCAGCCAGTTTTAATACATTACCATGTTTTAATCATGTCGTTTCTGATAATGGGTAATCAATAAATTATCTAAATAAAGTCAGATATAAAAAATATTCTTTAAATGAAACAAATGAAGTATGACATCTTCAAAAAAGCCTCTCAATTTGCAGTTGTATTTTTTTTATGTTTTTGGCTTACCATTTTTATTTTTTCTATATCAGGCTCAAACATAAAGCAACTGAATCCATACGACATCGCAAAAATTAGCAAAGAGTTCAGTGCCTGGAAGTTTTTTACCCCACCATTTACTTTTAATTTGCGCTTATATTACATTACGTCGGATACTACCAACGCATCTAAAACTGATACCCTGGAAGTATTGGAGAGAATTGCTCTTCGAAAACAACAACACGCTCCTTTCAATCAAAAAGAAAATATAGTCGACCACTTGGTGAACAATAGTGTAAACGGGTTACTAAGGTCTGTTTGGATTGGCAGAAAAATGCAGGGAGATAACATTCCGTCAATTCCAGACTCACTTTTTCTAACCACAGTGATTGCATCGGCTGAGAAGGATAAAAACTATTTACGATATCTATCTACCATTAAAAATTATGGAATAACTGTATTAAAGGAAAATGATATTGACTCAAAAAACAAAAGAATTAAAATAGTAATATCACAAATGCCAAACATCCCATTTAATGAAATCCACAATAAAAAATATATTCAGAAAGAGACTGTTATTTTTGAAACTTTTTTAGTTGACCCCATAAAATCAAAATGATCAATTTAAACTGTATTGTAAATTTTTTACATAAAAAAAATTACAAAGTATTTTATCTCGCTTTTTTAAGGATTGCAATTTGCATTTTTCTGCTGTCCACTATTTTAATGAACTGGTCAAGTATGGATACTCTGTACAGTCGATCCAGTTTTGTTACGCATGATCCTAACCTCTTCAGTAAATTACCAAGTGGTACTTTTCAATTCATCCAACAGTATTACTTAATTTTTATCTTAACCTATATTTTAGTAATCCTATTAAATTTTACCGGAATTGGCAAGGGCTTCACAATGCTCCTTCTTTTTCTAATGTTTGACGTTAATCAAAAAATGACTGTGCCCTTTGTAATTGGAGGTGATAAAATGATTGGGAACATAATACTATTTCTCATTTTTGCCGACTCTTATGAATATTTTTCCCTACATCGGCAGCATTCTATTCGCAACAGAAAAAGACAATTAAAGGATTTACTAAGCAACCTGGCAGCATTTTCAATTATGCTACAACTTTGTTTCGCATATTTTTCATCTGCTGTAGCCAAATTATCAGATCCTATTTGGCTAAATGGTGAAGCTGTTTATTATGCATTACAGATAGAAAGATTTATGGGAACTCCCTACAACAAGTGGATAGCCCAACATCGCCTCTTGGTCGTTTTTGCCAGTTATTTGGTGTTGTTAATAGAATTACTATTTCCCTTTCTGATTTGGATAAAAAAACTAAGATTAACTTTTCTTATTGCAGGCTTTTTGCTGCATGCGAGCCTGTATATTTTCCTGATGATTTATGGGTTTCAGATTGTGTTTGTTTTGATATATGGCTTGTTTTTGCCCAACGATCTCTTGTTAAAATATGCCCATAAAATCAACAGCTTCTTTGGTGGAAAACAGGGTGCCTTAACCAGATATATTGGTTTGGCGAATAATACAAACCAGATTTGAAAGTAATCATCAATTCTGCGAATGCCAGACTATGAAATCATTCTGAAATAAAACTACCGAAACCTAACCTGGACAGGCCAGAGCCAAAAAAGGTTTTCACAAAAAGAAGCAAAGGGGTAAAGAAACAGAGGTCAAAAGCAACACTTGAATTTTTTATTTTTCCGCTGAAATTCTTATCTATATTATGTTACAGCGGGTGGTGAAAAATATCTTGCCAAAACATGCGAAGATTTAAGCGGTGAGGTACTAAAAAGCATATAATTAATTCCAATCAAAAAAAAGCCCAGACATTTCCCAACAAGGAAAGCTGTCTGAGCTAAATAGCGTCTGCATTAAAGCCCCCCTTTGGGGGATGGGGGTTGGTTTTATTTCAAATTACCCAACGCCTCTTTAATCCTTACCCATGCCCTTTCGATATTGGCCATGCTGTTGGCAAAAGAAAAACGTACGCAATTCGGGTCACCAAATGCTTCTCCCATTACCGAAGATACGTGCGCTGTATTCAACAAATACATCGAAAAGTCGGCGGAATTGCTGATATGAATATCGCCGACAGATTTACCATAATAGTAAGATACATCCGGGAAAATATAGAAAGCGCCTTCCGGCTCAGAACATTTAAAACCGGGAATGTCTTTGATCAAATCCATCACCTTCGCCCTTCTGCGTGTAAATTCTTCGGTCATTTCGAAGGATGGTTTCAAATCAGTGGTCAATGCTACTACGGCTGCCTTTTGTGTAATGGAACAGGTACCACTGGTAAATTGTCCCTGTAATTTTTCGCAGGCTTTGGCAATTTCTATATTGGCTGCAATATAACCCAGCCTCCAGCCGGTCATGGCAAAGCCTTTGCTCAATCCGTTTACTATGATCACACGATCCTTAAGGTTTTCAAATTGCGCAATGCTTTCGTGTTTGCCTACAAAATTGATGTATTCATATATCTCATCAGAGATGATATAAAGGTTAGGGTATTTACTAAAAACTTCCGCCAATCCTACCAACTCTTCCTTGCTATACACCGTACCGGAAGGATTACAAGGGGATGAAAACAAGAACACTTTTGATTTTGGTGTAATGGCTGCTTCAAGTTGGGCTGGGGTTATTTTGAAACCGCTCTCCAATGAAGTATGTACTTCTACTACAGTTGAACGAGCAATCTTCACCAACTCGGAGTAAGTAACCCAGTATGGTGTTGGGATAATCACTTCGTCTCCTTCGTCGCACAAGGCAAGAATGGTATTGGCCAAACTTTGCTTGGCACCCGTAGAAGTAACAATATTTTCAGGTTTATAATCCAGGTTATTGTCTCTTTTCAGTTTTGTACAAACCGCTTCCCTTAAATCGGCATAGCCAGACACGGGTGTATAATGACTGAAGTTATCGTTAATGGCTTTTATAGCGGCATCTTTGATATGCTGCGGCGTATCAAAGTCTGGCTCACCCAGGCTAAGGTCAATCACATCAATTCCTTTGGCCCTAAGTTCACGGCCCAGTTTGGCCATTTTTAATGTTTCGGGTTCCGAAAAACGGTCTAATAAAGAAGATAGTTGCATGAATTATAAATTGAAGCGCAAAATTATAAGAAAATGAAGATGAATCGGCATAAAAGTTAAATAATTTGATTTTACTTAAAACAATTCCATTGTTACCTCCAATCTGTTTAAAATTATCAAATGAGACTATTAATATAAGAAAACTTACCGTCCGCATAACCCCAAAGGGGTTGAATTTGAATAACCATGGGTGAAACCCATGATATAAAGACAATTAAAACCAATCCCGAAAGGCGTTGAACGTTCACATCCCCTTTTTTTAAAGGGTGATCGAATTTATCATCCAAATGTAAAACAGGGTCACATACCCAATGAACACATACATCAAACTAAACAGAAAATATTTATTGCACCCATAACATTCAACCCCTCGGGGGTGGTACACAACGATATCATCAACCATGGGTTGCACCTAATGGCCATTAAAATTAGAGCCTTTCAGGCTTTATGCTAAATCACCAATGAATTCTACTTACGCCGATATTACTCTTTTCAACGTTGGATGTGACGTTAATAAATTGCAGCCACTGGCTTGCAGCACCTGCATTTTACATAACATTCCCGCATAACCCCAAAGGGGTTGAATTTGAATAACCATGGGTGAAACCCATGATATAAAGACAATTAAAACCAATCCCGAAAGGCGTTGAACGTTCACATCCCCTTTTTTTAAAGGGTGA
>JBGSMI010000206.1:0-7121 GCA_041740215.1 Ferruginibacter sp.
TGTTCAAAATCGGTTAAAATATCGGCAATGTTTTCAATCCCTACACTCAGCCGGATCAGGCCATCGGTTATGCCAAATTTTTCCCGTTCTTCCTTACTCAATCCTTTATGGCTCATGCTGGCCGGATGAGAAATAAGCGTATCTACGGTGCCGAGAGAAATCGCCCTCACGCACATTTGCAGTTTGTCGATAAAATTTTTGCCGGCTTCAATGCCACCCTTTACCTCAAAACTCATGAGGGCACCGGGATGTTTCATTTGTTTGAGTGCAGTAGCCCGGTCTGGATGTGTACTCAGACCTACATAATTTACATGTTCAATGGCTGCATGCTTCGATAAATAATCAGCTACAGTAACGGCATTGCTGCAATGCCGGTCCATCCTGATCTCCAGCGTTTTCATGCCATTGATGAGTAAAAAGGCATCAAAAGGATTGCTGTTGCCGCCTAGTAAAACATGCCATTTCCAAACTTTTGTTTTCATCAACTCAATGTCTTTTCCAATCAACACGCCGCCAATGGCAGTGCCATGGCCGTTTAAAAATTTAGTGGTAGAATGAAAAACAAAATCAACTCCATATTTGAAAGGTTGTTGCAGGTAGGGGGTTGCAAAAGTATTGTCAGCCGACACCAGTAAATGGTGTTGTTTCGCAATGGCGGTAACCGCTGCAATGTCAACGCACTGGATGGTAGGATTGGCCGGGGTTTCAATATGCACCAGTTTAATGGCCGGATTTTTTTTGATGGCATCCTCCACTACATTCAGATCTCTCAAATCTGCAATGATGGTTTCGATACCGGCTTCAGCCATTACCTTTAAAAACAATTCGTATGTGCCGCCATACAGGGAGTAGTGAGACAACACGGCATCACCTGCTTTTAAATTACTCAAAAAAAGTGTAGTCATGGCCGCTTGTCCGCTGGAGTGCAGGATGGCCTTTAGTTTTAGCGGTTCGCCATTGTCGTCGGTTAAGCCAAAAGCTTCCAGCGCTTCAATTGTTTTTTCTGCTGCTGTAAAAGTTGGGTTACCCCAGCGGCTGTAAATTCTGCTTTTATCTTCACCCGCAAAACGTTCCATACCTTGTTGGGCGGTATCAAAAGTAAAAGTGGATGTTGCAAAAACTGGTGTTAGATGGGCGTATTCTGCATTGTCATGACCTGCGCTGTGTAATGCGACCGACCCGATCCCTGTGTAGGGGAATTTTTTATCTGGCATGAATTTTCTATTATTTTAGTTGTTCCCAAAAATAAGTCAATCCGCTAATGAAACTTTATATAAATTCATCTCGTAATATCCGAAGCGTTAAAATTACTGGGTGTAATTTACACTGTGCCAATAGAAATTTGATTGCCAATAAATTTAAATAGGGCAAACCGACAATAAAAATGTGATCTTGTAACTGTACAGGTTAAAAATAAATTAAACAGAAGTTTTTAAAACAAAAAAGATTAATTAATAAAATATAAATTTAAATATGAACAATCTATTTAAAACATTGATAGCTGGTTATGGCGCAAAAAAATTAGGCGGAGGTTGTATCAGTACCGTGGTGATTTTTGTAATCATTTATTATTTATTGGGTAATTGCAACGGGTAATTCTCAATGGCTACATTTAAAATTGTTGGAAGGGTTGCCAACCTTGTGCAGGTTCTTTTCTGGTTAAAACACTTTAAAATGGTTAGCAACCCTCTATTGAGCTGCGACAATTTTAAATACGCCCTTCTCAATTGATCTTACTGTCAGGTTGTTGATCTGCGTTAGAATTATCCTGACATCTAAATGTGTTTTTTTGCGGCTATAAAAATGACCGCTCAGGCTGTTTTATTATTGATTCGTTCATTACTGCAATGGTTAAGTAGTTGATATCACGAGCAATTAACCTGTATCGCTATATTTTACAGGTAAATACCACATGAAATCATCTTGTCAAAAAGATAGGGTCTGGTCCTCGTTTTAAAAGATCAATCTCTCGGTCCGGTTTAACTGTTACAGCGCTTTATTTTTTTACGTTATACTTGCAATCAACTACGCTGGATATCGTTCGATATCCCATAGCTTTTTTGTTAAAAATTTCATGTGAGGCGAAGGTTGCCTTGTCTGTAAATTGTTGACCGGAAAAGCGGTTGCTAATGATTGCCTGTAGTTTTAAATCTCTTCCTTCAAATTGAATTGTACAAGTAGTCATACAGTTTATTACAAGGTTGTATCTTCCCGCACATAATGAAAAAACAACAACATACGGCATTTTACATTACTCATAATGAGGATAAAGACTTGCTTATGCAGAACCTGGCAAAAAGAAATATTTTCGATTTCTTACCGCCACTCACCACTTTAAAAGGTGAAGTATTTTCCAATAAAACATTGCAATATTTTATTGATGAGGAACTGCGCCATGATCATTTTGAAATAACTGCTGGCATGCGGAACAAGCTAAGCCTTTCTTCAAGCGGTGAGCAACGAAAAGCTCTGTTGTCTTACATTGTAGCTAAAAAGACAGATTATATAGTTGTAGATAATGTATTTGATAGTCTGGATAAAGCTACCCGTCAAACGATATTGTTGTCGCTTGATCAATTGGCCAAAGATATTTTATTGATACAGATTTTTAGCAGAAAAGATGAGCTGTTGCCCTGTGTGGAAACCATTTACATCATCAACGGCAATGCTACCAGTTCTAAATTAAATAGGGATGAATTTGCTAAACGGGCATTGGTAAATCTGGACGATATTTTTGTCGGCAATATTCCACCTCCTCCAAAAACTTATATTTTGCAAAGTAATCCGCTGGTAAAGATGAAGGATGTGGAAGTTGCTTTTAATGGCCGGGCAGTATTGCAAAAGATTTGTTGGGAGATTAATTGCGGAGAGTTTTGGCAGTTGATTGGCCCCAATGGTTCAGGAAAAAGTACACTTTTGTCGCTTATAACCGGTGATAGTTCTAAAGGTTACGGGCAGGATTTAGTGCTTTTTGGCAACAAGAAGGGAACCGGTGAAACTGTTTGGGAAATAAAAGCAAAAATCGGCTACTTCACACCTGCAATGATCCAGCAGTTTGAAAGACAGGATTCAATTGAACAAATGATCATTTCAGGCTTTTTTGATTCGGTAGGTTTGTACATTCATCCCTCCGACATACAATTGCAACTTGCCGGGGAATGGTTAAAGCTGATAGGAATGTACCAGGATAGACTAAAGCCTTTTCGAATGTTTCCTGAAGGAAAGCAACGCATGATTTTGATTGTACGGGCGATGGTGAAACATCCTCCTTTATTAATTTTGGATGAACCCACCGCAGGTTTGGATGAAGAAATGGCGATGTTGTTTACGGCGCTGATCAATAAAATAGCAGCCGAAACCAGCACCACAATATTGTATGTATCTCACAAAGAAGAACCCGGACTTTCACCGGATAAAATTTTCGAATTGATCTCCACTCCAAATGGAGCTATAGGGAAAATAGTAAAGTGACTGGCACATCTTACCGTGTTTACCTGAGAAGCGATTTTCACCTTTTTACTGACGGTTTTTGAGATTTTTTGGGAAAAGCGTATGCGTAAAACTACTCTATTTTTTCCCGAATATTTTTTTCCGCTTAAACCAGATGGCAATTTATTTTGTTTTGCTGTAATTCAATACCAGTAAGCTTTGTAGCTTATTTTACTGTCCTTTTTCGAACCTTTTTTATCATTTATTGATCGGAATACAATGTCAATGTCTGAAAAAATTTCGTAGATTCCCCATTGTTTTTATAGCAAATACCGTAATTTCCACATCCAGTTCATCCGGTTACTTTTCAAGAAACCACTTACCTCTACCGGATGCGCTATTTTTTTTGCTATCAAAACCACTGATATGATTCTACAAGGAAGTTTGCGTCTGGTATATAATGATATGTCTTATCTTTTAAATGTGAAGACAATATTAATAGATCAAATATATTATTTTTATATAACCGACAAGGATGAAAATACAAGGCTGTTAGCAGGCGAAACAATTGAATTAAGTTATACAGATTCTTTTTGCACTAATCAGAAAGAAGGAAAAACAATACAACAAAAAGTTCCTCCTGAGATAGTGAGTGCAGTGGAAAAATTGCTGCTGGACAATAAGGAATTGTGGTATTACTAAACTAGTTTAATCACTGAAACCTGGGCAATTTTTCAGCTATCAATATAATTTAAAAGTAATGCACCTTCGGCAAATTCTCTCAATTGATAATAGACGAAGTAGCCACCACAGTTTCCGGAGTTCTAAACACTTTTTTATTGAATATTACCAAAAGAGGTAAATCAATCAACCGCTTTGTCAGAAATTATTTCGTCAGTCTCTCCTTCATATAGAAAATTGTCTGAATCTACCCTACTGTCAGTTTCAGCACTGTTAAAAGCTTCAGCCTGGTTATCAAAGTTATCATCCAACAATTGATCCAGCTCTTTTGCTGTAATTTGCTCCTCCTCTGTTATAAGGGTAATCTGAACATCTGAATCCAGTATGTCATCCCCGTCGCTGGATGCGGAATATTCCATGTTGTCATGTTTGAGATCCGTTTTAACCGGATACTTTCTGGGTTGGTTTACAGCTTGCATCGTTCAATATTTTATTCTGTAATGCAAAAAGAGCTTGCTTCTGTCCGGTATTGACAATTCATACCTTTCATGTTTTATAAAGCATCTGCCTGCGTGAGATTTGTAAGAAGAGTGCAATATTAACTACCGTTAAGCATCGTGTTGCATTACATTTTTGTAAATGTTTTTTTGCTATCTAAAGGTACCTTTTTTTCAGCGGACAGGGTGATAAATAAATAGTAATCGGCATTTTAAAATTGAAAGGAAAATATACTGGTGCTGCGCAACATTTAGATTAATGTCTTCTATATTTTATTACTTTACTTTTTGAAGTACTATCCTACAGCCCGGGCACAAATTTATATGGAGCTTGGCTCAAAATGCTAGCTCAAATTCAAGTATACGGTTTAAGTCTTTTAGGCTTAGCAAAACACCAGGTACTGATTATGATGATACATTGAAGTCTCCGGCTATACAGTACAAATTATTTTGGCTACACTTATTACACAAGATCTATTGGATCTGATTTATATAGGAAGGCTGAAAGTAGCAGTGTACCTGATGATACACCAGGCTAAGCGTTCGTCAGTTTTTACAGGAAATTTTAGAAAAATAAAAAACCTTCATTTCGGAAGGTTTCTTACACTAAATACAATTGTCAAACAATGCTGATTATTTCCGGGTTTCAGAGGCTTTGGATAGGATTGAATAATACGATACAAAAGTCCAGCAAAATTATTTGCCGGGCTGTAAACAGAAGGACAGTTTCGTGTAATGATTTTTCTACAAGACTGGAACCGTTTTTTTCCAAGTGTTTTGGTTGGTTGCGGCTAATGGTATGCTGTATAAAATGAAATCGATCATACTTTTATATTCATTTGTGGGATATGAAGCAATGGGAAGAATCGCCTATAGAATTTCATATTATTTGTAACAATAGAAATATGGGTAAACACTTTGGTATTTCCTTATTTATTGCCATATAATTTGGGCCCGGCATTTAACATCGGAAACTGGCGTTGATGCCAATAAGGATAGGCCGGCAGTATCTCACTTGCTTTGTCCAGTTTTTTTACCTGCTCAATGGTGAGGTTCCAGCCTACTGCTTCCAGATTTTGTTTCAGTTGTGTTTCGTTTCTTGCGCCGATAATTATGTTTGCAATTGTTGGCCGTTGCAACAACCAGTTCAAAGATATTTGCGCAATAGATTTACCCGTCTCTTCTGCCAGTTCATCCAGCACGTCTACAATATTATACAGTCTTTCATCATCGCCGGTTGCACTCTCTACCGGATTGCCACCCTGCGCCACTCTTGCATTCTGCGGTGCGACCTGGTTTCTGCGATACTTTCCGGTTAGTTTGCCACTTGCCAGAGGGCTCCATACGATTGTGCCTATTTGTTGGTCAATACCTAATGGCATCAACTCCCATTCAAAATCACGGTTGAGGAGGGAATAATAACATTGTTGCGCAACGTATTTCGACCATCTGTAACGTTCTGAAACCGACAGGGATTTCATCAGATGCCAGCCCGAAAAATTGGAACAGGCAATGTAGCGCACTTTCCCGCTTTGTACCAGATTGTCTAATGCATTCAGCGTTTCTTCCACCGGTGTATTGGCATCAAATCCATGCATGTGGTAAATGTCGATGCGATCGGTGCCTAAACGTTTCAGACTGTCTTCACAAGATTTAATTAGGTTGAAACGGGAGGAGCCAAAATCATTGATTTCATCCGACATTGGAAAGGTAGCCTTGGTGGAGATGAGTACTTTATCCCGCAAACCAAAGATGGCTTTGCCTAAAATCTCTTCTGCCATGCCACGGGAATACACATTGGCGGTATCAAATAAATTGACGCCAGCATCCAGGCATAAATTCACCATCCGGCTGGCTTCATCCACTTGTGTACTTCCCCATGCTTTGAAGAAATCATTGCCACCGCCAAATGTTGCAGTACCAAAACTTAAAACAGGCACTCTTAATCCGGAGTTACCTAGTTGTCTGTATTCCATTTTTAAAATGTTTTTTTATTCTATTGCACTATATCTATTAACGACTTTTGACATATTTTGCAAGCTTTATTCCTTTACCAAGCTCTGTTCTATAGGTAGAAAAAATGCCCGATTCTTTTATTATTTCTGCGATACCGCATTGCTTAATTTCCTCGGCACACTTAATTCCGAATAGATGAATCATCGTAACTTTTTCAGTTTTTTGAGCATTTTGATAAGATTCACGTAGTAACTTTCCCAGTTCTGTTGTGTCCATTATTTTGTTTTTATGTTAATTACAATTGAATTCTTCTTGGTTGAATGGATGAAGGTGAAGCATTCTCATCATAGTGAATATAATGTTCAGGAGCATCAGCAAACCAAACGTAAGTTCCCCAAATTATTGAATCAGCGTCCTCTACAAAGTCGGATTGTCGTGCATACATTGAAACGAATTTAATTGGTTTGCTTAAGTGATTTACACTTGTGACAATTTCCTCTTTTAAATCAATATTGATTGATCCGACTATTTTAGTATCAACCAGCACAAACAACTCAG
>JBGSMI010000183.1:0-9387 GCA_041740215.1 Ferruginibacter sp.
GTGCTTATATTACCGGTCCAGGTAAAATTGGTGACGACCGCAGCGGTGCCAATGCTCCATAATTCTGTTCCGTACAAAGGGTCAGTGCCGGAGAAAATGAGGGTGTTGTTTAAAACAGCGAAGGCTCCGGGAAATGAGCCGTTTGGTCCGGGTTGCATATCAAAGCCAATAGTGCCGGCTGCTGTGCCATCGCTTCTCCATAATTCCAGTCCATTTATCGGCTCGGTTGCTCTGAAAAAAAGTATACCATTTACCGCCGTAAGCATATCCTGCCGGGTCGTAATGGTCGATCCCGGATAGGTATCTTTTACCAGAACCGTTCCTGCAGCGGTTCCATCCGTTTTCCAGATTTCAATCCCATTGGGTCCATCGTAAGCGGTGAAAAAAACAGTGCTGCCCACAGCGGTGAAACTTCTCGGGGAAGAGCTCTGTGTGGCATTGATATTCTTTATCATAACAGTACCGGCAACAGTGCCATCACTTTTCCATAATTCTGCATCGAGAGACGCATCTGTCAAGGTAAGGTACATCGTGTTTCCTACCACCGTCATACCAATAGGAAAGGAGCCGCGGGTACCCGTGACAGGCTCTATAAAAATTGTAGTGCCAGCATCCGTACCATCACTTTTCCAAAGCTCCTGACCATTTACACCATTATTGGCAGAAAAAAATAAGGTACCGTTGAAGTTTACCAATTCAGCAGGTACCGAGGGCAATGTTCCTGGCCGGATATCTTTCACCAATACAGTTCCGGCAGCAGTGCCATCCGTCTTCCACAATTCTTCATCGTGAAAATTGCCTGTGGTACCATTTTGTGCGGTGAAAAATACAGTACCATTTACATAAGTAAACTTTGCCGGATAAGAATTGGTAGTGCCAGGCATGATATCTTTTACCATTACTGTGCCTGCGTCGGTGCCATTGCTTTTCCAGGGCTCATAGCCAAAACCTGTGCTGGTAGCTGAAAAGTATAGCGTGCCATTCATATTAACCACATTGATTATAGTGGGTGAGCCGTTGCCAACAACAATGTCTTTTACCATTACGGTGCCTGCTGTGGTGCCATCACTTTTCCAGAGTTCCCGGCCAAAACCGGTGGAAAATGCAACAAAATACAAAACGCCGTTTACGTTGGTAAGCCATTCGGGGTTTGAATTAACGGCACCTACAGCGATGTCTTTTACCAATATCGTTCCTGTCAATGTTCCATCGGTTTTCCATAATTCCATACCATTAATTCCGTCAGAGGCGGTAAAGAAAACGGTGGTTCCCACGGAGCAGGTATTGCCAGCTCCAGAACCTGTATTAGTGGTGTTAACATCTTTCAGTAAAATGGTTCCGCCATCTGTACCATTGCTGATCCAGGTTTCCTGGCCTGTTGCAGTAGAGGGTATTCCTGCTTTGTAACCACTATAAGTAAAATAAAGGGTATTGTTACCGGCAGATAAGTTGGTAATATTACCGCCGCTTATTGCAGTTGCATTTACCTGCACCGTACCGGCCTCAGTGCCGTTGCTCTTCCAGAGTCCAACCGGCGCATTATTGGTTATAAAATAAAGGGTGCCATTTACATTCGTGAGCTGGGAAGGCGTACTGCCGGTAGTGCCAGCCACGATATCCTTTACCAGCACAGTGCCTGCATCAGTTCCATTGCTTTTCCACAACTCAAAACCCGCAGTGCCGTTTTGTGCTGCAAAGAAAAGTGTGCCGCCAATATTGACCATATTGTAGGAAGATGAAACACCCAGGCTTGTGCCGGGATTGATATCTTTTACCATTACCGTACCTGCATCGGTACCATCGCTCTTCCATAATTCAAAACCATTGATGCCGTTGGTAGCACCAAAAAATATGGTGTTGCCAACCAGGGTAAGGTTACTGGGGTTGGATGCTATCGAACCGGGATTAATATCCTTTACTAAAACAGTGCCTGCATCAGTGCCGTTACTTTTCCATAACTCAATACCATTCACCGCACTGCCATTGTTGGCGGTAAAAAACAAAGTGCCATTCATATTCACAAAGTAATTGGCCGAAGAAGTTGTATTACCTGGGTTGATGTCTTTTACCAATACTGTTCCGGCATCGGTGCCGTCGCTCTTCCATAGTTCCATATTTGCCGTAACAGTGTTGGCGGGTGCCGAAAAAAACAAGGTGCCATTTACATTGGTTAAGTTGCCGGGGCTGGCATTACCTGCACCCGCTATAATTTCTTTTACCAATACGGTGCCTGCTGTAGTGCCATCACTTTTCCATAATTCCCGCCCGCTTGCAGCATTGCCTGCCGAAAAAAACAGGATGCCATTTACATTGGTAAGTGAGCCGGGGTTGCTGGCAAGACTGCCGGTAAAGATGTCCTTCACCAACACTGTTCCTGCATCGGTACCATCGCTTTTCCACAGTTCGGTATCATAACCGGAGTTATTGCTGTAGGAGCCTGCTGCGGAAAAAAACAGCACCCCATTAATATTGGTTAAATTAAAAGGCTGTGAACCTTGCTCTCCCGGATTGATGTCTTTCACCATTACCGTTCCTGCATCAGTGCCATCTGTTTTCCATAATTCAAATCCATGTATGCCGTCAACGGCGGTAAAAAAAACAGTAGTTCCTACAGTTGTGTAATTTGTTGTACCGGTAATGGAACCATTGTTTTGAAAATTGTAAATGTCTTTTACAATAGCAGGAGTTTGGGCGGTTAGTGCATTGGTAATAAAAACAGCAACAACGAGTAAATAAACTTTTTGCATAAGTATGTTTTTTTGATCCCGAAAAATTGTAATTGAAATTATTTTTATAGGGATTCCGGATTTCGTTTTGATAAACCTGCATCTTCCTTAGCAAAGGCGATAGATGCTGTTTTAAAAAAAGTGCTTACGCTTCAATATATATACTTAAACTACAAAAGGTCATCAATATCTTTTATTTTATTTAAAAGTTAAACAAAGCCTGATGACCTTTATTAAAATTGCTGATAGTAAATAGTGGCGAATAGAAAATATGTTGGATGAAGGTAAAAGATGGTTAAACAAATGAGTAATTTGGATATAATGCCCCAACCTTTAATAAATGTAAAACAAAAAATGTTACATGGGTTAAAAATTAATTTGTAAATTTTGGTAGCTGCATTCATAAAAAATGGGCGTTGGGTTAAATTAATTGACCCTTGCATTTTTTTATGTATGAATCTTTACTTGTATTTTAGTGCATACTAAAAGATTATGCCTCAAAATACAGGGAACCAATTCACAGACTCACAAAAACGCACTACCGCGGTGTTGGCTTATGATGACCAGGCCCTGGAAGCTTTGTACACCGCTAATTATTATAAAGCTGAAAAGTTTGTATTGGCCAACAGCGGAGCAGCAGAAGAAGCAAAAGATGTTTATCAGGATGCATTTATAGCAGCCTGGCAAAATATTAAGACAGGTCGTTTTGAAGCACAAAATGGTTCGTCGGTAGAAGCGTATCTTTTTCAGATTGTAAAGTATAAATGGTTCGATTATCTGAAAGCAGCCAAAAGGATGCAATTGGTGCAGGTAGAAGACAATGATTTTGTTGATGCTGCATACAATGATGAAGAGCAACGTTATATTGAAAAGGTAGAACAACATTTGAAGAATCTTGGCGAACCATGCAGTCAAGTGCTTACAATGTTTTATTTTATGAAAAAAAGCATGCAGCATATAGCCACCAGTTTTTCATGGACGGAAGCAACTGCAAAAAACAATAAATACCGTTGTCTGCAGCGGCTCCGAAATTTGGTGGTGGGCAATAATAAATAAAACCAGTGGACACAAACTATACAATATCAACCGAAGAGTTGGAAAGTATTGAGCAATATTTGCTAAATACGCCGGATAATGAACAGCGGAATGTATTTGAAAAAAAGATGCAAACCGAACCTGCATTGGCTAAAAAAGTAACCGAAGTAAAACTACTGCTTGCCGGTATAGAAACTGCCTCGCTGAAAGAACGGCTGAATCATTATCATGCAAACATAAAAAAAAATCATCCTGAAAAAGGCGGAGGTAAAATAATATCCATACAACGAAAGCTATTGGTGGCTGCATCTGTAGCGTTGCTGGCGACCATTTCTATTTGGCTGGTTACAAGCAGCAAAACGAAATATGAAAAAATATACACGGCCTATTATAAACCCGACCCTGGTTTAATGAGTGCGATGGGAACCAGTGATCATTACGATTTTAATAAAGCAATGCTTCTTTACAAAACGGGTAATTATAAAAAGGCAATTGATGCGTGGGGCAAACTTACCAATCAACTGCCTCAGAACGATACACTGGATTATTTTTTAGGCGCCGCACAACAGGCAGATGGCAACAATGCTGCTGCGATACTGCTGCTAAAATCTATGACGACTGATAGCGCAAAACCTTTTTACAAAGATGCCTGCTGGTACATGGGTCTTGCATTGCTAAAGCAGGGAAAGGTAAACGAAGCCATTTCCTATCTTGAAAAATCTGAACGTCCCGAAAGCAGTGAACTAATCAGCAAATTAAAATAACAGCGCTATGCATTTTACCAAACACAGCCTTGTCGGATTATGTATCCTCCTTTTATTGATACCCATTTTTGCGCAAGACAAGGTAAAAGGTGCAGCCGAAATTGAGGCAGCCATTGACGCAAAAAACTTTAAAAAGGCAGCCGCGTTACTGGAACAGCAGGTGCAGTTTTTTTTAAATGAAAACAACGCTGATACACTGGTATATTATATACCGCTTGCCGGAAAACTGGGTATGGAAAATGGTGGTGCTGATAATGCTGCTATAGCCATTAATGCTTTAACAAACCGCATAGCAGTAAAAAATCCTGGCAATGTTATTATGAGGAGAGTGTGCCTGGAAGCAGGCGAATTTTTTGGCGTGGCGGGTGAAGATAAAAAAGCATACGACGCTTGCAACAGGGCAATGAAGTATGCCATTGCACCTTTGGAGATTGCAAAAGTTGAAAATAATTTAGGTGTATATGCACAGCGGATGGGGAATGCAGCCCTTTCAAAACAACACCATCGCAGGGCACTCGCCATCAGGGAAACAGAAAAAGATACGGATAGTGAAGAACTATACATGTCGTACAATGCCATAGCCAGTTTGATGTGGTATGCCTCTAAAACTGATAGTGCTACCTTCTTTTATGACAAAGCGCTGAAGATATTATCAAAAACAAAACCAACCGAACGCAATAAATACTATCGGCCGGCAATGGTGCTAAACAATATGTCGGTATTGTATGATGAAGATGGAAAAATTACGGATGCTATAAAGGCTCAGCAGGATGCTATCAGCAATATCCAGTTGTATATTGCCGGCAATGATCCGGTACAAAAAAGGGAAGATGCCAAATCATTTTTATTTGAAGCCACGGATAACCTGGCCGGCTTTTATAAAACGCTTGGTGATTTTAAAAAGGCAAAAGATTTGCTCTTGTATGCTTACCAACAAAAAAAACAACAGTTAAAGCCGGGGCATCCGGGTACTTTTATTTCGGAGATTTTACTTGGCCAATTAGCCAACTCTATGCACAATTATGATGAGGCTTTTGCATACCTGGAAAAGGGCCTTGCCAAACTAAAAGCTGCAGAAGGCGATTATATATTTTGGGAGGCTGATGCCCGTTATGCACTTGCCCTGGCCAATGAAAATAAGAATAATATTGCCGCTGCTGCTGCCAATTATGAAAAAAGTGATTCGCTATATGAGGCTTCTTCTCAGGGCGAATACAGCAACCTTTACCTCGAGTTTATCGGCAATGCTGCCTTGTTTTATGCGAAAAACGGGGACTATAAAAAAGCGATTGCAAAATCAAAAAAGGGATACGATTATGTATCAAAAGTGCAGCAGCAAAATACCTTGGCTGTTTTTTACCAGTTGCTTAATCTTTCGGAAGTATATTTTATAGCAGGCCAATATGCGCAGTCTGCTGAATACGGTAAAAGGGGATTGGCTATTGTAAATGAAAAGATAAAGACAGGAAACTCTGCACTTGACTCGGTAAAAATGGAATTGTATAAACCACGTGCTATTTTGATGATTGAAAAAGCAGGTTACCAGGTGCTGCAAAAAAAGGATACTGTATATCTTGCAAATGTTTTAACAAGGCTGAACGGCGCATTGCAGTTGTTGGAAAAAAGAAAGTTTTTAACCGATGACGAAGAAAGCATTAACATATTGATAGCGGATAATACAGAGCTCATTAATTTTGCAAAAAAAATAGCGCTTGAGTTGTACCAGCTTACCAACAACCAGCACTATCTGGACCAGGTAATAAACCTGCAGGAATCCGGTATATACAACCGCCTGAGGGCAAGGCTTGATAAAAAGAAAGCGATTGAATTCTCCAATCTTCCTGCCGCAGTGTATGAGGAAGAGCAGCAATTAAAAGCTGCTATACCAGCATCGTTACAGGGCGAAAGATCCAACACGGTTTTGATGAATGCTTACCTGGAAGCCACTACCAGGTGGCAACAACACCTTGATAAAATAAGGGTACAATATCCGGTATATTTTAAAATGCGGTATGAGTCTATTTTTAAATCTCTACCACAACTGCAGGCAGCATTGCCGGTTGCAACTACAGTTGTCCGGTACTTTTTTATTGATAGCAGTCTGCATGCATTGGTGCTCGACAAAGGCAGTAAAAAGATCATTGACCTGGATGCCTCAGGTATTGAAAAAGACATACATGACTTACTTCAAAACGCTGTTAAAGATGAGTACACCTACACGGCAGTTTTGTACAAGTTGTATCAATCGTTGTGGAAACCGTTGGCAAATGATATTAGAACCAAAAATATCATTGTAATCCCCGACGGCATTTTGTACAATGTAAGTTTCGATTTGCTAACACCTGAGCCGGTGCAACAATACAGCGAACTGGTAAAAGGTAGTCTGCTTGCAGCGCATAGCATTACCTATCATTATAGTTTGTTTATGACAGGCAGTAATATTGAAGCCGAACCCCAAAATAACTATGTAGCATTTGCGCCTGGTTTTTCGGATGAAAATAAATCGGCCTACAAACAATCCGTAAAAGACAGCGGGCGGCTCGACAGACTTTATATGACCTTGTTGCCCCAGCCTTACACACAAACGCTGGTAAAAAAGATGCAGGATAAATTGGGTGGAGAAGTATTTATTGATAATGGATCCACACAAAGTTCTTTTAAGGAAAATGCTGATAATAACAGGATTGTACACATTGGTACCCATGCAGAATTTAACAATGAGAAGCCGGAACTTTCCCGCCTGATATTTTCAAAAAATACTGATAGTAGTGCTGAAAGCAATTCACTGTTTCTGTATGATATTTACAACTGTCATATTAATACAGATCTGGCCATATTAACTGCCTGCGAATCGGGCAAACCTGGTTACCAGGATGGCGAAGGAATGATATCGCTGGCACATGCTTTTAACTATGCCGGTAGCAAAAGTATTTTAACCAGCCTATGGCCGGTAGATGAACAATCGGCAAGTTTTATTACTGAAAAGTTTATTGAAAACCTTGCTGCAAAAATGCCGGCTGGTGAAGCATTGCAACAGGCCAAAATACAATATTTACTACAGGCTGATGGCAGAACAAAAGCACCGGCATACTGGGCCGGATTGGTATTAATGGGGGATGCAGGTGCTGTTTCACTATTATCTAAAAGCAACTATGAAAAATGGTTTTTGGTTGCGGGGGTACTGGTAGTGTTGGCGGTTTGTAATTATTTTTTGTTGAGAAGGAGAGCGGGGAATAAAGAAGGATTAAGTGAAGGGTAAATGAATAATATTTGTCCATTCACGATTTGAATCAGTGTAATGAGCCCGTTATGTTTATTGATACGACACCTGCCGATGTTTGCTGAAAAAAATCTTTCGTTTTGATTTGGGCAGTATTTTCATGGTTACTTCGCTGCCATCGGCTGCATACTCCTGTTGATACACCTGAAAGTTATCATTAACACCTGTTTCTTTTAACTGGTAGTAAAATATAGTCGCATAATTTACCACTTCGGTGATGAGCTTGCTGATTTTTGCTGCGGGTATTTTGTTAATAACGCTCAGGGGATGGATCGCTGCACGATACAAAGCTTCGTTTCTGATTTTATTACCTACGCCGGTAAATACCTGCTGATCCATCAATACGTCGTCTATGGTTTTATCGCTCTTTTTTTTCAATAATGCTTTTACATATGCTTTGTCAAATTCAGCACTTAATATATCGGTACGCCAGTCGTACAATTCTTCCAGCGGCTTTTCAAGTTTAGTGGCTTTTACAACATAGCCGTTTATTTCACCGCTGGCAAATTCCAAAAAAAAAGAACGGTTTACTTTTTTCCGTTCATTAATGAGGACATCACCAAATAAGCCGAGGTGTACTTTTACCACTCCGTTTGAAAACACGAACAGCAGGTGTTTACCCCATGTTTTAATATCGGTTAATTTTTTACCCAATATCCAATCGGTTGGCATGGCGCCGTAACCTCCGGTATCTTTTACGAGCTTGCCTTTAAATGGTTGTAACTGATCTTTCAGATGAAGTATGGATGGACCTTCCGGCATGGTGTATTGTTTTTTTTATAAAAGATATCAACGTAGAAAAGGAGAAGATTTGAACACTATCATACAAATTCTAGTTCCTGGTTTCTATTTCAAATCCATATTGAACCAGTTGTTTGCAAGTTAATAGTTGTTGAAGTTTTTCTCCTGCTGAAGGATCGTTGGTTTCAATTAATTCTACTTTGTATTGGTCAAACTCTATTGCTACAATCTGATATACTTTTACCTGGTCATCTTGCCGTTCCCTTAGTTTGGAATGGATGGTTAACTGTTTGCCGCAATCGTTGATTTTTGTCCACATGATAAAATTTTTTATTGAAGAGAATATTTTAAACATTAGTAGGTTAATAATTGTGCCAATTATTTAGGGTCTGCTCAACAACTCAGCCTCCAAAAATTTCTGCCAAAACGGCTGCACCACAGTGTGATAAGGCATTGGCATAGGTACAACGAGTTAAGCCTCGTTAATCTAACGAGGTTTAACACCAGTACGATGGCTGCAATCCAAGATTGGCTGGTCGTTTTTAGTTTAGCACCGATGTTAGCTAAACCATATCCTACTTTAGCCTGGCCAAATTTGCCCTCTATCGGATTGCGTTCCCCAGGACTTACAGGATTTGACAATGCCTCTTTACTAGGCCGCCCAAGGGGTTTAGCCATTAGCTTAATGTCTTTTTCTTTCAACCACTTTCTGTTTTCCCGTGTGCAATAGATTTGATCGGCTAATACCTCGGCAGGATAATAGCCGTACTTGTTTTTATGTAATTCTACCGAGGCCTGCAGGGTAGTACTTTCGTTAAAATTGTCCCACGATAGTCTATCA
>JBGSMI010000211.1:0-25206 GCA_041740215.1 Ferruginibacter sp.
TTTCCACCCTAATTCCCTCATGTGTCAGTACCAACGTTTCTATCGCAACATTACTACTCATTGATTCGAGTGTAGGCCCTTCATATTTTACAGGAAAGGCATTGTTGGCTCTCCACCGCACGATGGGCTGATGCGCTTCATCCAGCAACGAAATAGTCACATCTCTTCTTTCAATGGTTCCAATTTGTTTGGTGTTGATCCAATCGAAAAATTCATTATCGCCCTTTACGATGCCACGCTTCAGGGTAATATCAGAAAATTTACGCAGGCCCGGCATTTTCCGTACACTGTCTGCCGGACTTGAGCCATCTCTTTGCGAGACAGCTTCAATTTCAATATTCAATCCGGTTACTTCCATAAATCCAATTCGGGTTCCACCCCAATCAACACTAAAGTGATAACGGCTAATAGCATTTTGCGACATAAGTAAAGGTTTAATGATGAAAAAATAAAGGAGTATTAAAAGTATAATGATGAGCAGCAGAATTATTATAAATATCATAATGCGAATTTTGAGTGCGTAAAATAGCAAATATTTTTACAGAAACAAATACAACCCCCATCCCCTGAAGGGGAGTTATTCAAACTACCTGCTTTTTTCTGTAAAAGATTTTCTGTTTGATCGTAATAAAATCAACTATTCCGGGAGCCGTTGCGTCTACCGACCAACAACCGAAATTGAGAACCAACCCCAGTCTCCGCCGCGGCGGAGAGTTATTCACAGAGTATGCTTTTTCTGCAACGACTTTTCTATACGTCGTTAATAATTTTACCTATTCCGGGAGCCGTTGTTGCGTCTTCTGACCAACGACCGAAGCTACAACCGGCTTACTGTTGCGTGTTTCGAAAACCCGTCGGCTGGTTGTTGCTTATTGCTGAAAAAGTACAAGAGAGTGACACAACGATGCTGCCATGAAATACAATTGCCAGTAAACAAATCAGCGCACAATCATCACCGTACCGTGTACCTGCTTTTTTAAGGCTCCTACATTTAGCACCCATAAATAACTGCCGGCAGGCAAGGGCTTACCTTTAAATTGTCCATCCCTTGCGATTGATTGACCGGCAGACTGGTACACCATTTCGCCATAGCGGTTGAATACTTTTACATCAGTGCCGGAAAAAGCATCTAAAAATGGAATATGCCGAATATCATTGATGCAGTCTCCATTTGGCGAGAGGGCCGACGGAACATAAATATCTTTTAACACGATCACTACTACCTCATCCGTTGCGTTATATCCGTCGGTTGATGTTGCCTTCAATGTATAAGTTGTATTAACCAAAGGTGAAATGCCCGGCGAAAAGATTTTGTTGTTATCGATGTTGATATTGGGTGTCCATTCGTATTGTAAACCAATGTCGCTGGCTGTGGCATCCAGTGTTATCAATCCGCCACGAATCATGGTTCTGTCGGGGCCGGCATTTACTTTCAGTTGTGGAAATACGATGATGTTTTGCACAGCAAATGCTGTGCAATTATTGGCAGCTAAAAAATTATAGCGGATGGTATGCATTCCGGCAGTTGCATGCTGTGGATTGAACAGGGCTGTGGCGTTGATTCCGGCACCGCTGTAAGTGCCTGTGCCTGCGAGACGATTGGTTTCTTTTACCTGTGTAATTACGTAAGGCATCACTTCTTCACAAACGCTGTTTAATGGGGTAAACTGCACAGCAGGACTGGCTTTCAGATCAATCCGTTTAGTTGTTTCATTTACACAACTTATTTCCAAATCTACTATGTAGATGATTTTCATTTGCTTTATCAGCGAGGTTCCAAACGGCGGGTATTGATGGCTGTATTTTTTACCGGGCGCAGGTGTCAAATCGGTAATTTTCAAGGATTGCTTATTGCTATAATCCCACTAGATTTCTACCCTTGAGATGCTACCAAAATTTACCGTGGAGGTATTGGTTAAATTGACAATTTCGTTGCTGCAAAAATTCACCGTAGGGTCGATCGTAAATTTAGCAAGCGGTTGCGAAGCGTTTACCGTAAAACTTTTAAGCGTGTCTTTTACACAACCATCTTTTGAAGCAAAGGTTAGGCGAACCGGATTTATACCAATACTCGTAAAACTATGTTGTGGCGATTTCACAATGGATGTGTTGGGATTAGAAGGAGTAGCATTTCCATGGGCGGATTTAAAATTGTCGCAGCTCAATAGAGGGTTGCCAACCTTTTTTAAAGTGTTTTTAGCAGAAAAGAACCTGCATAAGGTTGGCAACCCTTGCGACAATTTTAAATGCACTGAAAAGGGTGTATTTCAAATGGGAGGGCAGACTGAGGCAAAGGTTTACGAAACCTCTAAGAAGAATGTCGTGGACCAACAAAATCTATTAGACGCCGACGCCCTAGGCAACAATATTGGTTCGTTGATGACCAAAGAAATTAAGCTTGCAACTATTCTGTGCGCTTGCCTTCCTTTCGTGGCCTTAGCTTGTACACGAGGTAACCAAAGCCCACCAATAAATGTAACATTACAATTCCAAAGATGATTATACCGGTTGTATCCATATATATTTTTTCCTGCTGCAATTTCTTGTATCATCCAAATATTTTGAGTAACCTTTGTTACATATAGAGCCCGATTGGAAAACTGCCAACTAAAAATTTCGCCAGATGGAAAACGAATCAAACATACTCATCTACCAGACGGAAGATGGCATTACTAAAATTGAAACCAGGCTTACAGATGAAACGGTATGGCTTACGCAGGATCAGATGTCAGTCCTTTTTGATAAATCAAAATCTACCGTCAACGAACATATAAAAAACATATATGCTGAAAATGAACTAATTGAAGCAGGAACGATGAGAAAATTCGGAAATTCCGAATTTTCTACCAAACCTACTAATTTCTATAATTTAGATGTCATCATATCCGTAGGCTACCGTGTAAAATCACTCAGGGGAACACAGTTTAGAATATGGGCCACCCAGCGCCTGAAAGAGTATATTGTAAAAGGATTTACGATGAATGATGACCTGCTGAAAAATGCTGGGGGCGGAAATTACTTTGAAGAACTTTTGGCCCGAATCCGTGACATCCGCAGTTCTGAAAAAGTTTTTTGGAGAAAGGTTTTGGATATATATTCAACCAGCATCGATTATTCGCCCAAAGCAGCCATCTCTGAAACTTTTTTTAAAACCGTTCAAAATAAAACGCATTGGGCAGCCCATGGCAACACTGCCGCCGAGGTAATTTATAGCAAGATAGATGCAAGCAAACCCAACCTGGGTTTAACCAACTTTAAAGGCAATCACCCAACCCTGCCTGAAATTGAAATTGCAAAAAACTATTTGACGGAACAGGAACTAAACCTGCTCAACAGAATGGTAACTGTTTATCTTGAAGTAGCAGAAATACAGGCACTCAACCTGCAGCCGATGTATATGAAAGACTGGGCGGTAAAATTAGACGATTTCTTAAAAATGACCGGCAAAGACATACTGACTCATTCCTGCAGCATCAATCATGAACAAGCCATTGACAGAGCAAAGCAGGAGTACAACAAATGTAAAGAGCAAACAAAAAACAATTTATCTGCTGTTGAAAAAGATTTTCTGACTCAAATAGAAGCCACAGAAAAGAAGATAAAAAAGAAGTAGCGTTGAAAACCCAGATCGAAAAAACGAATAGCAAAAGCATACACCCACTCCCGCTAACGCATTACTGATCCGGTCACTTACATAACCTGCCCCAGGTACAACCACGGCATCCATGCTGCCTGAAAAATAACAACTCCATTTACTTTGATTGCAAAATTAAAATATATATTTTGTTCAACCGACTGACCTCACAAACTAAAAATATCCAGATTATTATAACAACATAAAAACAATTGTATGCTACGCAAGTTGATCATTAATGGAAGTGAAAACACAATTGACAACAGCCTCTCCGATATGGATGGCTTTGAGCTGGTAAAGTCTGTAACCGTTAGTAACAACCGAAGTCTTTCATCGAGGCGGGAAATTGAAGTAACGCAGGAAGATGATATTGTGGAAATAAAATTTGAAGACAGCAGTACCTGGATAGGCAACGCTACTGAATTTCAGGAGATCTTTAACCTTGCCGGAAAAAGAGGATTGGAGGATGATGGCTTTGATATCCCCTCTTCGTTGCAAACCACCAGCGATCGGAATATTGTTACCGATCTTGCCATCAACGTTTTTAAATTTTTTAAGAAAAAGAAAGGCACCATCGTTGGTACCGCAGTACATGAAATGGCCCAAAAGGTAGAAGACAAAGTGCAGCCCAACCCCGGTCTTTTTCTGCTGGACAATACAATGAGGAAAAAAATTGCCGGCAGTATCACCGATACGAATAAACCATTTCTATTATTCATACATGGTACCAACTCCAATTCAGAAGGAGCTTTTGGAGCATTGATGGACCAGCGGCAGTTTGGTCTTTGGAATTATATTGTATCTACCTACGGAGATAATGTGTTAACATTTGATCATAAAACATTCACCCAATCACCGCTGCAAAACGCATTCGAACTATTGAAGTTATTACCTGCCAACTGCACGATACATTTAATTACGCATAGCCGTGGTGGTTTGGTAGGTGATTTAATTGCAAGGGCAAGTACGGGCAATACCAATATTGGGTTTAGCGAAATAGAGATGAACCTGTTTCCGGACAATAGTACCAGCAGAAAATACATGGCTAATATCAACGAACTGGCCAAACAAAAAAACATCACTGTGCAAAAATTCATTCGTGTTGCCAGTCCGTCCATGGGAACATCGCTGCTGGCAGACAGGCTGGATCATTACCTAAATACCATTTTAAATTTTATTGGAATCACAACAGGCATGGTAGCCAACCCGGTTTACCAGAGCGTTAAATCGTTGCTGGCAGAAGTGGCCGCTACCAAAAGCAACGTGGATGTATTACCAGGTATTGAAGCCATGGTACCCGATTCACCCTTTATCAAAATGCTAAACAATCCAGCAAATATTATTGAAGCGCCACTCACTGTAATTTCCGGAAATTGCACCCTGCATTTTGAATTAAAAGCCTTGTTGGTAATTTTAACCAAACTCTACTTCCGCAGAAAAAATGATATGGTGGTTGATACCTGGTCGATGTATTTTGGTACCCCCAGAAAAAAAGAAACCTGGTTTTATTTAGATGATGCCAAAGGAACGGATCATATGAAGTATTTCGCCAGCAAAGAATCGCAGGATGCAATGGTAAGGGTATTGAGCGCCACCACAGATGTGATTGCAGGTTTTAAAACATTGCAGGAAGCTGATATTTCTGAAGCCAGCAGGAATGCCGCCTTGCCATTTATCACATCCGAAGTAAAAATGGACATCGGTAAAATAACCGGCAAAAAACCAATCGTTTTAATATTACCTGGCATCATGGGTAGCAACCTGGTGAGAAACAATGATAAAATATGGGTCGACTTCTGGAGTTTTGTAAAAGGTGATTTAGTGAAGCTGGATATCAATGCACCCAATATAGTTGCGCCATCGTTGATGGGTAGCAGTTACAGAAAGCTGGCAAAATATTTATCCAGTAAATATGATGTATTGCCCTTTGCCTTCGATTGGAGAAAATCATTGACTGAGGAAGCAAAAAAACTGGATGATACCATAAAAATATTACTGGATAAAAAACAACCGATTCATGTAATTGCACATAGCATGGGAGGCGTATTATTCAGAGAATTTATTTTGAGTGGTACACAATGGCCAGCTTTGAACAACTCTACGGGCTTTAAAACATTGCTGTTGGGCGCTCCATTGGGTGGGTCATTTTTAATTCCGGAAACCTTAAGCGGCCGTGGAGGCAATATCACCAAATTGAGCCAGATAGATCTAAAGCACAATAAAAAAGAACTGTTACAAGTATTTTCTCAATGCCCCGGACTTTACCACCTGCTCCCGCTCAGTACTACTCCCTACGATTTTTCAAAAGCAAAAACATGGACCGACCTTCTGACCAACTCTCAAAATATTGGCACGGCGCCCGGAGAGGACGTATTGAAATCCTACGCCAGTTTCAGGGATAATATTTTGAATAACAAAAATAAGATTGATTATAAAAATCTGATTTACATCGCAGGAAAATCAGATGCTACCACAGCAGTTTATGAGATTGAAAACAATGGCCGGGATAACAGTGTGGTATTTAAAAGCACACCGGAAGGAGATGGCAGCGTAACATGGGCCAGCGGTATACCAGAGGAAATGCTTCAACGCCATGCCGTTTATTACTGCCTTACAGAGCACGGTGAACTTGCCAATGAGCCCGACCTGTTTAGTGCCTTCACTGAATTGCTGGCGACAGGCACTACCGCACGGCTTGGCAAAACACCACCCGTGTCAAGAAGTGGAAGCCAGCTTACCATAAATCCCAAATACGAAATAGTACCGGTAGATGCAAGCAATATTGAACTGGTTGCAATGGGTGTAAAAAAGAAAGAAAAACAAATTAAAACAGACACTCCATTGAAGATTACCATGAGCAATGGCCATCTTTCCAATGCTGGATTTCCATTAATTGCGGGACACTTCTTTAAAGATGGCATCATGAGTGCCGAGAAAGTGCTGGACGATTGCTTCAATGGTATGTTGCAGGAAAAACATGCACTGGGATTATATCCGGGTAAAGTGGGTACCAGTGAAATTTTTCTTTCTTATAATTCAACACCAAAGGGCACCATCATTGTTGGCCTTGGAGAATTGGGCGAACTCAACAGCTACCAGCTTGAATTAAGTGTAACCCAGGCGGTCAGCAAATACATATTGGAACTACGAGAATTTGAGGCAATAAACAAAGAGGAGTTTGCCAATTTTTTTGAATATGGAGTGGGCATATCTGCATTGATAGTGGGAGGTGGTTATGGCGGATTGAGTATTGAGAGCTCACTTAAATCAATTATATTGGGTATTAAGAAAGCCAACAATAGCATTGCCGGATTAAACAACTCAAACTTAAAAAAAATAGAAACAGTCGAATTCGTAGAAGTTTATGAAGACCGCTGTTTACAAGCATTTTACACGTTAAAAAAGCTGGAAGCTGATCAACACCTGAACATTGTGCTGCCCAATAATAAAATTAAAAAGCTGCCTGGCATCCGGAAGCGGGTACCCTTGGATTACCAGCAGGATTGGTGGCAACGGGTTTCTGTCAATGTAGAAAAGTCGCCATCATTCTGTCTTAAATTTTCTGCTTCTACCGGAGCGGCAAGAGAGGAAGTACGGAATCTCAATAGCAACCCGGTAATCATACAGCATTTTATTAATAAAATCTCAGATGATGGGCAGTGGTCGCCCAAATTAGCGAAAACAATTTTTGAATTACTGGTGCCCAACGATTTTAAAGATGCCGTAAGAAATCAATACAATATCGTGTGGAATCTGGATAAATACTCCGCGGCCTTCCCATGGGAATTGCTGCAAGACAGCACTACCCAATCAAAACCCCTGTGTGTAAATGCCGGAATGATTCGTCAACTTGCAACTGCTGATTATCGTACCCAAATAAAGCGCTCCTATGCAAATAATGCGCTGGTAATTGGCGATCCTGATCTGGAAGGATTTGTGCAACAACTGCCCGGTGCAGTGGAAGAAGCAAAAAATGTAAGTAATATCATTCGCAACAATGGCTTTAATGTTACCACAAAAATCAACAGGGATTTTGCAGAAAATTTACAGGCCCTCTTTGAGGAAGAGTATAAAATGATTCACCTTGCCGGACATGGCTTCTTTGAAGATGAAAAAGACGATAGCCTTTGTAAAGAGGTTATACCAGCCACCGGTGGAATGGTAATTGGCAATGGCGTCTTTTTAACTACCAAAGAGATTAATCAAATGAGCCAGGTGCCGGAATTTGTTTTTGTAAACTGCTGCTATTTGGGCAAAGTAAATGGCGATGCAGAAGCAAAGACGCAGTTGCATTACAAGTTGGCTGCCAACCTGGGCGTACAGTTGATTGAAATGGGTGTGAAAGCAGTAATCGCTGCGGGCTGGGCGGTGGATGACAACGCTGCACTACTATTTTCAGAAACTTACTATAAAGAAATGTTTAACGGTGCTAATTTTAGCGATGCCATTCAAAAAGCAAGAAGCGAGTGTTTTGAAAAATATCCTGGCAACAATACCTGGGGCGCCTATCAATGTTATGGCGATCAGTTTTACCGGTTCACTGCCAGCACAACCACAAAAAATAAAAGCTTTAGTTATGTATTACCAATGGAAGCCGAAGTGGACCTACTTAATTTGTATAACAAAATAAGTGAAAGTAAACTTGATGTTGAAGAACTACTGGAAGAATTGCTTGCCATTAGTAAAGCAATTGATAAAGCTGGAATCAGAAATGGTGCAATTTCCGAAGAGGAAGCCCGGATATTAACAGCCCTGAACAAACAGTATACTGCTATTGAAAAAATAAACGATCTGCTGAAATTTGAACAGGCAGATTATACTGTCAACACGTTGGAGAACTTATACCAACTCAATATCAACGTTTCAAAAAGTAACGCTAACAAAACTGGAGCGGATATACAGACCATCATCGACAACTTTTCGTACCTGCTTAAAATTGGAGATACTTGCAAACGACATATGTTATTAGGGATGGCCAATAAAATACTCTTCGCAAAATCGTTCACGGAACCAGAAAAAATAAATGCACTAAAGACAACCACCAGCGAATATAAAAAAGCGTATGACATCGCAAAGAAAAGCGATAGTGGTGTTATTGATCCATTGTGTAACTGGCTTCAGCTCGAAAGCTTGCTGATACTGGCAGATAAAAAAGGCACTTCCGACTGGGGTAAAAATTCGCTCAACAGATACAAATTGCCTGTAGCCAAAACTGTTACCGGTTGGCTTGATAAATTGCTGGCTGAAGATATTGATCCAGAAAAAGATTATGAATTCTGGGATGCTTTAAACAATGCCAATGTACTGTTGACAAAACTTTGTCTGCACCCGGCAACGGTGCAGCCCGAAGAGATCGTAAGCGCAATCAAAAAATACTGGATCAACGCAGGCGTTAAAAACAAACTGCCGAATGGATTGGAACATCTTGATTTATTAATTACAGCTACCAGGTTATCTAAAAAACCAAGGGCCGGAAATTTAGAAAAAGCATTGATAAAATTGTATGAATTATTGACCAAGGAATAGGGATAAGGTTTTCTGTTGGAACACGCCGCGGCGTGTTCCTAATAACAATGGTTATGAAATCAAAATCAGGGGCCTGTTGGATCGTATCGTCTTTACGGTGAATTATTTATTCATTTGATCGTTTTATGCAGAACACGCCACGGCGTGTTCCTACCGGAAAATATTAAAACAATCTAAACCATGCAGAACACACCGTAGCGTGTTCCTACCGGAAATTACCATTCAATAAAATATACCATGTCATATAAACAACACAAACAATACCGTTTACCAGGTTACGATTATTCGGCAATGGGTGATTATTTTATAACCATTTGCACAAAAAACAGATTACACCATTTCGGTAAGATTCACAAAATCAACAATGAAAAAAAGATGGAATTATCTGCCATCGGTCTTTTTGTTCATGAATCTATCTTAGCCATCCCTGATGTTTACGAAAAGGTATCATTAGGCGAAACAGTTGTAATGCCGAATCATATCCACCTGATCCTTACACTTCCCGCAAATGAAAAAAATCAAGATTACAATCAATTACCCTCTCAACAATTGACGCCAATGTATAAAGGATTGCGTCCATTATTACCCGGTTCGGTTTCATCCATCATCAATCATTTTAAAGGAAAGATTACAAAATGGTGCAAGGCCAATGAGCACGGCTATTTTCAATGGCAGTCAAGATTTCATGATCATATCATACGGAATTCGAAATCCTATAATACCATTAGCAATTACATCGCCAACAACATTTATAACTGGCACGATGATGAAAATAATGCAGGCGGTAATAATTTCAGAAAAGAAATCAGAATCTAAAAGAATCCGTAGGAACCAGCCGTGGCGTGTTATCAACAAAACCGCATACCATTGCGAACAACAAAAACCACAAAACATTTGACCCATTAAACCAATCCAATTCGAGGTTGAACACGCCGAGGCGTGTTCCTACAAAAACCGGATTCGTATTGACACGAATCCGGTTTTATCTATTTCTGTATGTAGAAACCAGCCTTTCTAAATAAAATCTACAAGGTCCTGGTTTAGTTTGCTTTTTTCGGTAAACCACAATCCATGTGGCGCTCCTTCGTACACTTTAAAAATGGCACCTTCAATCAATTTTGCAGTCACCTCACCAGTTGCTTTTATAGGAACAGTTTTATCTTCATCCCCATGAATGACGAGGGTGGGTACCTTAATTTTTAAAACATCCAGCCGAAAGTCGGTGGAAGAAAAAGATTTTGCACATTCAATTGTTGCAATCGGTGAAGCATCCATTGCCTTATTGGAAGCGTTGGTAAGGTATGCACTTGTAACCGGATTACTAACCAGACTTACGCCATAAAAATCTTTATTAAATCCTTCCAGAAATGTTGGACGGTCAGCGGTCATGGCTTCCAGCATATCATCAAATGCCTGCTGCGGAACACCATCCGGATTATCAGTCGTTTGAAGCATGTAAGGAACCACACAACTTACCATTACCACTTTTACAATCCGCACACCACCATACAAAGAAAAATATTTAGCGATTTCACCGCCACCCATTGAAAAGCCAACGAGCGTTACGTCCTTTAGATCCAGTGTATCCAATAATGCTTTCAAATCACCTGCCAATGTATCGTAATCGTAGCCCGAAAAAGGACGATCTGATTTACCAAACCCACGCCGGTCATAAACGATGCAACGTAGTCCTTGTTGTGGCAATTGTGTTAGCTGGTATTCCCACATGGAACTGCTTAATGGCCAGCCGTGAATAAACACAACGGGCTTTCCTTTACCTAAGTCTTCGTAATAAATATTTACCGGATCGCTACCAGACTGGTCTGAATGAAAAAATGCCATAATTTTAATTTTTAATTTTAGGAAAACACATTGCCTTTTCGGATGAATTTAATTAAAGTTGCATGCAAGAATAACCAAAATACAAGCCTGATTACCCCAAATTAATGCCGAACCCACAATAAAAAAGATCCTGCCGCAGTCCTGAAAAAACCATTGGCAACCAATAAAAATCAAACTTCCCTTTTTTGCAGGTCTCGCATTGTAAAGATCATCCCATTCTGCGCTAAAAATGTTATATAACTTTTAAAAGAAGTTGCAATATTCACAGTTTTCTGCACTGTACCGATCATAAAATCAACCTTCTTTACAAATACATTGGACCACTACATAGAATAGTGTATGGAGATCGTGGCAAAAACGATCAGGTGCATTTTTAATTTTGAAGCAGTAGGATTTTAAATGCACCTCATCATCCAAAACATTTGTAAAAAGAACATCGCTGGAAACAATACAGATGGTAATGAAGAAAGGAAAACATCCCGAGCAAAAAAAATCCGTTAGCAGCAGTAGAAACAGGCCGCAGCGTGCTCTTGCAACGGTCTAATGCAACGGATGCATCTTCCGACCGAAATAAAAGCAAGCACCGCTTACCAATTACCAAAAATTGAAATGCAACAGATGGGTGTTCCGACCGAAATCCAAATACAATTTCCAACGAAAACAACGTCAAGGCATGTCAATGTTGAATAAATATAATAATGGTGACGAACGGGCCGCACTATGTTCCTGCGGATGCCTGTTCCTAAATAAAATAAAAAGCTGAAAAGGATTCGATAGCAGATTGCAGAATTAAGACTCTTTTTCTACCGATTAGCCCGATTTTAATTTCTTCAATTTTTACAACAAAGAACAGCAGGTATGAACTACTTTTAGGAAACCAATTGATTCTTCCTTTTTATTAATAACAGCATCATGGCAACATATAAAATACCCGGGGTTTATATCGATGAAATCAAACACCTTCCGCATTCCATTGTGTCGGTACCAACGGCGATTCCTGCATTTATAGGTTACTCTCAAAAAGCGCAGTTGCATCTGGCCAACGATTTAAAATTTGTGCCAAAAAAAATAACATCACTAAAAGACTATGAGCTATACTTCGGTTTGCCCATGTCTGAAAAAGGCATTTCGGTTACGCTTGATGCCACTATACCCGCCACTATAAAAACATTTGTGCAATTAAAAGACACATCAACTTATCTATTGTATTACGGCCTGCAATTGTATTTTGCAAATGGTGGCGGAACTTGTTATATTGTCTCTGCAGGAAGCTATAGTTCAAATCCTGAAATAATAGCGAAGGATCTTGAACTTGGACTAGAGGCAATTGCAAAGGCGAACGAACCCAGCCTTCTACTTTTTCCCGATGCGATGCATTTATCATCTGCTGATCAATACTATCAGCTTTATAACAAAGCAATGTTGCAATGCGCCCTGCTTAAAAACAGATTTACCATTATGGATGTTTGGGTGGATAAAAAATCAATCACAGATCCAATCAACTTGCTAAGGGAATATGCTTTTACTCCGTTGGATATATTGAAAAATGGTGCCGCTTATTATCCTGCTTTGTCTACTACAATTCACTTTGCCTACGAGGAGGAATTGGTAACTATTAAAGCAAACAACACTAGTTTCACCAACAGCACACTTGCCCGGCTAAAACTTTCAGATATCAGCTTATACGATCTTGCTAAAAATGCATTGAGCAAAGAATCGATGATTTTGCCGGCGTCCTGTGCCATAGCCGGTGTTTATGTGCAGGTAGACAACACCAAAGGAGTATGGAAGGCTCCGGCCAATGTAAACATAGCTGCCGTTGAAAAAACTACATTGTCCATTAACACGAGAGATCAGGACAGCCTTAACGCAGATGCTGCGACTGGCAAATCTATCAACGCCATTCGAAGCTTTGCTGGCAGAGGCAAAGCGATTATTTGGGGCGCAAGAACATTGATGGGCAACGACAACGAATGGCGCTATATACCAGTGAGACGATTTTTTATTATGGTAGAAGCTTCCGTGAAATTTGGTATTGAGCATTTTGTTTTTGAGCCGAATGATGCCAACACCTGGGTTAGGATAAAAGAAATGATCGAAAATTATCTGTATCAACTTTGGAAAGATGGTGCACTGGCAGGAGCTAAATCGGGTGAAGCCTATTTTGTGAGGACTGGCATTGGGCAAACCATGACTGCTATAGATATTCTGGAAGGAAAAATGAACATTGAAATTGGGTTGGCCATTGTTCGCCCGGCCGAATTTATCTTCTTAAGAATTAAGCAGAAAATGTTACCGAAATAATGATCCTGCAATGAAAACGTTATATTAAAATTAGCGAGCTAATCTACATGGGAAAGCGCACGTTGGAGTTACAGAAACTGAATCACCACTCTCCGGTTTTGACTATTGGCATTGTTGGTATTGCCCTGCACTGCAGGCTCAAGGTAAGACACGGCATTGGTGTTTATTTGTTCGCTGGCTACACCTTTCGAAATCAGGTAAGTGCTTATATTCTGTGCCCGCTTTAACGACAACGCCCTGTTTGTTTCAGGTGACCCGGATTTATCAGAATGCCCGGTAATAGCTACCTGCAATACCTTCTCTTTTAATAAAACGCCTGCAATAAAATCCAGCCGCTTAAAGTAAACCTGCTGAACAGTAGCTTTGCCCAAACCGAAAAGTACTACTGTTTCAGGCATTTTGGCATAATCAAATGAAGCTTGTTTTATGATTGTATCACGCAAAACTTTCACCGGAGAAATTGCCATTTGGGCTGGAACCTCTTTTACTACCGGTTTGTCTATTAATAATCTAACAGTATCACTACTGGTTATACGAACTGTATCCCGTTGTTTTACTGTATCCCTGATATAAACAGTATCCCTTCGAACGGGTGCCGTTTTATAAACTGTCTCGTTGCTTCTTGTGGAAGGCAATATTATCGGAACCACTGAATTGTTTCCACGGTAATTGCGATTGCTATTTGCAGAACTGGCCTGAAGCCGGGCAATATCGTTCCTGATTCTACTAGTTTCATTTCTAAACTCATTGATAAGTCTCTCCTGATCTAATTCTCTTTGGCGGTTGTATGAATCCGCTGCCGCATTTTTTACGATCTGTCTTTTAAGATCTTTCTCCTGTTCATTAGAAACAGATGTAGTGCTCGTTTTAGCTTTTTCTGAGCCATTGATGGCTAACTTTGCGTTGCTACCGTCAATATTTTTTTTTAAATTATGAGGTGAATCTACCTGTAGGTTTACATCTTTTTCCCGATCATTCAGTACCTTAACATCGGTCTTTCTGTATGTTGCGGTGTCATCAATAGCCACCCTTCTTTTGTTGCTATCAACACTTTTCGTTTCCACTGCATTTAGAACGACTGGTGGTTTACCATCGGTTTGGCGATCATTCAAAACAGTTGCTTTAGTCGCTGTCGAGAATACCGTATCATCAATAGCTACACCTAGTTTGCTACTATCAACACTTTTTTTTTCGGCGCTGGCTAAACCCCTCTGCCGTTTAACATCATTTTGCCGATCGTTTAAAACAGAAGCATTACTCGCTTTGGAAAGTTCCGTATCATTAATTGCTACAATTACTTTAGTACTGTCAGCACTTTTTTTTTCGTTACGATTCACAACGCCCCGCTGGCTAACCTCCTTTTGCTGATTATTCAGAAAAGATGCACTGCTGTTATTCAACGATCCCGTATCCCTGACAGCTACCTTTACTTTACTTGTGTCAGAATTTTTTTTTTTGATGATGACATTATTCTGAGAAAAAGAATCCGGACGGCTAGCTAGTGCAATACTTTCCCGGCCTTGGTTCACAAAAGTTTTAGATGTAACCGTATCGGCTTTTGATTTAATCCCCGCCATATTACGTTGTTCATTGATAAGTACCTCATTATTTGATGGAAGAATACTTACATCCAAACTATCTACGGTATTTACACTATCCATTTGTATTCGCAGCAATTGCATTTCACGAATCAAGCTATCCAATTGTTTCCGCTTATAATTAATACTATCCGCAATTAGTTTTTTATTTCGATCATTTTCCGCATTGTTTATTTGCAACAGCATACTGTCTTTTTGCAGATTGAGTTGTTTATAGTATTCCACCAGTGTATCTTGGCTACCGCTGATATCCGACTTAATAACTGGTGTTGGAGCATCACCATAATAATAATTATTTACGATGATAATATTGCCTTTCGAGTTTGGAATGTCATATATTTTGCCTTTATTGTAATCAACAAACAACCGGTTGGTATCATTTCTTTGCAACATCACAGTATCTATTTTTCTTATCAATACGGGATCATTTACATTATTGTTGTTTCGTGTTATCAATGGAAGCGGCTCATCGGACTTCTTTGAAAAAAGCCGGTCGACATAAGTTGAACTTTTATTGGGCTTACCATAAGTAATACCAATTTTTAAACCCACATGAACATCCGCTGCTTTTAGATTTTCATTAAACAGCATCGTGCCAAGATTACTGCTGCCAATAAACAAAGGACCCATACGTACCGTGGCTCCCAATAGATTTCCCCGGTAGTTGGTCAGTGAATTTTTATCCGAAATAGTATACGGGATATATACACCAAAATGCCTGCTTTCCCAACGTGGTGTGATGGTATAAAAACCATAACTATTAAAGCGCTGTCCTGCATCTTTACCAATATTTACCGGGCGATAGGCCATTGCATTCAGGTAAAATCCCTTTACAAAACGAAGGTCAAACTGTACGCTCAATGCTGCCGGCAAATAGGCATTGTAAAACCTTGAACCTGGTATGGCAACTACCCTGTTGGCAAGCGCAGTATCAAATTCACGAATGGTATTGTAATTGGCAGAAGCTAAATTCCAGTTGGTGATATTGGCATTGAAAGAATTTACATTATCGGGATTTTGAAAACGGAACATACCGACATCTAACAACGAAACACCGAGTTTAAAGATGTACTTATTTACATCCCTTCTATCTGCCAGATAGGATTTTTCATCATCGTTCCGTATGTACTTAAATTTTTGAAAGTTCCCTCTGTACTCATACACCAACCCTGCATCAAATCCCACTGCATTGGCATCAGGCGAAAAGTTTTTATCAAACGCCATATCAAAATCCGCGTTTTTATTGTGGTTATAATCAAAACGGTTGGTATTGAAATTAAGTGAACTATCATTGTTTACACTAAAACGGATATCATTACTACCCATATTGATTGAGGCAACACCAGCCAGATATTTACCTGTAACAGCAGCTTTAAAAAAATGCTTGTCGGAGGAATACAAAACACGTCCGTATGTAAAGCCAACTTCGGCCCAATTCAATGCTTTCAGATTAAAACCGGATGCATCGATCGTGTTGTTATTAAGCGGTGGAAAATAAAAGCCATTGTACGCCATTCTTGCAAGATCCTGTGAGATCCCTCTTCCCTGTATCATCGATCTAGACTGGATATTGAGGGCGATGGCAGATTTTTTTCCCGTTGTAGCCATAAAGCTAAGTGGCACCTGGGTTCTGTTATTTACGTTTAAAAACACCCGTTCGCCTGTCGGTAAACTGGCCTCGGTTAAATACCTTGTTTTAAAAGTCTGGTAATCATTGAAACTATTTTTATTAAATTTCAAGATCGCATCCCGGTTCACCAAAAAATAATTATTGCTATAATTAACGCTGGTAGAAAAAAGGTTAATGTCGAATTTATGCCGGCTATCTACAATACTGGCTGGCTGAAGCATTACTCCGGAAACGCCGGAAAAATTACCCGTACTTATACCCAGGAAATCCTGCGAATAGGACTTGAAAAATAAAAAGGAAAGTACGGCAATGATGTAAATTTTTTTCATGAATGCGGGCTTGATCGGCTGAATAATATCTATAGAGAAACGATTACTGTGCCATTGAAAGAATGATGTGTTAATTGGCTGTACAAATATTGACAATCACCGGAATCCAGCTATCACAGCGTTTATTAATCCTTCTAAAAAAACGAGCATATGCACCTCCATTATTTTTTCGTAAGGTCAAAAAAAGCAGCAGGGGAAATAGTTACTCATTTAGGGTAAAAATGATACAAAAAGGGGATGACGGAAAAACCATTTTCTGACAGCAATACGGCAGATTACAAAACACGGAGGTGCGGATCAACAATCACTTACTTTAGACAACGCTATCACTTGCCAGAAGGAACAACATATAAAGCTTATAAAAGAAAATATATTGAGTATTACAGCCTCTTCTCTTTTATCAAATACAAACTGAGCAAGATCAAAATCATTGCACTTATCTCTCTGCTTGCCAGATGGCGGTTTTGTTTTGAATGATGATTGGATCAACCAATACTTTCTCCTCAATGGAATTGTTAGCGGTGCCGATTGAAACTACATCTCATTTACAACTTTAAGAAAGAATAAGAAATGTCGTTGAAAAATATTGAAACAGTGCTTGCAAACGGGCGCATTTAAAATTGTCGGATGGTTTGCCAACCTTGTGCAGGTTCTTTCGTTTAAAAAACACTTAAAAAAAAGGTTGGCAAACCTGTATAGTGGTGCGACAATTTTAAATACACCGTTGCAAACCGGGGCAAATAAAATACTTTTTGAATGATGTAAGTTATTGTACCATCTTTCGACTAATATTATAATTAACAACCAGCGCATTAATGGAACAACTATTTATTGAAATGATCAATGTCAACCGGGGCACATTGTATAAGATCTGCAATTTGTATTGCAGGGAAAATGAAAATAAAAAAGACCTGTTCCAGGAGATGGTATTGCAGTTATGGAAATCTTATCCGTCGTTTAGAAAAGAAGCCAATGCAAATACCTGGCTGTATCGGGTGGCTTTAAATACAGCTATTTCCAGTTTTAGAAGGGAAAATAAAAAACCAGATAAGTCCATACTTTCAGCAGATGCATTTGAGCTGCCGGACATTCCCGATTTTTCGGACGAGCAGGAAAAGATGGGCTTGCTAAACCAGGCGATTGAGCAGCTTACAGAAACTGAAAAAGCAGTGATTCTACTTTACCTTGATGAAAAAAGCTACGAAGAGATCGGCGGTATACTGGGCATTACCAATTCTAATGTTGGGGTTCGGCTCAACCGCATCAAAACCAAATTAAGTAAACGCATTCAAACCAACCAACCATGAATTTAGATGAATTAAAAATAGCCTGGCAGGTATATGATAAAAAGATTCAGTCGTCACAAGCCATTAATGAAAAAATCATTGAAAGTATGATTAAAGAAAAATCCTCTTCCCGGGTTGCATCCATCAAAAAGCAATACCTGTTTTTTTGCATCATGCTGGGGGCCGAATTTATATTGACGATTGCAATTTTAACCGGCAACCCATTTGACTTTAAATACAGTCTGCAATTTATACCCTATATTTTATTGGGCATATGTATTATGATCGCCTTCATAAACATCTTTCAATTATATAAAAAATTAAATGATCATTTTTCCGGTAATCCCATTGGTGTTTTTCTAAGAACAGTGGTTGAAAGTTATGAGCAGAACAAAGTATATGAAAAATGGTTTGGCATCCTGTTTTTTGCAGTAGGGCTGATTATACCACTTTCCTTTTTGCCGAATAAGATAGCAAAAAACGGACTCTCCACTGCCCTGCTGGAAACCGCACTGATGATGACTGGTACGCTGGTTCTATATTGGGTCGCCTTCCGATTGGGAGCATTTAAAAGCAGGAATGAAGAAAAGTTTAGGAATTACCTGCATGAACTCAATGAGCTAAAAGCGATGTCATTGGAACTTGATTCAAATGATTAAAGCGCCTTTACGCAAGGGATTTCTTCAATCATAGGGACTTCGCTATGAGGGTTGCCAACCTTCGCAATCCCTCTTTGGATTCAGCGAAGTGTTTGTAAGGTTGGCAACCCTGCCGCTTACACTCCGCTGAAACGCACAGAAACTTCATTCGCTCTTTTTCAATTCATTGATAACAATGCCAGCATCGACCCAATATCGCAGGGGGCTGCTTCGAGGGTTGCCAACCTTGGCAATTACTCTTAGCTTTCATTGAAGTATTTGAAAAGGTTGGCAACCCTGCCGCTTACACTCCGCTGAAACGCACAGAAACTTCATTCGTTATTTTTGAATTCATTGATAACAATGCCAGCAGCGACACAATATCGCAGGGGCTGCTTCGAGGGTTGCCACCCTTGGCAATTACTCCTAGCTTTCATTGAAGTATATGAGAAGGTTGGCAACCCTGCCGCCTACACGCTGCTACAAAAAGAAAGCACTGCATTTTCTTTTTTGGTTTGATTCATCATTCACCATTCATCATTGACCATTCACCATCCCACTGGCAGGTATGTACAAAAAACAAAACCGGCTTAGCAATGGGCGGCAATGGAATCGCTACTTTTCGCTAAGCCGGTTTTATTTTTGTGGTTTACTGATTTATCTAAACCTGTAAACGTAAGCCTTTCATTCTATTTCTCTTTAAAATAATTAGTATCCCACATTTTATAATGCTGATACAGGCTGGGAGTTTTTGCCTTAAATCCTTCCCAACTTTTGATTGCTTTTGGCGACCAAAGCACTTCACTCAGAGCACTCAGACGGGGAAAAATCATGTACTCTACTTTGGAAGGATATGCCATGTATTCCGTCCACACATTACCTTGTGCGCCTAATACATATTTAGCCTGGGCGTCAGTCAACACGGCAGGAATGGGCTCATAACTATAAATTTTCTCCAAAGTGGTGAAGCCTCCAATCGTTACAGAATCTTCCGGTTTGCTTTGAGCATGATCTAAATAAACATAGCTGCCCGGTGTCATGATCACAGTGTGTTTTTCTTTTGCTGCGGCTATACCGCCTTCTTCGCCTCTCCAGCTCATCACAATAGCATTCGGCGCAAGTCCACCCTCTAAAATTTCATCCCAGCCTATCAGTGTTTTACCTTTTGTGTTCAGGTATTTTTCCATACGTTGTATCAGGTAGCTTTGTAAACCATGCTCATCTTTCAATCCACTTTCTTTGATGCGCTGTTGACAAGTTGGACATTTTTTCCAGTTATTTTTTGGACACTCATCACCACCCACATGAATATATTTGCCCGGAAAAAGAGGCATTACTTCATTGATCACATCCTGCAAAAACTTATACGTGTATTCATTGCCTGCACAAAACACATCGTCAAAAACGCCCCATGTTTGTTGCACTTTTTTACCGGTGGTATCTCCTGCCCAGGTACTCTTTTTCGGAAAATAAGTGTAGGTAGGTTCGTCCGGAAAACAACTCAATTCGGGATAAGCTGCGATGGCTGCGCTACCATGTCCGGGCATTTCAATTTCAGGTACTACCGTGATAAATCTCGCACTGGCATAAGCCACCACATCCTTTATTTGCTCCTGTGTGTAAAATCCACCATACACTTTTTCATCATTTCCTTTACCAGGAAAACGACCAATGATGGTGCCATTGCGAAACCCACCAACGGAAGTAAGTAACGGATATTTTTTTATCTCAATACGCCAGCCCTGGTCTTCGGTTAAATGCCAATGGAAATAGTTCATTTTGTGTAAAGCGAGATAATCAATGTACTTTTTTACAAAATCAACCGGGAAAAAATGCCTGCCCACATCCAGCATGGCGCCACGATATGCAAACCTTGGCTCATCTGTAATATCAACTGCCTGCACCGGCAACACCGCTTTCTTTTCTAATGGCAACAATTGGATCAATGTTTGCATCCCGTAAAAAACTCCTTCTGGTGTAGCAGCGGTAATTGTAACGCCGCCTTTGCCCGATTCAAAACGATAAGCCCCTGCTATTGAATTGTCCGCCTTTTTAGAGCTACCCATTGTGATTGATTTAGGAGTGGCTTTTTTTACTATGCCCAGCGCAAAGCCATATTGGGCTTTTAAATATTGGTTAAGGTAAGAGGCGGTGGCGCTATCCGTATCACTTGTAAGCACTATTTTAGTTGCCCTGGTAATTACAAACTTGCCCGGCTTTAATAATAACTTTGCAGGCTGAGGTATAATGTTCACCGTTTGACAAAAGGCGGCTGTAAGGGAAAACACCGCCAGTAAAAGAAGACAATTTCTTTTTTGCATAATCATTTTCATTTTGAATTTTATTTTGTTGGTAGGATTGTAAAGTTGAGGTTTAAAATTTAAATAATGCACAATGGTTCGTAGTTCAAATTATATAATCCCATGACCCATCGTTTTGAAACGAAGTACAAGTTTTAAAGACTAGTGAATCTTTGGTATGGTACACGCCCAATCCCTTTGTAATGATTCCTACAACCAGATACGCTATTTTTGTGGAGCCTTAAAAAGAAACCTTATAACAATACGTTAGGAATATGCAAAATCAAAAAAACAATATAAAACTAGCAGTAGATGCTATAGTTTTCGGTTATTCAAAAGCCGAAGGAGTCTCTATTTTATTGATCAAACGAAAATATCCGCCTTTTAAAAATAGCTGGGCCATCCCGGGCGGATTTATCCATGAAGCGGAAAGCCTGGAAGATGCAGTGAAAAGAGAATTGATGGAAGAAACAGGTATAGAGGTGAATTACCTGGAGCAGTTGTACACTTTTGGTTCACCAAAGAGAGATCCACGCCAACGCATTGTTTCCATTGCCTATTTCGCATTAGTGAAGAGTAGCAGTTTCCAGCGGTTGAAGGCAAGCACCGATGCCGAAGAAGCAGGCTGGTTTAGCATTAATGACCTACCTGCTCTTGCGTTTGACCACAAACAAATATTGCAGATAGCCATTGAACGAGTACGTGCCAAAGTACGATACCAGCCGATTGGCTTTGCACTATTGGATAAAAAATTCCCTTTCGCTGATTTAGAAAAACTATACACGGCTTTGCTGGATAGAGATATTGATCGCCGCAACTTTACCAAAAAAATACTAGCGCTCGGCTTGCTGGAAGATACCGGCGAACTGGCCCCTGCCGCCGGTGCCGGACGCCCCAGTAAAATTTATCAGTTCAATAAAAAGAGATACCAACAACTATTGAAAGAAGGAATGCACTTTGAAGTGTAATGCTTGAAATAATAATTTGCGTATTTTAAACGCAAATTAAAAAATTATCCTACATTTGCTTCATCAAATAAAAAGAGGCAATGAAAACAATCAACTTAAATTCCGGCGAAGGCGTGCAAATTACCATCTTCCCCGATAGCCAGCCACATATCAATATCCCCAACATCAACGAAGATGAAGAAGTAAAAGTAATTTGCTCTTTAACAGAACCAGGTAAATTACTGCAACTGCTGGAAACCTCCAATGCACTCGACAACCTATTTGCAATAAAGAAAATTCTGGTAATCCCCTACCTCATGGCGGCCCGTTATGATCGGCTGATGATACCCGGCGATAGCGTCGATCTGAAAGTAGTTGCTGACCTGGTAAATATATGTGGCTTCCAAAAAGTATTCCTTTACGATGTACATTCAGATGTAGCGCTGCTGCTGATTAAAAATGCCGTAGCCATCACCAACGAAGCATTGGTTAGGGCATACAACAAACCCGATGCAGTATTGATTTGCCCGGATGCAGGTGCTTCTAAAAAAGTAAGCAACTACTTTGGCTGGAACAGCAATATCAAAGACATTGTGTATTGCAGCAAAAACAGGGAACTATCTACCGGCAAACTCACCCTCGAGATTTTAGAACCGCAGGAGTGCACCAACCGCAACTGTGTCATCATTGATGATATCTGTGATGGCGGCGGTACTTTTCTTGCCATTGCAGAAAAAATACAACCGGCACATTTAACGCTGATTGTTACCCATGGCATTTTTTCAAAGGGCTTCGATACACTGCACAAATATTTTCAGCAGATCATAGTATCCAACAGTCTTTACAAAACATACGATTCTCCCATTGTTAAAACCCTCAATCACTTTCAATAAATCAATATGAAAACAAATCCATTTTTACTAACCGACTACTACAAAGTAGGCCACGTATTTCAATACCCCAACAACACCGAACTGGTTTATAGCAACCTAACGCCGAGGAGCAGCCGCCTGAAAGACATTGATGAAATGGTGTTTTTTGGTTTGCAATATTTCTTAAAAGAATACCTGGTTGACTATTTCAACGACAACTTTTTTGATCAGCCACTGGAGAAAGTGATGACGGAATATAAAAGAAGAATCAACACCTCCATTGGTGCATTACCAACCTACGAGCACCTTGAAAAATTACACCAGCTTGGTTACCTGCCAATCGAAATAAAAGCATTGCCCGAAGGAAGCCGGGTTCCCATGAGGGTTCCCTGCATAACCGTCGTGAATACGATTCGGGAGTTTTACTGGCTCACCAACTTTTTAGAAACCTTGTTGAGCGCCATCGTTTGGCAGCCTTGCACCTCTGCTACCATTGCACATGCCTACAGGAAACTATTGAACAAATATGCCATTGAAACTGGTGTGCCAGCAGATTTTGTGCAATGGCAGGGACATGATTTTTCTTTCCGAGGCATGAGCTCTTTAGAAACTGCCATCCTTAGTGGTATGGGGCATTTGCTCAGCTTCACCGGCACCGATACCATCCCCGCAATTGATGCGCTGGAACAATATTACAATGCCGATGCAGACAAGGAACTCATCGGCGGCAGCGTATCTGCTACCGAGCACAGCGTTATGTGCAGCGGCAGCAAGGAGGGCGAGCTGGAAACCTTCAAAAAAGCCAACTACACTTTAGCAATATGCTGACGACACAGCAACGTTAAGCCGCTAACCTACACATCATCCTGTGGCTGCACGAATTGGAAACCTACCCCACATCATTCAATAGCTATCAGATGCAGCACCCGGTAACTGCTGCTAGAAAGTCCACACTTTAAACCTATTTACCAAATAAAAATAAAAAGCTACCGTTTCTTGCCTTATATTTAACTATCTTTTTATCAACCCTACATTAACCCTACATTAACCTTTATTTAATGCGTTTTTACACACTCAAAAACAGAACAGTTTCATTTGCCGCCAGCATGCCGCACCGTACTACTCCATTTAAAAAAAGTTCTCTTTTATTATTAATTGAAGAAAGCAATGCATGGGAAGAAATTTATAAACAGAGAGGAGGCAACTACACATAAAAATGCCCCCGATAAACGACGAGGGCTGCGTAAATGTTTACACAACGGAATAATCCTTATTGTGATTTGCTTTCAAAACAAATATAGAAATAAATAGTCAACATTATACTTTATGAAAAAAATATTAGGATTAGATCTGGGAACCAACTCTATTGGATGGGCATTGATTGATCAGCAATTTGAAAACCAATTGGGAATGATCAATGGCATGGGAGCTCGCATTATACCGATGACACAAGATGTATTGGGGAAGTTTGATAGTGGTGTTTCTATATCTCAAACGGCAGAGCGTACAGGTTACCGATCGGTAAGACGATTGGGACAAAGGGATTTATTAAGAAGAGAACGACTGCACCGGGTATTGCACCTCCTTGGATTTTTACCTAAGCACTATGCTGCTTCCATTGATTTTGATAAACATCTGGGCCAATTTTTACCAGGCACCGAACCAAAAATAGTTTACAGAATTGGAGATAATGGAAAACATGAATTTTTGTTTATGGATTCTTTTTATGAAATGGTTACAGATTTTATAAAAGCTAATCCTGAATTATTGGTGGATGGTAAAAAAATACCCCATGACTGGACAATTTATTATCTTAGAAAGAAAGCACTTACAGAAAAAATTAGTAAAGAAGAAATGAGCTGGCTTCTAATAAATTTTAATCAAAAGAGGGGATATTACCAACTAAGAGGAGAAGAAGACACCAGTGACAGCACAAAGCTGGAAGAATTTTATACTTTGATTGTAAAAGATGTAATTAATACAGGTGAAAGAAATAAGGCTGGCTTTACACTTTATAAAATAGTACTTGAAAATGACATGGAGTTTATTAAACCAAGTCACTAGCATTGCGTTATCATTCTATATAGTTCTTTGAAAGTATTGTCATTATTGAGTTTTCTGCGATTTTTAGCCTAAGACGATTTGAATTTTTTCGAAGCAAAAAAATGTAAATTACTGAAAATCATTTAGTTATGAATTCAGGGAAATATGTTTTTTCGCAAATCATGAATCTTATATCATCTACCTCCTTTCAAACCATTGTTAATAGGCACTTTGGTGATTATAAGGTTAGGGAATTT
>JBGSMI010000219.1:0-45950 GCA_041740215.1 Ferruginibacter sp.
AACTGGGAGTTAATTGAAGGAATGCCCTATTCGATGGCACCAATGCCGGTACCGCAGCACCAAATTGCAAATGGCAATCTTTACACTGCTTTTAAAAATGGCCTTTCGAAAGGCTGCAACAATTGTAAAGTTTATCTGCCAATCGACTGGAAGATTGCAGAAGACACCATTGTGCAGCCTGACTTACTGGTGGTTTGTAATAAAATAGAAAAGAAATTCCTTGATTTTCCACCTGCATTAGTGGTTGAAATATTATCCCCTGCTACAGCTTCCAAAGACCGGGGAGAAAAAATGGAATTGTATCAATCACAACAGGTAAAATATTACCTGATCGTAGATCCGCAATTTAAAAAGGTAGAAATATACCAGTTCATCCAAACCAAATATGATTTGGTAGCCGATAGTCCGAAGATATTCTCCTTTGAACTGGATGATAATTGTGCGGCCAATGTAAATCTTTGGGACATTTGGGAATAATGAGTCAGTGCCGCCTCATCAAAGTGTAAGTACACTTTTAACTTTCGAATTTGTGAGGGCATTAAAAAAATGCAAAGCATACTAACCATTAGATTGGAAGATAAAAGAAGATACAGTAGTTCAACCTGATTTATTAGTCGTTTGTGATAAAATTGAAAAAAGGTACCTCGACTTCCCGCCCGTATCGGTGGTAGAAATATTATCTCCCTCGACCGCCTCTAAAGATCGTGGGGAGAAGATGGAATTGTATCAATCTCAACAGGTAATATATTACCTGATTGTTGATCCACAATTTAAAAAAGTTGAAATATACGAGTTCATTAACGGCCAATATGAACCGATAGAAGTTAACCCTGAAACTTACCCGTTTGCGCTACACATTGACTGTACTGCCGAAGTGAGTTTTTTGGATATCTGGTAATAACAACGATTATTACCCGTCTGGTTCCAAGATATCTTACTTTAACTTTTTTGATAGAGCGATTTTCTACCATTGACCGAATTTCTGCAATAGCATCTTTATCTAACGAAATAAGTTTTGATTTGTATTTAAACTTGTTATTAGCTTGGTTCTTTGACAATTATGAAAAACAAAGCCATTCGTATTGCAATGGAGTATTTAAAATTGTCGCACCTCGGTACAGGGTTACCAACCTTTTTTAAGTGGGTTTTATTAGAAAAGAATCTGAACAAGGTTGGCAACCCTTCCGACAATTTTAAATGCACCCTATAGCAATGGATAGATATTTAAAATTTATGGGTTAAATTAACGGAGAAACTAAGTACCAGAATTTGTTTGATCAACCTGCAACTGAAAGGGATATCAATACTTGTAAAAGGAATTTTAAATTTTAATCATAAATATTCAAAATGAAAAAAGAAACAGTGTTAGCAATGGTTAATCAGCTTCCTTCAACATTTGAATTAGAGGACCTTATTGAATAACTGAAATTGATAGAAACGGTTGACGCTGTAGATAGGCAGATTGATAAAGTTGAATTTTATACCCAGAACCAAATGGAAGAAAAGGTAAAAACAACGTAGCCGCTTTATGGTTAAAAAGAGCAGATAAGGATTTAGATGAAATCCGCCGTCTTATTTCGAGAGATTTGGAACACTTTTAGGGGGTTATTCAAACCCTTAGTACCCTAAAACAAATCCGAAATAAAAAGTATAATTTATGAAAGGCGATAAGGAAGAATCTCTAAAGACCAGATTGCAGCTCATCTCGCCTAAAATATTAGATATCAAATTGCAGAACGTATATGAATGTTGTTCGGTTTTATCTATGACTCGTAAAAAAAACACGGACCCTTTCCAATTCCTCTTCACTAAAATCATCTTTATAAACTGCTTCTACAAAGGCAGCCTTTAATGTTGCCGGATCTTTTGTTCCCAACTGTTTCTTTAATAGAGTCATGGTTTGTTCATAACAGAAATCTACTATTTGAGCAGTTAGCTCTAGTTTTTCTTGATTGGTTTTGGCTTGAATGATTTCTGCCTGCCTTGTGCGTATACTTAACGGTGTGTCGTTTTGGAAATGATACATATTATTCATGTTAAAATAAATTAAATGTCTCGAGTTTCATTTCGTTTACCCAATATTTGATGTAATTCATATCCGGTTTGTTTCCCAATAAAAGATTTTCAATATCCTTATATTGCCGTTCGCTATAGATTTGTTATATCCACTTTAGCTTGGCTATTATTAAATCTCTGTAGAAATTACATGAATAGGATTCCCGAAATCAGTTAATAAAACCCTATTTGCAAATGCCAACTTACTGTATGCATCATCTTTTAATAAAATAAAATCAATTTTAAAACCTGATGTATTACTGATTATGTTAAACATACCTTTACTTTTAACTTCCTCTATTACGGTGGGTTTATAGAAGTAATCATTTTCAAAAACCTTTTCCAGATTGTCTATATCAGATTCATTCAAATGTATAACAATATCTATATCGTACGTACTTCTGCTTACCGTATAAAAGCCCATAGCTAAACTACCAGATAACATATATGGCACCTGAATGAAATTTAATTTTTTTACAACTTCATAAAGACTATTTATGAGCATCTATTTTTTATAATTTTTATTTGTACATCAATTCAAGGCTTTCTTTATTTAATATGCGTGCCATGCTTTTGCTAAAGATACTCTACCTAGTTCCAAATATTATATCAATTTTACTACTTTGCAAAAAACACATTTCCAAATAAGCCTTTTTTTTCATTTTCAGATTCAATCTATAATAAATTGAGCTGGATTGAGTCCATTTTGAAATGCTATTCTTGTAATAAGCGATTTCCCCCCAAACTAAATCTTTCCCCCATTACTCCATTACCCCCCATTCCTCCGTAATTTCGCACCAAAACAAGGAGTTATTTTGCCAGATATCATTCAATTATTGCCCGATAATATTGCCAATCAAATTGCTGCCGGAGAAGTGATCCAGCGCCCGGCTAGTGCCGTTAAGGAACTGCTTGAAAATGCCGTAGACGCCGGTGCCTCCGAAATTAAACTGGTGGTAAACGATGCTGGAAAAGCATTGGTGCAGGTAATCGACAATGGCAAGGGCATGAGCGAAACTGATGCCCGTATGAGTTTTGAGCGGCATGCCACTTCCAAAATAAGAAACATTGAGGATCTGTTTCATATCAAAACCATGGGTTTCCGTGGCGAGGCACTGGCGAGTATTGCGGCCGTAGCGCAGGTGGAACTGAAATCGAAAAAGGAATCGGAAACCACCGGCACCTATATTGAAATTGACAACAGTGTGGTGAAAAAGCAGGAGCCGGTGGCCATGGAACAAGGCACCAGCATCGCCATGAAAAACCTGTTTTTCAATGTGCCTGCCCGTCGCAATTTTTTAAAAAGCAATCCTTCCGAATTAAGGCATATTGTGGATGAGTTTATCCGGGTAGCCATGTCATTTCCGGATATTTTCTTTTCGCTTACCAGCAACGGGCAACAGGTTTTTCACCTCGACAGGGGCACGCTGAAACAACGTATTGTGCAACTTTTGGGAAACAATTACAGTGCAAAACTCGTGAGTGTTGCGGAACATTCCGACTACATGAATATATATGGATTTGTAGGCAAACCGGAAACAGCCAAGAAAACCCGGGGCGATCAATACTTTTTCGTAAACAACCGGTTTATAAAAAGTGCCTACCTCAACCATGCGGTAATGGGCGCTTTTGACTCCATGATTGCAAAGGATAGTTTTCCGATGTACACGTTGTTTATTGATTTGGATCCGGCACAACTCGACATCAATGTGCATCCCACCAAACAGGAAATAAAATTTGAAGATGAAAAAATTGTGTACGCTTTTGTGCAGAGTGCGGTAAAGCATGCACTGGCGCAATTCAGCATTTCGCCTACACTCGATTTTGAACTCGATTCAAATATCCAACACCTGGATGCCATCAGTAAACCTTTCTCTGAAGAAAAAAAATCTTCGGTTGCCTCCTCATCGCTATACAATACTTTCTCACAAAAAAACCAGGCGCATTTTATTGAAAACAAAAGTGAGCTAAAGCACTGGCGTGAATTTTATGAGCCTGTTTCCAAAGACCAGCGTCCGTTAATGGATAATTTACGGTCATCGGAACAACCGAACTCCACAAACAATACCCAGTCGCTTTATACAGAAAAGCGGCTGCAAATTCAGGATGATACGCCGATGCAGCAAATGCATTTTACTTACATCGTTGTACAAAATGATGCCGGCTTTATTGTAATTCACCAGCAAAATGCACACGAGCGTATTTTGTATGAGCGATACATGAAAGCGGTAGATGGCAAACCCATTTCCATTCAGCAAAGTTTGTTTCCGCAAACAATGGAACTGGCTGCTGCTGATGTAGTGCTATTGAATGATCTGTTGCCCGACCTCCATTACCTGGGTTATCACCTGGAACCTTTTGGCAACAACACTTTTGTAATACAAGGCACTCCGGCCGATGTGGACCAGGGCAATGAAAAAGTTGCTATTGAAAAAATGCTGGAGCAATACAAACATTTCAGCAATGATTTAAAATACAGCAAAAGGGAAAAACTGTTGCGTTCACTTGCCTGGCAACAGGCCATTAAAGCGGGTAAACCGCTCAGCCACAAAGAAATGAAATCGCTGGTGCAGGATCTATTTATTTGTGCTATGCCCAATATTACACCTAATGGCAAACCAACTTATACTGCCTTTAAAAAATATGAACTGGATCGAATGTTTGGGCGTTGATTAATATTTCTCCCGGATATTCTGCAGGAATTTTTCAACGGCCTTGCGTACCGGTGTGGCACTGGTTTTATAGTGATTGTTTAGTACCGAAAAGATCAACAGCTTATTTTTTTTAGTAATGATAAAACCGCTCAAAGCACAATGGTTGCTGAGCGTGCCGGTTTTGGCAAAAATAAATCCGGCATCTTTTTTATAGTAGGCGCTCAGCGTTCCCTCGCCACCGGTAGGTAAAATATTTTTTAATCTTTCCAGCCCAAATTCATTTTTAAGTTTGTTTAAAATGTACACGAATGATTGAGGCGTAAACAAATTGTAGCGGCTCAGCCCGCTGCCATCTACCCATTTGGGTCTTTGTGGAATGTCCTTTAGATCGGTATTTAAAATGGTATCAATTATTTTTTCATCATTCATAACACCAAGGTGTTCGTTACTTGCCATCAGCAAGGTTTGCTCGGCATAAAAATTATCGCTGCGGTGCATCATGGGTTTGAAAAGAGAATCGGATGGCTGCGAATGAATTAGATTTTTGAATGGCTTGGTTTGGTCAGGACCGGGTGTTATCGATAAATGCAACGTATCTCTTAGCATTTCAATAATATGCAGCGAATGGGGTGTAAATGGAACAAACAAACGCTGGTTTGTTCCTGCAATGATGGTCATTAAATTATCATCCCATTTTTTTTGTACATCAAAACCATTTTGCAGGTTCGTGCTTTCTGGGATCAAATAAGGCTGGCTGGATGGCATAACAGTAACGCCATTGCCCGACTTTTTGATATTAATTAAATTGCCATAGATCGGAAAATTGCTTCGTTGCACCATGTAGGATGACGTGTAATCATCCCATGCCCAACCCATGCCCATAAAATTATCTGTGAAGGAACGATTGGTAAAACTAATCCATTTACTACTTTTTAAAAAAGCATATACTGGTTGATTTAAAAACTCCGGATGCAGAAAAGTAGGATCAGCGGTCGGTTGAATGTGTACCAAAGAATCCTTGTCTATCTCATATCTCAATCCAACCAAACTATCGCCCAGATATTTCATACCAGCATAGAGTGAAAACAATTTCGTGTTAGAAGCCGGTACAAAATATTTGGTTGCATCATAGTTGTACCAATAGCGATCGGTAGCCGGTTCGTAAATACTGATCCCGATATGACCCGTGCTGATGGCGGGATCCTTTAATAAAACATTATTGGCCTGTTTAGAAATTTGTTTGGAAACAGTGCAGGAAGAAAACAATAATACAATTACTCCAACCACAACTAAATAAAAATTGGCGGGGATAAATTTCTGAGATACCAATTTTAAACGGATGATATTGCCGTGGTTTTTGGTGCTGTGATTTTTCAAGATATAATTTGTTTATTCTTATTAGTCCGGTTTGTATTTCAGCGATTGATCTTTTAAAAAATCAATCGCTGAAATTAAAGCCGTATTCGAAGATAAATAGAAATGCCTTCGGTTATCATTTTAACAGGGTCCATTTATTAGGCAGCTTCTTAAAATACTAGGACCCTTTTACAGGTACCGCATAAAAACGATCGGTTTACCCCCAAACCATATCAGGCTATTCTTAAACTCCCTTTATGATTGTGTGCCTGCTTTTAGTTTATGATATGCCATGTACGACACAATTAAAACAGCAAGCACTAACAATGGAAAAAATGTTAGTCCACCCAAGCCATCCACTGCCCAATGGCTGGCAAAGGCGAAAATAAAATCAAATGCAAAACCGGCATAGGCCCATTCTTTAATGCGGGCAGGCACTTGTGGAATTACCAATGCCAGTGAACCCAATATTTTAAACACCACCAACAGATTTCCGAAATATTGCGGATAGCCCAAATGACGTATCCCCTCTTTCGCCATTTCGGTTTGCGAGGTAAATGCAGGCATTAGACCCTCAAATAAAAAGATTAAAATAGTGGATACCCAAAAGATGATTTTTGTTGATTTCATGATGGTTGGTTTTTAATGGGTGATTGTTAATTAGTTTGTCTTCTTGTTTATATCGAAATGCAAGAGCCAGCGATTGCCATATTTATCGGTGAGGTCACCAAAGATGGCGCCCCAAAAAGTGACTTCCAATGAGTGATCCTTTTTTCCACCTTCAGATAACTTTTCGAAGCAGCTTCTTATTTCCACCTCACTGCCGCAGTCCAACATAAGCGATACGGCATTTCCTTTAACAAGCCCGGGCTCGGCCACCATGTCGGATGCCATCATTACCAATGCACCTTTTGATAGTTGCGCATGCAAAATAAAATCCTTCATCGGTGCAGGCATCTTCATCGCCATCGGCGATTCTCCAATGGTTTGAAAATTCAATTCGCCTCCCAAAATTCCCTTATAAAAATGCATTGCTTCCCGGCAATTGCCATTAAAGGTTAAATATGGATTCATCTGCATCTTAAATGATTATTGATTGATCAAAAAATAAAAAAAGGATTTTACCTGTTTATTAATCCGGCAATATTTCTGCCACGCAATCTCTTGCGCTAAGCCATTGAATGAAATGCTGTCGGCAAAAATCTTCGGCTTTACAAACTACCCTCATAATCCTGTCGCAGTCTGTAAGATCAAAATTTACTTTATACCCTACAAAATGGTCATGTATCTCCCTGGTTAACCTGCGAGCCATTTTTACACTGGTAATATTTGTTTTAAACACTTCTATCATTTTACATCCGTTTATAAAGGAGGATAGTATCTAATCACAGCTGCGCCGTATCTATTAATGGAACTTGCCACACGGCCGTTTTTTAATGACATTTTTACAATATAGGTTTGCCAACCTTTACAAATAATTGTACCGTGGAGGTGATCTCTTTCCAGATAGCCAAACCTATTCATCATCAACCGACAATCTAAGAAAATCAGCCTTTTTTTTATATTAGACCTCTTCCCACATTCCAATCAAAAACAAAAGAAAAGGTAAGTTTATTAGTGATCCCCTTTCACTATATTTTCTTTCCTCCGCCACTTCACCAGCTTTTTAATCAGCGCTACCGGTAATGGGTGCCCGTAGGGAAAACGAATGGCACCGGGTGAGGTTTCGTAATCTTTTAGTTCTTCCTTAAATTGTAGAACAGTAGATCCATTCCAGGGGTAAAACCCAATATGTTTTTTGGCTGCTGCAAACCCAACCAGCATGCCATTCCATTTAAAAGCGGGCATACCGTAACTAATTACTTCTTCTGCATCTGGCACCACTGATTTAATTAATTGGCGCAGCTTTTCAAGTACTGGCTGAATAGTGCCAGGTTGCATTGAAATATAAGTATCAATATCTTTTGCTACCCTATTCATTGGTTCATTTTTCGTTTGCAAAATACCTGCTATTTATCTACCAGTTTTAACCATGCTGTAATCACTTTTTTCAATGCTTCACCTTTTGCAGCTACATCATCCATGTTGTAAAATTTTGCTATCCTTCTTCCATCTTTATATTCACCCTCCAATAACCCAAGCCCATCTTTTACCACTGCACCCGTTGGAAAAACAAGCAATGCCCACCCTCTATGAATATTTACAACCACGATGTTTCTTTTATATTCCTTTGGATCAAATGCTTTCATCTCCCCCATGTAGTAAAAACTGGGCGAATTCCATTTGATCTGTTCGTCAATTTGGGCATCTGTACTTAAAATGATCTGGCGCAAGGCTTCCACTATTTGTACAAGTTCCGGATCAAGCTTTTGAATAAAAGCCGTCACCAGCGTTTTACTATCTATGATTTTCGTACTTGCCATTTTTTATTAATTACTTTCTACGTACTTTTTAAAATTATCCAGTATTGCCTTCCAGCCCTGCTGCTGCAATTCAACGGAGTTCATCGCTTCCGCTTCAAAACTTTCTATGAGTTGAATGGTCTCTCCTTTTTTTATAAATAAGACGGTTGCTTTTCTGCCATCATCCATGATGTATTCAATTTGCTCATTCACTTTAACAGTTTGGTAAGTGCCCTCAAAATCAAATCCCATTGTTCCGTCACTCGATTCCATCCTGGTATTGAATCTTCCGCCTATGCGTAAATCATTTGTTGCAGCAGGGCTGCACCAATCGTCCGATGCAAAATTCCAGTTTACAATATGCTCCGGTGCCGTCCAGCAATTCCATACTTTCTCAACCGATGCATTTATCAGGCAATCCACTGTTAAGATTGTTTTATCAGTTGGCTGCTGCTTATTAAAATCTTCAGGGAGCAAGGTTTCATCCATAAATAAAATTTCCCACTGGTGCCCGTCGAGGTCAGCAAAACTGTGCTGATACATCCATCCATGGTCAGCGGGCTCCATATAAATTGTTCCGCCTGCTGCTTTTGCCTGCTCAACCATTTCAGTCACTTTTTCTTTGCTTTCCGCATCAATTGCAATCAATACTTCGGTAGTTTTGGTGGCATCTGCAATTTCCTTTTTGGTAAAATCCCGGAATCGTTTTTCCACTAACAGCATTGCATAAATATTTTCAGCAATGATCATACAGGTGGCTTCTTCATTCGTAAACTGCAGATTAAAACTAAATCCCAGTTTTGTAAAAAATTCTTTTGATTTGTTTAAATCCTTTACTGGCAGGTTTACAAATATTTGTTTGGCCATAGCTTTTTTTTGTTGTTGAATTGAAAGATTGAACGATACAAAGATGCAATCTGTAAATGGATTTTGCAAGGTGCAATCACGACATTTGATGGGTATATTTGCGACCAATAAAGATTTTATATTTGTTCAATGAAAAATGTATGCATCCTTGTTCCGGAAACGGCGGTGATTGAAGCCGTGGCCGATCCGCATTATATGCTGAAAGCGGTCAACCAGTTTCTGCAGGTATCGGGCAAAGCGCCCCTATTCAATGTAGCATTGGTAGGACTTTCGAAAGAAATAAAACTAGACAACAGTCTATTTTCGGTACACACCGATCAGTTGTTAAATGAGGTTAAGCAAGCTGATCTTATTTTTATTCCTGCACTAAGTGGCGATATGAAAACTGCGCTTGAGCTGAACAAGGATTTAATACCCTGGATTGTGGAACAATATAAAAATGGCGCAGAGGTCGCATCGCTTTGTATCGGTGCATTTCTTTTAGCAGCTACCGGATTGCTGGATGGCAAAAAATGTTCTACGCATTGGAACTCGTCGAATGAATTCAGAACAATGTTTCCAAATGTAGAGCTGGTAGATGGCAGCATCATTACTGAAGAACACCGGCTCTATTCCAGTGGTGGCGCCAACTCTTACTGGAATTTACTTTTATACCTTGTCGAAAAGTATACCGATCGTGATACAGCAATTTTAGCGTCCAAATATTTTGCCATCGATATCGACCGGGAAAGCCAGTCTGCCTTTATGATGTTCCAGGGACAGAAAACACATGAAGATGCCGAAATTTTAAAAGCACAGGATTTTATTGAGGTTAATTACAATGAAAAAATTTTAGTAGAAAGTCTTGCCAGCCTGGTTGCTATGGGCAGAAGAAGTTTTGAAAGAAGATTTAAAAAAGCAACCAATAACACCGTGGCAGAATACATACAGCGGGTAAAAATCGAGGCTGCCAAAAGGAGCTTTGAAAGCAGCCATAAAAACATCAGTGAAGTAATGTTTGATGTAGGTTATACGGATACAAAAGCGTTCCGGAACATCTTCAAAAAGATCACCGGACTTACGCCGGTTGAGTATCGGAATAAATATCATAAACAAGTGAATTAGGAAAATACATCTGTATATTTAAAATTAGCTGCAATATTAAAATGACAAACTATAAAGATATCTTCGGGAAAGTTGAAAATACCCTTAAGCAATGCTCTTCTTTTTCTAAAAGCGAATTCGACGAACAATATGGAGAATTCAAAAAATTGAAAGATAAAAAATGGTCAGATAAAGAAATTTTTCAGCGGCTGACAATGATTATATTTTATTCGGGTTTTCGTGCATCAGTGGTTGAAGATAAAGAACAAATTATCCTAAATCACTTTTCAGATTTCAATACAGTTTCTGAGTACACGGAAGAAAACGTTTCAGATATTCTCGCAGATGCTACAATGATAAGAAATGAGAGGAAAATTAGAAGTTGTATTGCAAACGCTGAGACATTTAAGGGCATTGTTAATATATACGGATCCTTTCAAAACTACCTGAATAGCTTTGAAGCTGAATCATCATTTGAAAACCTTACAATGTTAAAAGAAGAACTAGAATATCGTTTTAAATATTTAGGAGGTGTAACAGTTTATCATTTCCTAACAGACATTGGATTTCAAGTTTTAAAACCAGATAGAGTCATATCACGGATTTTTAAAAGATTAGGATTAATTGAAAATGAAAAACAATTACTAAAAACAGTCATTCATGGTAGAAAATTTGCCAGGGATACTCAACTGCCAATTCGTTACATTGACATCATTCTTGTCAAATATGGACAAGAAGGAATAAGCAAAACCTTTGGACTCTCAAACGGAATTTGTTTAGACAATAACCCTAAATGTGAAATCTGTAAATTAAAAAACTATTGCAATTATTTCAAAAGTAAAGTCTAAGTATTATAACCAACCATTAAAAGTTAGTTGCAAGCTTGTAGATCCCCATCGAATTTAAACCGCTCCGAAAATTGCGCAATCGTTTTCGCAATTTTTTACAGTTTCTATGATTTATACTTACAAAAGAACATTCAATCGGTCATTAAACCCTTCTCATAAGCAGTAGTCAGTTTTGGTAAAAAAAGACGCCATCAGTTTTAAAGCTGATGGCGTTGTTATTTTAATACTTTCTTCGAACAGCTATTTTACACCTTATTCCTTCTTCGGAGCAATTACAGGAACTGCCTTTTCACGGATCAACTGGTTCAATTCCACCACTTCTTTATCCATCAGTTGTTGTAATTTTTTTAACTGAATATCGGCCATAGCAGCCAAATCAGCATAGGCTTGTTTCACTTGTTTGGTAGGGGCATTGTTACCGCTGTTGGCATAATCATACAACCCGCCGATTTTATCATTTAACCGAATGGGATAGTTCAATACATCCTGGCCACTCTTGGCTTTTGTTTGATACAAGGCTTCTTCAATGACAGTCAATTGTTTGTTAATGGTATCGCCCTTTTCCTTTATTTCCTTTGGCAAATCTTTTCCCTGACGTTCAGAAAAGCCGGTGATCTGGCTACGCATATCCCGTATATTTTTGATCGCTTTTTGGATGGAGCCAAATTTATCACGGATGGTAATGAGGGTGTTAAACTGATCCTCATATTCTTGTTGGGTTACCTGATAGGTTGGATTTGCAAGGATGTTAAACGATTGTTCGGTAGAGTCTTTGCCTACTTTAATTTTGGCGAAATAATTGCCTGGCGCAGCTTTGGGGCCGCTTACGTTTCCGTTCCATAAAATCATGCCTTCAATTTTCTCTACATCAGGATAAAACATATTCCATACAAACTGGTTCATGCCCTTGCTGATTTCAAACTGATCTTTTTTCTCTTTGGCATCTGTTGCAAAGGTTTTGATTTCCTTTTTATTTTTATCTAATATAGTAATGCTTCCTTTAGTGGTATCATTCAATTCTTTTACATAAAAATTAAGCACAGCGCCATTGGGTGGGTTGGTACCTGCATTTTTTGCACTTACATTTACAAAGCCATTCCTGCGGTAAGCATCGTTTACCGGCAACACCAGTAAATTTTTATTCATCACTGCGGCATCATATTGTTGTACGGCTGTAAGATCATCAAGAACCCACAACGCACGACCTTGTGTAGCCACCACGAGGTCATTGTTTTTAATCGTCATATCTGTAATGGGTACGATGGGCAGGTTCAGTTGAAATGGACGCCAGTTGGCCCCATCGTTGTAACTGATGTACATGCCGTATTCCGTTCCTGCATACAATAAACCTGCACGCTTTTTATCGGCACGGATGGCCCTGGCAAAATGCATGGCTGGTATTCCGTTGGTAATCTCCTTCCAGGTTTTACCATAATCCTCTGTCTTAAAAATATAAGGTTTAAAATCATCCATTTTGTATTTGGTACCCACAATGTAGGCTGCACCTTTTTTAAACGGATCAGCATCTATGCAATTCCACATCATCCATTTGCCGACAGTAGCCGGTGTTACATCTGCCCAGTTTTTACCGCCATCTTTACTCACATTTACGCGGCCATCATCGCTACCTGTCCATAGCAGATCTTTTTCATACGGACTTTCAATGGCTGTAAAAATAGTGCAATAATATTCTACCGAAGTATTATCCTGCGTTATAGGGCCACCGCTTGAAACCTGTTTGGCGCTGTCGTTGATAGTAAGATCGGGACTAATCATTTCCCATGATTGTCCTTCGTTTTCTGTTACAAATAAATGCTGGGCACCCGCATACAAACGCTTAGGATTGTGTGGTGAAAAAAAGATGGGAAAGTTCCATTGAAAGCGGTATTTCATGGTATTTACACCAGCACCCAATGGGTTATCAGGATATACGCTGATGGCCCTGTTTTCGCCTGTTCTGTGATCGAACCGGCTAAGGTACCCCCCATAATTACCCCCATACACAATATCCGGATTTAGCGGATCCGCTACTACATAACCGCTTTCAGCACCCGCAGTCGGGCTCCAGTCGCCGGTTGAAATTTGCCCGCCGTCACTCGCACTTAAAATTCTAACTGTAGAATTATCCTGTTGTGCCGCCAATATCCGATAGGGAAAATGATTGTCTGTAGAAACCCGATAGAATTGTGCAGTTGGCTGGTTTTCGTAAGTGCTCCAGTTGGCACCCGCATCAAAACTGACCTGCGCACCACCATCATCGCCTACTATCATCCGGTTGGCATCTTCCGGATCTATCCATAAATCATGGTGATCGCCATGTGGGGTATTGATGGACTTAAAGGTTTTGCCGCCATCCATACTGCGATAAAATTTTACATTGAGCGCATACACAATATTTTCATTGTTGATATCTGCAAAAATTTTACTGAAGTACCAGGCCCGTTGTAAAATATTAGCGTCGTCGCTTTGTTTTTCCCAGGTATTGCCACCATCATCGCTGCGATACAATCCACGGCTTTTGCATTCAATGATTGCATACACCCTTTCCGGATTGACGGAACTGACCGTAATACCTATGTTACCAATAATTTCTTTTTTGGGTAACCCTTTTTTTTCCATCAGGTTCACCCAGGTTTCACCTGCATCCACACTCTTCCACATTGCACTGCCCAGTCCGCCGCTTTCAAGGCTATACGGTGTGCGTCGAATATTCCAGGTACTGGCATAAAATGTTGTTGGATTGCCCGGTTCCATCACCAGGTCTACCGCACCGGCATTGACATTGGCAAATAAAACTTTTTTCCAATTTTTACCGCCATCAATGGTTTTATAAACACCCCGATCGTCATTTGGGCCAAACAAATGCCCAAGGGCAGCTACCCAAACAATGTCAGGATTTTTAGGATGAATCAAAATGCGAACAATGTGCCGGGTGTTTTTAAGTCCGATATTTTTCCAGCTTCTGCCACCATCGTCGCTGCGCCACATGCCGCCCAATCCCTCACTCACGTTGCCCCGTAACGTATTTTCCCCTTCACCCACATACAGAATAGTTTCATCAGACGGCGCCACCGCTACTGCACCTATAGAACTGCCAAAGTATTTATCAGATATATTTTTCCAGTTGCTGCCGCCATCGGTGGTTTTCCATACACCACCACCTGTTGCGCCAAAGTAGAACGTATTTTTATTTTTAAAACTACCCGCCACCGCAGCACTTCTGCCACCTCTGAAGGGCCCTACCTGCCGGTATTTAATTTTTCCAAATAAAACAGAATCAGTGGCGGCCAAAGCTGGTTTATCTTTTTGCGCCGAGGCAAACAGCATTGCAAATACGGATGCAATAGAAAGCAATAATCTCATAATTGAATAATTTTGAAATTGGAAAATACAACAATGTGCTGAATATAAACGATAGGATTGATGAACGGATTTTGTTTGTTGAAAGGTATTTTATTTTCAAAGCTACATTGGTGGTAGCGAAGAGATGTAGGATATATGCTAATATTTTAGTTTTTAAAATCCACCCTGGTTATGATTTCCTGAAAGAGCCATTTCAAACTTTCTGTTTATACTTCATAAGGCGTAAAATATTGATTTAGAAACAGCGTGGGTTTTATTGAAAGAGCTTTTCTACAAATGCTTTACCCTATTTTCTTTTTGCCTTGATGACAAAAAATCAAGGCTGAAATTAAAAAGGCTGAAAAATAACTCAATGAGCTAAAATCAATCCGCTAGCTGGCAGAGCAAGTAGCTGAATAAATTTAATAACTATCCGCAATTAGGATCCACTTCATCAAAAGAAAACTGTAGAGCCGTAGGCTCGTTTCCGTTTTGTAACAACGGGTTTTAACCCGTTGTGTTTAAAAAAGCTTCTGGTCGAAAGTCTTAGGCTCGGCAAGTATAGTAGGATAAATTAGTAAAATCAACAGGTTTGGTTGCTTGTTGCGGCTCTCTTTATATGCCCCGAACCTAAGGTTCTCAATATACTGTCTCGTAGTTTATCAACGGGCTGAAACCCGTAATTACAATATAAACCAAGGCAACGCCTCTTTGCACAGAATTGCCGAAGTCAATAATAATTTGTAAAAAATGCCGGCTCAGGCAGCCTTGATTTTTTAACGGCCATTGAGCTATTTTTCCAGCACTTTTTAGTTGAGGCTATTCTTGCGGCTTGCGATTGCATTGGATATCAATTCGAAATCTACAGTTCACTGCTTTATCCCTTGCGCAGTATAATTTTGCTAAATATTGAAAGTGCCGCCATTTAAAAGGAATGATACGATTCTGTTGATTGGACAGATTTCTCTCCTGCATCTCAGCGTAAAGTGCTACTTTCCACAAACAATTACAGCTATGTACTTCCTAAAACGATTAAATCTTCTTAAAGGACTATTTTTTCCACTATTTTTTTTATGCCTTTTAGTATTACTGGGCTCATTTGGATATATGCTTCTTGAAAACTATAGTTTTCTTGAAGGACTGTATATGACCATCATAACAATCGCATCTGTCGGGTATGGTGAAGTGAAACCATTGAGTAAAACCGGCCAGATTTTTACCATTGTACTCATTCTGGTTAACCTTGGTTTATTCACTTATTTTATCTCCTGGTTATCCCGCTTTTTTTTTGATATTGACTTTATAAAAAAATACAAACAAATTACTATGGAAAATAAAATCCATCACTTAAGCAATCATGTGATCATTTGTGGCTTTGGCCGAAATGGTAAAGAATGTGCAAAGGTTTTGCATGAGAATAAAATACCTTTCGTAATACTGGAAGAAAAAAATGAATTGGGAACTAATCTGAAATTCCCGGTACCCCATTTTTTAAAAGGCGATGCCACCAAAGATGATGTATTAATTGAAGCAGGCATAAAACATGCAAGAGCTTTGATAGCAACCCTACCGGTAGATGCAGATAACTTATTTGTGGTGCTCACAGCCAAACAACTCAATGGCGATCTTACCATTATTAGCCGGGCGTCACACGATTCTTCTGTTAATAAATTGAAAATAGCAGGCGCCAGCAATGTAATTATGCCGGATAAAATTGGTGGCTCACACATGGCCACCTTAGTGATGCTGCCTGATGTGGTTGAAATGTTGTCGATCCTTAGCACGAGAAACAACAACCTGTTTAGAGTAGCTGAACTGAAAGCCCATAAAGACATTTCGTTATTTGATCTGGATCTGTGGAGAAAAACCAACTGCACCATCCTGGGTGTGAAAGATGAATTAAACAGGTACTCTATCAATCCGCCATCGTCTTATATGATACATCCCGGCGAAAGGCTGATCGTTATGGGAAGCGACGAACAAATTGAAGCAGCCAGTAAAATTATTTAAATTATAGTAACTTAAGGCCGTTAAGTTAAGGGTGGCGGGTGGAGACACCAACCTCGGCCACGAGCCGTGGCGGGTGTCTCCACCCGCCACTTAAACTGCTAACTAAACGGCATTGTATAGTCAATTAAAAAAGTGCTGTTTTAAGAATAAGAACACCGTTGGATTTTGCGAGCATGGATATTCGGGGCGAATGGCCTGCGATAAAATTTTGACTATTCCTCCTCGAACATTTACAGTTTACCAATATTAATGAAAATTACTTTGACTGTAGTTATGTAATTCTATTAATTGGCGTATCCTAATCGGAGCAAATGCGATTTTTAAAGATCGCAATTCCGAAAATGAATATTTTAAAATAAAAACAAATGAAACAGTTATTTATTTTAAAGAAGACGATGATGGTACTAACTACCTCAATTATTTTACTATCCTGTAGTTCCTCCAAAAAAATACCCGGTCAAAATGGAGCAACAGATACCGATTCTCCCATTACGGAAACTTATTGGAAGCTGACTGAATTACTGGGAAAGCCCGTTACCACAACAGCCGATATGACAAGTGAAATGCACCTGATGTTAAAAGCAAAAGATTCCAGGATTCAGGGTAATGGATGTTGCAATACCTTAATGGGAAGCTATACGCTACAAGCCGGCAATCGACTGGCTTTTTCAAAGCTGGCAAGCACAATGATGGCTTGTCCAAACATGGATCCCGAAAAAGAGTTTATGGAAATGCTGTCAATGGTTGATAACTATGCCATCAAGGGAAAAGTACTGAGTTTGCACAAAGCACGAATGGCTCCGTTGGCAAGGTTTGAAGCAGTGGTGATGAAATACGCTGAACCAGGTGGATTGGCAGAATGAATATACAAGCCGGAGTCGCTAAGTTGCCCGGCTTTTTTTATCATGTATTGGTTTGATTCAGGCATGGAGCATTCATTTAAACCGCCATAAAAAACAGCGTGCTATGTTAATTTTAAATTGGCCTGTCAATTCATTTTACGACTCGAATGATAACGTAATCATTGATGCAATAGTTAATGCTTAATTCGTGTAATTAGTGCCTAAAATTCGTGTTTCGCCCTAACTCAATTCCGCTCCTGTTCCCTCAGCCACCTTTCCGGTATATCGTTTCTGCTGGCACTTAGATAATCATTATAGCTACAGGCTATCAGTTTTTTATTGGGCAACTGCATCCACCACCTGTTTGTTTTACGACTTTGTAAAAACACCGTATCTACTTCTGCAAATGCAGTATGGTACTCATTAAAATGATTCCGCTCTTCGAGTGAAGCTTCTTGTTTGCTGCGGCTTTTACCATCAATAAAATACCATAGCATCTGCGCAATTTGCCGGGCAGTCAATTCGTTTCTGTCGGAATCTGGCAGGTAGCCATAAATACCAAAAGTACTCAGCTTAGTACTCATGCCGGCATATCGGGCGAGTATGCAAGCCTCTTCACCTGAAAAACCATTCGGACTGTTATCGTTTGCCGGCGCATCGCTGTATTTGATGGCGTTGATATCAAAACTTAATAAACCCGTATTGCGTAAGACCGGCTCCATTTCTTCAATATTTTCTTTGGCTAAACCAACCCGGTAGCAATCAAAGCGAAGCTTATCCATTGTTTCCAGCATCCGTGGATGCACATAATAACTTTGAAACCCAATATGATTGTAGTGGGTTACCATATTGGGTTCGCCAGTTAAAACTTCCAGTAAAAAATTTTCACTTCTTATGGAGCTTTCACCCCTAAGGTCGATGGTAGAATCGATGCAGGTGGCTTCAACCGATCTGCCTAACTCTTTGTACGCATAATACTGGGCGAGTGTGATATCGTGGGTACCGCCAAGCAACACAACTGTTTTTTTCATCCTCAGTAATTCTGCCACCACGGTTTTGATAGCAGCGTAACTATCGTTTAAAGAAGCACCTGTTTTTATATTGCCAAAATCTGCAATCCTTACATCAAAATGCCAGTAATGCAGTTGATAGAGTTGTTTACGGATGGCATTGGCAGCTTCAAAGCCATTATTAAAAATACCACCGCCTCTGGTTTCACCAATGCCTACTAAAACAATGTCTGCTTTTTCCAGTTCCGATAATTCACTATCATAACTCATAATAAACCTGGCCATTTGCCCATCGTTGTAACCGCTATCTTCATTCAGCCCATGCATATCAATGGGTATTAAAAAATCTTGCAAGTCGTACATCCTTATAAATTTTGAGGCAAACTTAATGAAGTTCGTTCACAATTAAAGTTGATGAATTGGAGGAATGTTTTCTATCCCATAAATCAATAAACCAATAAATTTAGACTTTCTAAAAATTATTGAATTAAATAAACTAAATTTAGATAGACAACAGTAATCTAACTGTATTTTTTATTCATCTTTAAATTCATAAACATGATACCCTTCAATACATTCATTTACAGTCCTGGTGGCGAGAATGAAAACGGAACCGCCGCTAGCCCAAATGATGACAATCAGAAAGATAGTTCACCACCAATTCCCGAAAAAGGAGAACCAGTTGAAGAATCCAAACCAGTGATCGAAAAAATTAGAGAAGCATTGCAGGATTGGTCAAATAAGGATGAAAGCGACCTTGAGGACGACGATACAAAGGTGTAGCCTACTGGCTTTTTTTGTCGTTGTGGTGTTTAATTTAAATAATTTTAAAATATTTGCAATACCCAAACGCCGTTGTTGATTAAACCAACAACTACGTTTGGGTTGCAATCTGGCTTTTTCCTATCATACCAACTACGGGCAAAGTAGAATTGATAAACACAATCGTCTTTTCTGGTTAGCGCTTCGGCTGTTTGGCCGACACTCAACAGCAGCGTGCCATGTTAGGTACTTTTTGAAGGGGCTACCAACTTGGGCAAAAGTTTGCCGCCACAATTAAGGACTGCAATGGGTGATGCAAGATCTTCAGCTCCAGCAACAATGCATTGCCGACTTTAGAAAACTAAACGCAATGAAGCTTCTGGCAATTTTTGGCCCAAATGTGAAGATTCAGGATAACATATTAAAGATAAAAACTTACAGCTAAATATTAGACGGGGGCATCTAAAATTGCCGGAAGGGTTGCCAATCTTGTGCAGGTTCTTTTCTGCTAAAAACACTTCAAAAAAGGTTGGCAACCCACTATTGAACTGCGACAATTTTAAGTACGCCCTATTAGCCTTCAGGATAGTATTACGACTTTCAAGATCTATAACTATGGACAACAGAAAAGAATCCTGTGGCGGAGTTGGCAATGCGAACACTTGCGCTTATTCACTTCGTCGGGTTGATCTCTTGGAGTATTCTTCAAACACACTTTTAGCTAACAACCAATTATAAAAATCTCATTTTTTTTAGTTGACCTAGCTATCCAGTTCAAGGATGTAGATTATTAAAAGTTGCTTCAAAAGCCAGATTCTGAATTAACAAAGGGAAAAGAATTTTTTTGAAAACTATTACTTTCCACCTATCTTTTTTTTTGTATTTTTTTACTTCAAGTTTTATATCCCACACATTAAGTGTTACTCCCGTAATTAAAAAACCCTTTTCGAGTATATTTGATAAATGAAACGCATCTGTTGTCCATACTAAAAATGTTTTACTTCCAAAATAAGCTTCCTTAAAGTTACCGGCAGCATAGTCTTTGTACTTTCTTTTATAACTTTCAGATATGTCAACAAATGGGTTTCCAAGGCCATAACTATGATGTTCAATTGCCTGGTTAAAACCATTCGACACACCTGCCAATACAAAACCGGAGTATCCAATTATTTCATTTTTGGTAGGTTTCCACCAGTGCTGTGCTTGAGTCGAAGTAGTTAAAAAAAAAGCCAGGGTATTTATTAAGATTTTTCTCATGTTTGATGTTGATCTGTAGTCTCTTCTGTTATAACAAATTTTACTGAATTTTATTGCTATTGCCATCCCCAAACTATAAAATACCAATGGTTAAATCGTTTTAAAGTGCATGTGAAAGAAAGACTTACGGAAATAAATTCATGTGGTTGTTCTGTAGGTTAAGGATGCAATGATTATTAAAAAATAAAACGAATAAGGTTACATCGGTCATAATTCTTATGACACATGCAACGTCTCGTCAGGCTGCGCTTTTCTGCTGTTGTTGGTATTTCATTAAAAAGATACAATACTAACAGGCCGATCGAAAGCTAAAGTTGATATTCTTATCAACAATTTAAAGTATAGACAGATAAGCATCCAAATGAGGATGCAATCCAACTTCAGCGATTCCCATTGACTAAAATTTTGTCGACAAATATTGATAGACTTCGGGATAAGTAGATAACCTTGGTTCTGCGTTTTTCAAGTGAGTTAACTAAAGCTTTTACATGAATTGAATTCCACGCTTCGGCTGTTGGTCAGCACATCAATACGGAGAGTTTTGTTACATCTCTTTTTATATCAAACAAATAACATGCAAAGAAGAATTAATAAACACAAGCTTCTTTTCTCGTTGGCGCTTCGGTTGTTGGGCCAAGACACAACAGCGGCGTGCCGCTATAGGTACACTTTTTTAAATACATGCCACCAACGGCAAAGCACTCGGGCTGTTGGTGAGAGACAAAACAGCGGTGTGTGTGGATACATGAATTTTCACAAGTACATAACAACAAGGGCAAAAAAATCCTTAAAGGAACTGATCTCACAAACTACATCCATCAACAATTATTGAAACAGAACAATCCAACAAGCAAACAATATAACCATCCACCAATTCTCCTATCCCATAAAACAATCACCCCTAAAACTCCCCGTCTACTACATTTCCTTATTTTTGCGGTATGGAACAGTTATTAGAGAAAATTGCCGCATTTAAAACTGAAATCAGCAGTTATGTTGCTACCAAACCAAACGAGACGGAAGCATTCCGTATCAAATACCTCGGCACCAAGGGATTGGTAAAAGATGTGATGGGAGAAATGAAAAATGTGCCCGGTGATAAAAAGCGGGAATTCGGGCAGTTATTGAATGAATTTAAATTGTTTGCTGAAGCAAAATATGAGGAACTAAAAGCGGCCACCGAAAACGGACCTGCAGCGATTGAAGAAAATGGCGCGGATTTGTCATTACCCGGCGATCCAATGCCTCCAGGCTCACGCCATCCGATCAGTCTTGTGCGGAATCAGGTAGTATCTATTTTTCAAAGGTTGGGTTTTGCCGTGGCGGAAGGTCCTGAAATAGAAGATGACTGGCATAATTTTACCGCCCTGAATATGCCGGAGAATCACACGGCCCGTGATATGCAGGACACCTTTTACATCAGCCAAAACCCCGACTGGATTTTGCGTACTCATACGTCGAGTGTGCAGGTGCGTGAAATGGAGAAAGGTAAATTACCCATTCGCATTATTTGTCCGGGCAGGGTATATCGCAATGAAACCATCAGTGCAAGAGCGCATTGCTTTTTTCACCAGGTAGAAGGTTTATACATTGCCGAGAATGTATCCTTTGCTGACTTAAAACAAACCCTGTATTTTTTTGTACAGGAAATGTTTGGTAAAGATTTTAAAGTTCGGTTTCGCCCGAGTTATTTCCCCTTTACAGAACCAAGTGCCGAAATGGATATCAGTTGCCTGATCTGTGGTGGCAGCGGTTGCAATGTATGCAAGCACACGGGTTGGGTAGAAATTTTAGGATGCGGCATGGTGCATCCCAACTTGCTGGAAAATTGCGGCATCGACAGCAACAAGTACACTGGCTTTGCCTTTGGTATGGGGATTGAAAGAATTGCCATGCTGAAATACCAGATCAAAGATCTGCGATTGTTTAGTGAAAATGATGTGCGGTTTTTGAGGCAGTTTACGAGTGCGGTTTAAACTTTTAGGAATTGCTTTTGATTGGATAAAAATGATCGTATGAAAGAGTTAATACTTGAAATTGAAGAAAAAAATACAAATTTTTACTTGCCCTTGTTGAAAGTTTAGACTTTGTGAAAGTGCGTAAGCGTGCATCTAACAAGGAGTTGATCATGTCGGTTGCCAGGGGCATGAAAGAAGCAAAGCAGGCCTCGGAAGGAAAAACAAAAAGCCGTTCGGCCAAATCATTTTTGAATGAGCCTTGAGGTACGAACGATCTAAGCTTTTGAAAAAGCTTTAAAAAGTTATTGAGGAAATACCGGGCTCTAAAAACTGATTTCCAGGAAATGATTTTATCCCTTGAGGAAGACCCTTTGATGGGCACCGCACCTGGGAATGATTTTTACAAAATAAGAATTAAGATAACCAGTAAGGGAAAAGGTAAATCAGGAGGTGGGCGTATATTTACCTGTGTTAAAATAGTTCAGGAAACGGTGTACCTCGCTGCTATATATGACAAAGCTGAAAAGCAAACCCTCCCGGATGCGCAATTGAAATTATTGGCAAAACAAATCGGTTAAATTTTAATCATGATATTCAACATCTGCGTAATTGGAGCCGGTACAATGGGCAACGGTATTGCGCAGGTAGCTGCTCAAAATGGTTTATCTACCCTACTGTTTGATGTAAACAAGGAAGCGCTTGAAAAAGCTGCTGACACGATTCATAAAAACCTTGAGTGGCTGGTAAATAAAGAAAAAATAAGCGCTTTCTCCGCCAAACAAATTTTTGAACAAATTCATTTTACCAGTAGTCTTCAGGAATGCATCGCTGATCTTTTTATAGAAGCCATCATCGAAAAAATTGAAGCAAAAATTTCGCTCTTCAATCAATTGGCTGCAATCAATTCCACCGAAAGCATCTTTGCTTCCAACACTTCTTCTTTATCCATTTCAGCTTTACAGGCTGCTATCATTCACCCCGAACGGGTGGTTGGCATGCATTTCTTCAATCCTGCGCCGGTTATGAAATTGGTGGAAGTAGTGAAAGGAAAACAAACGGATGATGCTGTGGCACAAAAAATTTATGATCTCTGTTTGCAACTGAATAAAACACCGGTACTTTGCAACGATGCACCCGGATTTATTGTGAACCGTATAGCCCGGCATTATTACCTGGAAGCAATGAAAATAGTGGAATCAGGCATCGCTCCCATTGAAGATGTGGATGCGTTGATGGAAGCCAGCGGATTTAAAATGGGGCCATTTAAACTGATGGACCTTATTGGTCTTGATGTGAATTTAGCCGTATCGAAAAGCATGTATGAAGCATTTGATCATGCGGAAAGATTTGCACCATCGCCGCTACAGGAAGCAAAAGTAGCAAAGGGAGAATTGGGTAAAAAAACAGGCAAAGGGTTCTACAATTACAAGGCGGAATAAATGATCACAGCAGATTCCTGATTCAATTAAAATAAAAGTATCATTGCAACCAATCCATCCTGAGCAAATAATCGTTAACATTACCCCACTGGGTGATTGCGCTGCGTTGGTCAATTTTGGAAATACCATTGATCCTGCTATCAATCAACGGGTGCTGTCATTGCATGAGGCATTGGCCGGTTCAGGTTTCAAAGGCTTTGTAGAATTAGTGCCTGCCTACGCTTCATTGGCGGTGTTTTATGATGCCCCAAAAATTGCGAAGCATACAAATTCATCTCCTTATGCTTTTGTAAAAAATCACTTGTTGGTATTGCTGTCGCAAAACAATATTTCAAACGAAGTTGTCAAATCGTTTACCAACATCCCGGTTTGCTATGATGCAGAATTTGGTTTCGACCTCCACTACCTGGCAGCCTACCACCAGTTAACCATTAACGAAATAATAGCGATGCACACCGCCATTGTTTACAGGGTTTATATGATTGGCTTTATGCCCGGCTTTGCCTACATGGGATCGGTAGATGATCGGCTTGCTACGCCTAGAAAAGCCCAGCCCAGGTTAAATGTACCAGCAGGAAGCGTTGGCATTGCCGGATCCCAAACAGGCTTCTATCCAACTGATTCCCCCGGTGGCTGGCAGATTATTGGTAAAACTCCGCTACTTTTATTTGACACCAACCGATCAACACCTTGCCTGCTAAATGCCGGCGACCAGGTTCAGTTTGTATCCATTGATAAAAATGAATTTCAACAAATCCATGGGCATTAAAATCATTAAGCCGGGCATATTTACTACCATCCAGGATCTTGGCAGATATGGATACAGAGCCGTTGGTATCGGGCCCGGCGGTGCAATGGATTCGTTTGCAGCAACGGTTGCCAATTACCTGGTGGAGAATGATAAAAATTGTCCTGTTGTTGAAATGCATTTTCCGGCGGCTGAAATGATATTTGAATCTACTTCCCTTTTGAGTATTGCCGGTGGCGATTTTTGTGCATTGCTTAATGAAGCACCTGTTTCGTTGTGGAAGCCTTTCTTTGTGCAGGCAAACGATCGGTTAACTTTTAAAAAACAAGAACGTGGAGCAAGAACGTATATCGCCATACATGGCGGTATAAAAGCAGATAACTGGTTAAACAGTTGCAGTACGCATACAAAAGTAAAGACGGGTGGTTACAAGGGCAGGACCTTATTAAAAGAAGACCGCTTTGAGTTCAACAAAATCATGCAAAGGTTTTCAATCAACAATTTCCCCAACTTTAAAAGCACCATTCAAACGGTGTATGAAATGCCAAATCTCATACGCTGCATTGCAGGGCCTGAATGGGATTTGATGCAGGACGCATCCAAATCAATCTTCTCCGAATCTGCCTTTTTAATCACAGCAGATTCAGATAGAATGGGCGTTCGGCTGAAAGGGAATAATCTTAGCCTGCAGGATACGGGACAGTTAATTTCATCGCCGGTAAATTATGGCACGGTACAATTATTACCCAACGGGCAACTGATTGTTTTAATGGCCGATCATCAAACTACAGGCGGCTATCCACGCATTGTCAACGTAATCAGTGCCGATTTGCCAAAACTGGCCCAATCAGGAATTCACAGCAATATTCAGTTTAAAATGATTGCACATCAAAATGCGGAGGATGCCTTATTTTCATTGCATCAAACACTGATCTCTATCAAAAACCATTGCGATCTTTTTTATGCAGTACATCGACATCAATTGTGACATGGGCGAAGGCATTGGCAATGAATCTTCGATAATGCCCTTCATCAGCTCCGCCAATATTGCCTGTGGTTTTCATGCAGGTAACGAAAACGAAATGAAGCGGGTGGTGAAGCTGTGTTTGCAATACAAAGTTGCTATAGGAGCCCATCCATCATTTAACGACAAAGAAAATTTTGGCAGAACTGAAATGAATTTACCGGCCACCGAAATTCAGCAACTGATACAGGATCAGTTACACATTCTTAACAAAATTGTAAGGGCTGCCGGTGGAACACTGCATCATGTAAAACCACATGGCGCCTTGTATAATATGGCTGCAAAAGACGTCCGCATTGCGACAGTTGTTGCCCGTGCAGTAAAGGATTTTGACAGCTCATTGGTTTATTATGGCCTATCAGGTTCGGTGATGATTGAGTCCGCATTGAAAGCAGGTTTAAGCACTGCAAATGAAGTGTTTGCCGATAGAACCTACCAGCCAGATGGTTCATTAACGCCAAGATCGGAAAGTGGCGCTTTAATCACCAATACAGATGCGGCCATTCAGCAGGTATTACAAATGATTCAGGAGAAAATAGTAACTGCAACTAATGGAAAGAAAATAGCTATGCATGCAGAGACCATTTGCGTCCATGGCGATGGAATGCATGCAGTGGAATTTGCCAAAAAAATAAACCATCGCCTGGTTACAGCAGGTATTCAACTACAAAAATTATAAGTGCTTAAAAACAAAACAACCTATTCCGGCGCAATTATGGGTGCAGCCTTTTTAATGGCTACCTCTGCCATTGGCCCCGGCTTTATTACACAAACCACCAAATTTACGGCTGAGTTAGCGGGTAGTTTTGGTTTCGTAATATTGATATCGGTGCTGCTGGATATTGGTGCACAATTGAATATCTGGCGCATCATCAGCGTGAGCAAATTATATGCGCAGGATTTGGCGAACACCATTTTTCCAGGTGCAGGTTTATTGCTGACTGCACTCATTGTAATTGGCGGCATTGCCTTTAACATTGGTAATATTGCAGGCTGTGGCCTCGGTTTGCAGGTATTGTTTGGAGTTGATGTAAAAACAGGAGCGTTGATCAGTTGCATCATTGCATTGCTGATTTTTCTGATAAAAGAAGCCGGTGTTGCTATGGACCTGTTTGCAAAAATGCTGGGTTTTATCATGATCGGGTTAACCGTTTATGTTGCGGTTCAATCGCATCCGCCGGTAGGCGAAGCCATCCAAAAATCTTTTATGCCGGATCATATCAATGAAACGATCATTCTTACAATTGTTGGCGGAACGGTGGGTGGCTATATCAGTTTTGCGGGTGCACATCGCTTATTGGATGCAGGCATTTCGGGACAAGAAAACCTGGGGAAAGTTTCTACCAGTTCTGTTACCGCTATTTTAATTGCTTCAATTATGCGCATTGTATTGTTTCTGGCAGCCTTCGGCATTGTAAGCCAGGGTATACTACTGGATCCTAAAAACCCCGCTGCAACTGTATTTCAATCAGCAGCCGGCATGGCAGGCTATAAATTATTTGGACTTGTATTGTGGAGTGCGTCCATTACCTCTGTAATTGGTTCTGCATTTACTTCGGTATCCTTTATGAAAACGTTTCACCCTTTCATTCTTAAAAATTTCCGGTACGTCATTATCGGATTCATTTCTTTTTCAACGTTTATTTTTTTACTGGTTGGCCAGCCAGTTCAGGTATTAGTATTTGCCGGTGGATTGAATGGCCTGATTCTACCAATTGCCTTATCGCTTATCTTATTGGCCGCCCAAAAGCGTGAAATGATGCAGGGATACAAGCATCCGATCTGGATGCAAATTGCAGGCTGGATAGTAGTAGTTGCCATGTCTTATTTAGGAATGAAAGGAATAATAAATTTATTTTGATAAACCTTATACAAACGCATCCGTTACATTTGCGGTTGCATACAAATTTTTGATATGATTTTAGTTACAGGCGGCGCAGGTTTATTGGGTAGTGAATTGATCAGGCAACTCCTTTCAAAGGGCAGCAGGGTGAGAGCTATTTACAATAAAACACCCCTGCCCGATTTTAATTCCCATCTGCTGGAACAATTTCAATGCGATATTTTAGACATCATAGGCCTGGAAGAAGCGATGGAGAATATGGAACAGGTGTACCACTGTGCGGCCATTGTAGCGTTTGAGCCATCCCGTAAACAGGCCATGTATAAAATAAATATTGAAGGCACCACCAACATAGTAAATGCAGCATTAAATACGGGTATCAAAAAACTGGTGCATGTAAGTTCAGTAGCAGCTCTGGGACGAATAAGAGAAAATGAAGCAGTGAATGAAACCATGACCTGGACAGAAGAAACCAGTAACAGCATTTATGGACGAAGTAAATATTTAGGCGAACTGGAAGTGTGGCGTGGCGTGGGCGAAGGACTCGATGCTGTGATCGTAAACCCGGTAATCATTTTAGGTAAAGGCGATTGGAATGCCGGCAGTTCGCAAATTTTTAAAAGCGTTTACAACGAATTCCCCTGGTACACAGAAGGAGCTTCAGGCTTTGTGGATGTACGAGATGTGGCGACCGGTATGATCGCTTTAATGGAAAGTAACATCAGCAGCGAACGGTTTATTATCAGCGGAGCAAACAAAACCTACCGTGAAATTTTTAATTTAATTGCCCATGCTTTTGGTAAAAAACAACCGCATAAAAAAGTAAGTCCTTTTATGGCGCAGGTAGTATGGCGGATGGAAGCCATTAAAAGCTTATTTACCGGAAAAAAGCCTTTGCTTACAAAAGAAACAGCAACTACAGCCATGGCAAATGTGCAGTTTGATAATAGCAAGCTGCTTAAATTTTTACCTGACTTTAAATACACACCGATTGAGGAAACCATCAAAGATACCTGCGCAGGAATGCAACATAAGCTTAACAATTGATGGCTTAGTTTCGTGACGAATACAATTAAAAAAGCCATCTCACCGTTTTAACATCGTAAGTTGGTGCATGAACTTAAAAAAGTCATTCGAATTGTAAACCCACTGATCAAATTTTTTTAGTATGAAAACCATTCTTTCCATTTTTACCCTCCTTTTTTTATCGGCCGTTTCTTTTGCACAATCCACTTATTTTACCATTACCGGCAAAGTAATAGATGCTGCAACACAAAGCCCCATGCAGGCGGCATCTGTGTTTGCGCAAAACACTACGATGGGCACGGCTACCGATGCAGAGGGAAATTTTAAACTCTATTTAACCAGTGGTGGTGGCTACGATCTGGTGGTTACTTTCTCCGGATATGAAACCGTAAGCAGACGTATTTCTACTGCCAGTGAAGAGGATAAAAACATCGTATTTACCATTCGGAAAAAAGAAAGTGTGATGGAAGACGTAGTGATTAAATCAAGCAATGAAGTAAAGGACGGCTGGGAAAAATATGGCAATTTTTTTATCGAAAATTTTATCGGCAAAAGCAACAACAGTAAACAATGTACGATTACCAATTATGAGGTGTTGAAATTTTATTACAATAAAAGAAAGAATCGCCTGAAGGTAATGGCATCTGCGCCGATTGAAATGCAAAATCAGGCGTTGGGATACAAACTAAAATACACACTGGATTCCTTCACGCATGAATATGGTACACAGGCAAGCACCTACACCGGCTATCCTTTATTTGAAGCCTTGCAACCGGCAGATGATATTCAAAAAACTACCTGGCAGCAAAATCGGGCAAAAGCTTACAAAGGTTCTATGCTTCACTTTATGAGGAGTGTATACCATCAAACTTTAAAAGAAGAAGGATTTGAAATTCAGTTTGTTGCAAAAAATAACGATCTGGAAACGGCTGTAAAACTACCCGATTTTTATGGCGCATTGAACTACCAAAAAGATGACAGTACCTTATTGGTAGATATTCTGCCCAACCAACCGGATATGGCCGTGCTATATAGTAATGAAGAGCCTGCTCCGGGTTATGTAGAACAGAATGAGGAAACACCCCGAAAGTTTCAGTTATCGGTGATCACCATCGCCAATAAGGAATCCATAGCAATAGAACAAAACGGTTATTATTTTGACCAAAATGACATTGTCATCACCGGCTACTGGACATGGGAAAAAATGGGCGATATGGTGCCGTATGATTACCATGCACCCCCGATCCCTTAACGAGGAGTTATTCAGCCAGCTTTAAGTTATGTGGACCGTATTTATTTCTTAGCTCCCCTTTAGGGATTGCGGGCTTTTCATCACCTTCTCCCACAATTCGGGTATTCTTTTAATCCAGATCAATTCTCTTTTTACAACGCCGGCCTCCTGCGCAGGTGTGCCCCAATAGGTTTTATTGCCTTCCAATGATCCAGCTACACCCGTCTTTCCCAGTAACACAGCATTCTCCCCAATAGTGAGGGTTTTATTGATGACTACCTGTCCCCAAATAGTTACATTATCCCTGATTTCAACGCAGCCGGCAATCACCACATGGGCAGCTATCAAACAATTCTTACCAATCACCGTATCATGACCAATATGAATGGTATTATCAAACTTAGTTCCCCTGCCAATAACGGTATCGCTGCTTACACCCCGGTCGATGGTACAACCGGCTCCAATTTCTGCAAAATCTTCAATTAAAACCCGTCCGCAACTGGGCATTTTTTTGTACCAGATTTCACGGTCTTTTTTGGTGTTATAGTAAAACGCATCGCTGCCAATTACCGTACCCGCTTGTATGATTACATTGTTGCCTATAATACAATTATCCATGAGGGTTACATTGGGATAGATAATGCAGTTTTCCCCAATCTGTACATGATGGCCGATGAAAGTATTTGGGTAAATAAAACTACCCTTCCCAATCACAGCGCTATCACTAATTTGTTGTGAGGACGGTGTAAATGGATTAAAGTGGTTAACGATTTTGCAATAAGCTTCAAAGGGATTTTCAACGAGCAACAACATCTTTTTCTCAGGGCAATCAACTCGCTTATTGATGATGATAAAAGTTGCCGCACTATTGATACAGGTGTCGTAATATTTAGGATGATCCACAAAAACCAAATCACCTTTTTCAACTTTATGTAACTCATTAATGCCGGTAGCATCCGCTTTGTTGTTGCCAATTAATTCAGCGTTTATAAATTCAGCGATCCACTTGATAGAAACAGGAGCAGGGAATTGCATACAATAATATTTTTTATAAAGGTACTATGCTTTGGTTTTAGTGAAGAGATAAACAAATATTGATCGAATCAGTAAAAATATCGTGACTATTTTAATTTATTTATCAACTTTTTTTAGTCGTGAAAACAATGAAAATATTGATAGCAAATGAAGGACTGTTTTTGATGTCCGTAGAATTATTCTGACAATTTATTCAATGCTTATTAAAATCAAAATCGGCTGAAACACCTGTAAAATCAATACTTTCAGCGATTCCAAAAAAAAGGATTTATACATTTGTTCTAATCAACAGGTTTAACAAGTCTTATTTAAAATGAACATTGCACATTTTAAAAGTTGTCCTTATCCACAGCATAAAATGAAATGTGAATAAAATATTTAAAAATATTTTTTTCGATAGGAAAATTTCTATTTAATATTGTGTATGGAAATTTTGTTTCCAGTACTTACTAACCCATACATATACATAAAGCCCGGCTTCAAAATGTCGGGCTTTGTTATTTCCGGGAAGTAACATTACAAATATGCGCTGCCTTCTTTCCATTATTTCTTTCATCATTAATTTACTTTCAATTGGAATATTATTGCCTGATTTATAAACCCTTCAATGTATTATCACAGTTTACATCGGGTGAAGGAAAGCAAACGCTGAAAGATTTTTTTGATGTACCAACAGATGTTTATCCGGTTGGCCGCCTGGATTATGACAGCGAAGGATTATTGATTCTTACAAACGATAAAAAACTCAATCATGAATTATTAAATCCATCGTTTGAACATACCAGGGAATACTGGGTGCAGGTAGATGGCGAGGTAACAGACCAGGCTTTGCATGACCTGCAACATGGTGTAACTATCACGATTGATGGAAAGGCATATCTTACAAAAAAATGTAAGGCAATGTCCTTCAAAACCCCACCCGCTGTACCGGATAGAAATCCACCCATCCGGGTTAGAAAAAACATTCCTACTTGTTGGATAAAAATGATATTAACCGAAGGTAAAAACAGGCAGGTAAGAAAGATGACGGCAGCGGTAGGGTTCCCTACACTAAGACTGATCAGACACCGCATAGAAAGATGCGAAATTGAAGGACTGCAACCAGGCGAAATGCGCATTTTAACCAGGGGCGAAATGTATCATTTTCTATTTCCGAACAGAAATGATATGCAGAAAACAAAACTTTGATCAATTTTCGGCTACCTTGTAGAGGATTAAATATTTTCTTACAAAAACAACCTACAAATAATGCTAAAATCCATGACCGGCTTTGGCCGGGCTGAACAAACTGTAAATGATAAAACCTTTCTGGTAGAAATAAAAGCGCTCAATGGTAAACAGTTTGAAATGCAATTGCGATTGCCTCCATTGCTTCGCCCTTATGAGTTTGACATTCGCAATATTTTACAGGAACAACTGGTACGTGGCACCATCGATTGCATGATCACCATCAAACAAAACGGCACTTCCAAACCGGTTAATATCAATACTGACCTAATAAAGGCTTACTACCACCAAATTGAAACTTTAGCTGGAGAATTGAACATTGATACCAATTCTGTTTTAAGTGCATTGCTTCGCTTGCCGGAAGTGGTAACTCCTACCAACGATGTATTAAACGACACCGACTTTGAAGAATTTAAAAAGGTGCTGCTGACTGCACTTTCCGAATTGAACAGGCACCGGGAAGAAGAAGGCGCCAGTTTAGAAAGAGATCTTGTGAAACGCATCAATAATATTAATGCGCAGGAAGAAGCCATTGTAAAGCTGGAACCTAACCGTATGAAAAGAATTCGGGAAGAGATTGTGCAACTGCTGGAGCAACATGTGGGTAAAGAAAACTATGATGGCAATCGTTTAGAACAAGAACTGATTTACTACATCGAAAAAATCGACATCCACGAAGAGCAGGTGCGCCTGAAACAACACTGCGAATATTTCAGATCATTGCTTTCAAATAAGGACGAGGCAAAAGGAAAGAAATTATCTTTTATCATCCAGGAAATTGGCCGGGAGATCAATACAACGGGTAGCAAAGCATACGATGCTGAAATACAAAAATGTGTTGTGACCATGAAGGATGAACTGGAAAAAGCAAAGGAACAGATATTGAATACTTTGTAGTGAAACTGGATGCTGGTCCCGATAGCTATCGGGACTGGATACTCAATACTGGTCCCGATAGCTATCGGGATTGGATACTGGATGCTGGTCCCGATAGCTATCGGGATTGGATGCTGGATACTTGATACTTGATGCTGGATACTGGATGCTGGATGCTGGAAGTACACCTAGCAGATACGCAAAAAAATACCAGGAAAATGGTGTCTTAAAAAACTGTTTTATTTTTGTAAAAAATTATTTTGTGACAATCAATTCATACAAACCCTTTTTAGTTATGCTGGCTACTGCAAGTTTATGGCTCAGTTCCTGCGAGAAAGTAGATGTGTTTGAAAAAAACACTGCCATACCCGGCCACAACTGGTCATACAGTTTGCAACCTGCATTTGAATTTACGATCGCAGATACCGCATCGATGTATAACCTGTATGTTGTTTTACGGCATACAGATGCTTACAGATACAATAATATCTGGCTGAATATAGGTTCACAATCACCGGCAGATTCTATGCGCTATCAGCGATTTGATCTACAGTTGGGCACCGATGCCAAAGGCTGGGAAGGTAGCGGAATGGATGACATTTGGGAGATTCGTAAATCAATCACCAACGGACCATTTAAATTTAATAAATCAGGCAATTATAAATTTTCTGTAGCTCAGGTGATGAGAGAAAATCCTCTAGCCGAAATCATGAGTGTAGGCGTAAGAGTGGAAAGGGTGAAGTAGGGCTGGATGCTGGAAACTCGATACTTGATAATGGTTACTGGATACTAGTTACTGGATGCTGGTCCCGATAGCTATCGGGACTGGATACTGGATACTGGATACTGGATGCTGGATGTTCTCCGACAATTTAACAATGCAACCATTAAACCATCCAACCATTTATCTGTTTCTATAAATACTACAATGCCATTCTCTTTATATAAAACAAAACGTTTAAGGCTTATCTTCCTGGTTTATTGGTTTTTATTGGCCTATATCATTGCCGCTTTGGTATGGTGGTTCATTGCACTCAATCAGTTGAATGTGCAATTGGCAGAATATGAAATCTCGCAGCTAAAATCCGCTGATCCTCAATTTAGCCAGCAAGTTCAGGAAATTACAAATATCGAAAAAAGAAAATCAGCGCAGTATCTGGGAGAAGGGGCCATCTTTTTATTACTGATTTTATCAGGTGCAGGCTTTATCTACCGGGCGGTAAGGCGGCAATTTAAAATGGGTCGTGAACAGCAAAACTTCATGATGGCCATCACACATGAATTAAAAACCCCTATTGCCATTGCAAAGTTGAATTTAGAAACTTTACAAAAAAGAAAACTGGAAGACAGCCAGCAACAAAGGCTGATTCAAAATACCATACAGGAAGCTAACCGGCTAAACGCCTTGTGCAATAATATGTTACTGGCCTCGCAGTTAGAAGCCGGAAAACATATCATGACGAACGAGGAAATCAACCTGACTAAATTGGTGAACGACGGTGTAGATGATTTCGCCAACCGTTATCCCAAGAGGGTTTTCAATAAAGCGTTACAAAACGATTTGTATATCAATGGCGATCTACTGATGCTACAGATAGCACTCAACAATTTAATTGACAATGCCATAAAATACTCTCCCAAGGACGCTGCTATTACCATTCTGTTGCACCTGCAGGATCATCACATAAAGATGCTTGTGCAAGACCAGGGCAAAGGGATTGATGCTGCGGAAAAGAAAAAAGTATTCGATAAATTTTATCGGGTAGGAAATGAGGCCACTAAAGGCGCCAAGGGAACAGGTCTTGGATTGTATCTCACCAAGAAAATTGCCGATCAACACAAGGCATCCATTTTTGTGACCGATAATACACCAACAGGAAGTAGTTTTGCACTTGTATTTCAACCAGCAACTGAAACTGGATAATTAACAATCAGAGTATTATTGATCATTTTTTTATTGGAAATTATTTCAGCATTCCTATAGGATCTCTTTAGAAAGAGGCGTAAAAAATGGCATTTCACATAATCCTTAATTAAACCATGGCAACTCAAAAGATTTCGATTTTATTGGTAGAAGATGAAGAAAACCTGCATGAAGCACTGAAGCTAAACCTCGAGTTGGAAGATTATGAAGTTACCAGTGCCTTCGATGGCGTAGAAGCCCTGAAAGCAATAGAACACGAGCACTTTGATTTGATGATACTGGATGTAATGCTGCCTGAGCTGGATGGCATCAGCGTTTGTGAAAGAATCCGCTTACAAAACAACGATATTCCCATTCTGATATTAAGCGCTAAAAACAGCAGTGCAGACAGGGTGTTGGGTTTAAAAAAAGGAGCAGATGATTACCTTACAAAACCATTTAATCTGGAAGAATTATTACTGCGTGTAAACAAACTGGTTGAAAAAAGTCAACAACTATCCACCAGAAAACCGCTGGAGCATATTTATAATTTTGGCAAAAACGAAATCAATTTTAAAGCGCTGGAATGTACCACCCGTGACGGTAAGAAAATTACCCTTACCAAAAAAGAAATCATGCTGCTGCAACTGCTGATTGAAAATAAGAACGAAGTAGTAACAAGGGAAAAAATATTGCAGGCCGTATGGGGGTACAATGTTTATCCCACTACCCGTACAATTGACAATTTTATTTTAAGCTTTCGTAAGTATTTTGAAGAAGACAGTCGCAACCCTATATACTTCCATTCTGTAAGAGGAATTGGTTATAAGTTTACGGAGTTGTAGCATTCAATGCATGTACAATTAAATCGGCTTTGTTAAATAACTCTTCCATTTTATCTTCGGCTGCAAAAGGCGTATACAATTGCCATTCTATTTCATCCAGCAATTGCTGAACCTGCAGGCTCGTAGCAACCGCCACTCCTTTTCTATCCGCTTCTTCTGCTATGCGCTTTTTATTTAGCGTAGCTAAAGGAATCTGCAGCTTATACGCTAAATATTTTCTAAACTCATTGTTGAGAGCTTCGTAAAAACCACGACAATCATGTGCAACCAGTTTTTCCTCCGTTAACGAAAGTGGATTTACCGACACATCAGTCAATTCCAGTTCTGGTGCAATCACTGGCATTGCTATCGATGCTGTTTGTTCGTCTGAAGTAGTAGCAGCAACCTTTGGCTGCTTCTTTTTATCCGTCTTAAACCAAACAAACAAACCCGAAAGTAAGAGCATAGCAAGTGGACCTACGATCAGCCAACGGTTAGTAAAAATGGTGTCTGAAAACGCTTCCTGCCCTGTTTTAACTTTCATGCCATCTATCACCAGTCGCCTTTTTCCTGTTCCCTTTTCAACTTCAACCGAGAATGGCTTTGTCTTTACTATTTTGTATTTACCCTCTTTTACATCAAAAAAACTAAAGGCAATTTCAGGTATCGTGTAAGTACCCGCCTTATTAACCGTAAAAGGATATTCAAAAACTTTTATTCCACTCACCGGTACGGTCATTTGATCCAACTGTTCCTTTGCCCTAGAATCGTACGCTTCCACTCCTGCCGGCCAGGCTATATCCGGAGCTATAATCATAGACATATTACCAGCACCAGAGATGGCGATTTTTAATTTGCCGGCGTCATCCGTTGTGAAATTATTTTTTTCAAGTCCACCATCAATCGTGAAGTTTCCGACAGCGCCTTTAAATAGCGCTGTTTGCTCTTTTTCCGGCAAAGGCTTTACCATAATTGTTATAGGCTTGCTTTGCAAGGTTATCTTCTCATCCTGTAATCCTTCTGCCGGTATGGTGGTTTGGGTAAAATCCCTCAACATGTTGTCGAGCGCATCCCGTTCCCGGTTTACATATTCTTCCTTTATAAAATGAATATCATTTTCCACTTCTGCACTTTCCAATTCTACGGCACCAGCCTGCAAAGGATACAACTGCGATTTACGCAGCGTGTAAACATTGTACTCATTGCCATTTAATTTTTCGACGGTATAATAGGTATTGCCAGGTGCCAACAGATCGACTACTGAGAAGCCGTTGAAAGAAGGATTTTTGATGATACTACTTTCTGATTTTAACCGGGTATATAGCTTATAGACTACAACAATCGGCTCACCTACAAAACAGGACTTTTTATCAACATCTACTTTGATGAAAATATTTTTATTGATTTTTTCTTGCAGATTCTCGCCTTTTTTTAAAATATAATCTTTATACACGGATTGAATGGTGGGCTCATAAAAACCAGACAGGCCGCCCTGCGAAGCATTGCTACCTTGATTATTACCAACGGAATTTTCAACAACCAACGTCACCCGATTGCTGCGAAAGCTTTTTCCATCTGCTGTTGCAACTGCGGGATCAATCTTAAATTTTCCGGTTGTTCGTGGTTTTAAAATATAGGTGATCCCAATATATTGCCTCGTTACTCCATTGTTACTTTCCATTCCGCTTTCCTGATTGGGGCCACTTAATACAATAAAATCTTTTAAAGAAGGTGGAACAATTTGTTCTACCTGCCCTGCATTCTCAATCATCAGCCTTAGCTCTGCATTGTCATTTTTACCAATGGTAGCTGGTGAAATGGTAGCCGTAAAACGGGCTTGGGCTAAAACGGTATACTGGCCGATAACCACAAATCCAAGAAGAAAAATTATTTTTTTTGAGTGCCGTAACATAATGAAGATTACAAAAATAAACTATCAACAAGCGGCAGCATTTAAAATGCTGTTAATGGTTATAAAAAGTATGAGAACCAAGTTGGATTATATTGCTGCTTAATTAATTTCCTGATACAAGTTTGATTAACAAACAATATTACAACTTACAGCAATTGAACCATTTAGCTTCTAAGGCAAATCTCCCAATAACGGCCGCAGTACAATGTCTTCAACAACTGCCTGTGGCGAAAGTTTGCTGGCCGCCAATATCATTTTTGCAATATCAGTTGCTTCCATGATGCGCCTGGATGAGTTATCAAAATCGCCCCATGAATCTGTTAAAACTGCACCGGGGTAAACGCCCATTACTTTAACATGATGTGGCTTTAACTCTTCCCGAAGATTTTTAGTTAAACCCATCATTGCAAATTTGGTGATGCTGTAACTGCCGCCATTGCTATACGCATTTAAGGATGCAATAGAACAAATATTGATAACCAGCCCGTGTCCGGCTGCGATCATAGCAGGTGACAGTTTTCGGGTAAGATGATAAGCACTGTACAAATTGGTATTCATCATTTTTTCCAACAGGCCGTCATCTTCGTTGTAAATGCTGCCGGGTGAAAACGTACCGGCATTGTTTATCAAAATATCAACCTGGCCTGATTGCGTACTTTTTAATCCGTCCAATACCCATTGTCCAAAATCCTGCACCTGTTGTTTTACCGCCACATCTACAGCTTTGGCATATATCGTACTTTCCGGATACCTTGTTTGCAATTCTGCGACTGTATTGTACAAATTCACTTCATTTCTTGCACATAAAAAAAGAGTGGCGCCTTCTGAAGCAAAAACCATGGCAATTGCTTTACCTATTCCTTTGGAGGCTCCTGTAATAATTACATTCATATTCAAAAATTAAGCTGTTTCCTAAAATAAGGTTAACCATTGATATTACAATAGGTTAATCCGAATGTTTTAGCCTTCATGTAATATCTAATCCTATTTTTGCGTTTATCTTATTCAATAACAATAGTTGAAATAACTTATGAAATATAAGCATCTCTTTTTTGATTTAGATCATACACTCTGGGATTTTGACGCCAATGCAAAAATAACGCTTACAGAAATTTTTACTTTCTTTAATTTGCATGCCTTGGGTGTTACTCCTTTCGAAGATTTTTATAAGCACTATTTACACCACAATGAAATATTATGGGATCGCTACCACAAAGGTTTTATTTCCGGCGAAGAGTTAAAATGGAAACGCATGTGGCGCACATTGCTCGAATTTAAAATTGCCGATGAAAAACTCGCCCGCAAGATGAGCGAAAAATTTCTGGATTTGTTGCCAACCCGTAAACTGCTATTTCCACATACCATCGAAATACTGGATTATTTAACTGACAAAAATTACCAGCTCCACATGATCACCAACGGTTTTGAAAAAATACAATGGAGCAAAATCAATAATAGTGGCCTGGGAAGATTTTTCACGCATGTAATTACGTCTGAAACTAGTAACAGCCTGAAACCAAAGAAAGAGATTTTTGATTTTGCCATGCAAAAAGCCGGGGCCACGTTGGCCCAAAGCATTATGCTGGGCGATAATCTGAATGCAGACATTCAGGGTGCTATGAATATAGGAATGGATTCAGTTTTTGTAAACCATATTAACACCACTACCACCTTAAAACCAACCTACATCATTAAGCATTTGAAAGAGCTGGAAAATATTTTTTGATTTGTAGTGGCTGCTTTCGCCTTCATTCCGTTATAAAAACCTTGAATCGGCATTTAGATTAAAAAAAATAGCTTTTAAACCAAAAACCCTCCTCAATCTGAGAAGGATTTTTTCTTAATAAGCCAAATTAAATTTTTGCTGTTTTACTTTTGTCTTTGCAGCAGGACTTTTCTGCGGTTTCGGTTTTAGAGCAGCAGGTTTTTCCTTTTGCGCATTTTTTTTTCTTTTTTCCGTTATCTGCAAACGTTACACCGGTAACCAATAAAGCAGCGGTCGCTAATAAAAATACTTTTTTCATATTGTCAATTTAATTTAGTGTTTTAACAGAACGTGAATGTAGTGGCTAAATTGTAATTGGCAAAGCCAATTTTGTTAATTTTTGAGGAATCCTGTTGTTTTTTCACCACTATAATTTAACGCCATTTCTGCGATACGTGGATAAAAGATCATAGCTCAAGCTATTAATAAGCCCTGTCGCACGCATCACAATGTGGCCAAAACGGTAACTCCGCCCTGTACCATTTCGTTTAACTGCACATTAATTTTAGTACCCAATGGTAATAAAAGGTCAACCCGGCTCCCAAATTTTATAAAGCCCATTTCGGAAGTTTGGCTCACCTGCTGCCCCACCTGTAAATAATTTACTATACGCTTGGCAAGGGCGCCGGCAATTTGTTTTACTAAAATTTCTGTGTCGCCATTTTTTATCACTACAGACTGGCGCTCATTCTCCGTAGAGGATTTTGGGTGCCAGGCCACCAGGTATTTGCCTTTATGGTATTTATTGTAAACCACTTCTCCACTTAGCGGATTTCTGTTAACATGCACATTGGCGGGACTCATAAAAACTGATACCTGTAAACGCTTATCATGAAAATATTCCGGGTCTGTCACTTCCTCTATTACTACCACCTTTCCATCTGCGGGTGCTATAATTGCGCCATCTTTAAAAGTAAGTTGGCGGTTCGGAATGCGGAAAAATGAAATCAGGAACAATAGCATTCCCAGGGTTGCAAAAAAGAAAATCCAGCCCAGCACAGGAAGCGATGCACTAAAGAAATAAAAAAAAACCAAATTTAGTGCACCAAAAATCAACGTACCTATTGCGATGCTTTTAAAACCCTCCCGATGTATTGTCATGCATAAAATTTGAACGGCAAATATAAGATACCTGCCAATGGTGTAAGCCAAATGGCTATAGAAATAATTTGATGTAGAGCCAAACAAAGGGAGTTGCGATCAACAAAGAATCAAAACGATCTAAAAAGCCACCATGTCCGGGCATGATCGCACCACTGTCTTTTACATCGGCCATGCGCTTGATTTTGCTTTCCAGCAGATCTCCGAGGGTGCCAAAAACAGCACAGATAGCCGCGATTAAAAAATAAGTTTGCTTTTGCGCAAAAGGTGTAAAATAGCGCTCAGCCAATAACGGGAAAAGAAAACCAATAAACAATACACAAAGGATGGCGCCTCCAATTGTGCCTTCCCAGGTTTTTTTAGGCGATATTTTAGAGAAAGGCGTTTTGCCAATAAAGGAACCCACCAGGTAAGCCATGGTATCATTGATCCAGATGCTAAAAATGATCGCTAGTGGAATAGTGACGCCAAATTGCTGCCCAAGGCTGGTGACGTCAAATTGCGACCAGATAACTCGTAAATCCAGCAGCATCATTATTGGCACTGTTATGTAAACCAGGCCAGACAATGTATATTTTAAATAGGCTTCCCCGTAAATTCTTTTTAACAGTTTGATCAACTCGTACCAGCAACCAAAATGTATAAGAAAAAACAACGTGAGGAAACTCCATTGGTTCCAAAGCAATCCACCGATCATTACTACCACAAAGATCAAAGCAGTTGTAGCACGGGTTTTTAAAGTCTGTACGTTAATAGGCATTTAAGTTAGGGTTGTGTTTTTTATACAGGTGGGGCATTATTTTCAAAAGGGTTATTGCTGTATTCAACACCGGGTATTGGCAACTCTTCGCCCGGATGGTCGATATCGTCTTTACTTACCTTTTCAAATAATATAAATAAGCCATAAACGGCTGCGATACTTGCCAAACCTATCCATATTGGGAAATTATCTTCCATTTTAGATGGGTCCATTTTTTCGCCGGGTTTTGTTGTAATGTACATCATGGTGATTGCGAAACCATTATTAAAAAAGTGCCCCAGAATGCTCAACCAGATATTACCTGTTCGGTAAAACATCCAGCCCAACACAAAACCCAGTGCAAAACGACTTAAAAATCCAAGATAAGAACCATGAATGGCACTAAAAATAACGGCGGTAATTATCACCCCAAGGATGGGCATTTTACACCATCGGGACAATAAATTTTGAATGGCCCCCCGGAAAAGAATCTCTTCAAACATTGCGGGCAAAAAGGCAATCATGATTACCGAAATCAAATAATCGCCAAAATCGTTCATTCTTGCTATCACTGCCACCTGCCTGTTGTATGCATCTTCAGCTTGCTTAAATTTCAACAAGGTGGCTTTTGACCATGGTAACATTTCTGTCAGATCCTGCAATACACTTACCATGGGAAGTGCCGCCAGCATAATTAAAATAACCAATCCACCAGACCGCCAATTTAATTTTGGCTGAAATCCTAAATGAACAAAAGGTTTTTTATGGCAAACCAGGGCATATAAAACCGGGGGTAAAAAAAAGAGGAACAACGTGGTGATCAGTTGCATCCACCTTAAAGCAGTTACATTCTCCGGCTTTAAAAGATTATCCATTAACTGGGCTGTTGATCCACCTTTTAAATCGCCCAGATTGATTTTCCCAAGCAAAGGAATGAAACTTGCAAGGCCTCCAATTATCAAACCTACTCCGGTAAAAGCCGTTAAAATCCCTAGCTGTCCCCAATAATTAAACCGTTTAGTTGCTAAATACGCCATAGTGTATGCTTATAAGTGCGTAAATTTACAGCCAAAAAAGTTATATCATTCAAAGTTCGAAGTTCAAGGTTGAAAGTTCAAAGTTGAAAGTTGATGGTTCAAAGTTCAAAGTTGATGGTTCAAGGTTGATGGTTCATCTACCATTGTCAATTTTCATTGTTTCAGGGTTATTTCCATAGTGAGATTCCTGTGAATCCTTAAGTTTCACAAAATTCAACCATCAATAAAAAACAAATAACAATTAACCATCACCTATCAACCACAAACTATCAACCATAAACTATCAACCATAAACTATCAACCATAAACTATCAACCATCAACTATCAACCATCAACTATCAACCATAAACTATCAACCATAAACTATCAACCATAAACCATCAACCATCAACCGTAAACAATAAACCATCAACCTATTTATGCCTTCAATCGGTAACATACAACTTCCTGAATTTCCTTTATTATTGGCTCCCATGGAGGATGTAAGCGATCCGCCGTTTAGGGCTGTTTGCAAAGACAAGGGTGCCGACCTGATGTACACCGAATTTATCAGTAGTGAAGGCTTGATCAGAGATGCCATCAAAAGCCGCCAGAAACTGGATATTTTCGATTACGAAAAACCCGTGGGTGTACAAATTTTTGGAGGAGATGAAGAAAGCCTTTCATTGGCAGCTAAAATTGTAGACGTTACCAATCCAGATCTGCTGGATATTAATTTTGGCTGTCCGGTGAAAAAGGTAGCTATGAAAGGCGCCGGGGCTGGCGTATTAAAAGACATCGATCTGATGGTTCGCTTAACAGCCGCTGTTGTAAAATCTACCACGTTACCAGTTACGGTTAAAACCCGGCTTGGTTGGGACGACATGACCCGTAATATTGAAGAGGTAGCGGAGCGCCTGCAGGATGTTGGTATTAAAGCATTGGCCATTCATGGCCGTACCCGTTCACAAATGTATAAAGGCGAAGCTGATTGGACATTGATTGGTAAGGTTAAAAATAATCCCCGCATTACCATCCCAATTTTTGGCAATGGTGATATTGATAGTCCGCAAAAAGCAGTGGAATATAAAAACCGGTATGGAGTAGATGGCATTATGATTGGAAGAGCGGCCATTGGTTATCCCTGGATATTTGATGAAATCAAACATTATATGGAAACGGGTGAAATTTTGCCTTCGCCCACTATTGAAGACCGGGTGGAGGTTTGTAAAAAACATCTGCATAAATCGTTTGAATGGAAAGGGCCGATGGTGGGCATATTTGAAATGCGCCGTCATTATGCCAATTACTTGAAAGGATTGCCAGGTATTAAGGATTACCGCTACCAGTTGGTTACTTTAAAAACAGTAGAAGAGATTGATGCGGTATTGGATGAAATTATTGTAAAATATGCCGGTTATCAGTTTGAAAAAACGCCGATTGAATTAATAAATTATCATGAAAAATGCCCTTTGTAAAAATGGCAGTTTAAGCGGTCGGCACTACAGTTTATACCACACTGGACTTAACAAAAGGCGGTCAGAGGCATAGTTGTATGTCATCCTAAATAACATCGTACTTAAATTTAAACTAACATGAGTTTGCCATCCGACCCCACGCTATTTTAGCACATTGCAAGACATACAAAACCCCAACACAAAAGCCAATCTTGCAAAGAGCTAAAAATGCCAACGCACAGCCCACCCATGCCGGCTGACGAATATCTATTATCATTGGTACGACACTTTAGCAATATATCTTTACTCGACACCAAGCGCAATGACAACGCAACCGGCGGACAGAGTTTCCACTCAACAAGACTATAAAAGCTTAAATTGCCAATTATCGAAATTGAATTTAAGTAATAGATGACACCAATAAAGCAAGCACCAAGAAAGGCACTCAACAAAGCCTTTTTAAAAGTAAAACCCAACAGGACTGAAATTGAAAGTTTCAAGACCAATCTCATTACCTTACTAGACAGGACAAATGACACGGAAAGCGAAGAGTTTCATAAAAACTTAGTTTCCGACTTTCTCAAAGACACTTATTATAAGCCGAATCATTTTATAAATACCAAAGGCAGAAACGACCTTGTTATCCACAACGGACAAAATGCAAACTCAACTGTCGGCGTAATTCTCGAAGCTAAAAAGCCGACCAACAAATCGGAAATGATAACCACCAAAAAACTGAATGTAAAAGCATTTCAGGAATTGGTTTTGTATTATTTACGGGAGAGAATTACTCACAAAAATCTTGAAGTAAAACATTTGGTGGCGACCAACATAAACGAATGGTTCATTTTTGACGCTACCCTTTTCGACAGACTTTTTGCTCAAAATGCAAATCTTGTAACCCAATTCATTGACTTTGAAGGCGGACGTTTGGCAGATACTAAAACCGATTTTTTCTATAAACAGATTGCCGAACCATTTATTGCCGACATAACCGCAGAAATTGATTTTACATACTTCAATATTCAGGATTATCAAAAACCTTTACGTAATGCAGACAAAGGAGACGATAATTCGTTGATAGCATTATTTAAACTTTTATCACCAGAGCATCTTTTAAAACTTCCATTCACCAACGACAGCAACAGCCTTGACAAAAGATTTTACAGCGAGTTGTTACACATCATTGGTTTGACAGAAACCAAAGATGGAAGCAAAAAGCTAATTGAAAGAAACAAAGACGGCGAGCGACATTCGGGAAGCATTCTTGAAGATGCAATCATTCAGCTTGACAGCTTAGACAAGATAAACCGCTTAGACCGACCGAGCCAATTTGGAAGCACTCAACAAGAACGTTTATTCAATGTTGGACTTGAATTAAGCATTACCTGGATTAACAGAATTTTGTTTCTCAAATTATTGGAAGCCCAACTCATCACCTATCACAAAGGTGACAAATCGTATTCGTTTTTAAGTTCAGACAAAATAAAAAACTATGACGATCTAAACAGCTTGTTTTTTCAGGTGTTGGCTCGTAAGTATGACGAAAGAAACCAAGATGTAAAAAAAGCATTTGAAAAAGTGCCATACTTAAACAGTTCGCTATTTGAACCGACAGAAATTGAGCAAGTAACTTTATTTATCAGCAATTTAAAAGATGATAAAACAATTCCTGTTATTTTATCCACGGTTCTCAAAAACGACCAAGGCAAAAAACGCACTGGAAATTTAACAACCTTAGCCTATTTATTTGACTTCTTAAACGCTTACGACTTTACAAGCGAAGGTTCAGAAGAAATTCAGGAAGATAACAAATCGCTCATTAACGCTTCTGTTCTCGGTTTAATCTTCGAGAAAATAAACGGCTACAAAGACGGTTCATTCTTTACTCCGGGTTTCATCACCATGTATATGTGTCGTGAAACCATTCGCAAATCGGTAGTTCAAAAATTCAACGAAACAAAAAAATGGAACTGCTCAACCGTTGAAGAATTGTACGACAAAATTGAAGACCGAAAAGAAGCCAACGACATTGTAAACAGTATTAAGATTTGCGACCCTGCCGTAGGTTCAGGACATTTTTTAGTTTCAGCACTTAATGAAATGATTGCTGTAAAAAATGACTTGAAAATATTGCAAGACCGCACAGGAAAGCGATTAAAAGAATATCAAGTTGAAGTTGTAAATGATGAATTAATTGTAACAGACGAAGAAGGCGAACTATTCGACTACAACCCGACCAATAGTTCGACAGGCTCGCTACTTCGCTCCGAAAGCCAGCGAATACAAGAAACCCTTTTTCACGAAAAGCAAACCATCATTGAAAATTGCCTTTTC
>JBGSMI010000243.1:0-3221 GCA_041740215.1 Ferruginibacter sp.
AACTTCGCCGGGCAACGGCACGTCTATCAACATTGAATTAAATGTATAAACCAGGAAGAGGGTTTAAAGGAATTCATTTTGAGGTGGTGATTGCAGTCCGCTTTAGTTGCCGGAAAGATTAATAGCCATGCTATTCCAATAAATCGGGATAGTGATTATATCAATCTCCGAATGATTCAACAGTTTAAATTTACCTGGAGTAACAATACTTAAATTGCAATGCGTGTTTACAATGTGCTCAGGTGTCACACTGAAACAGCGAAACCAACCTACCAGGCTCCTGTAAATAATTATTTGCAAACTGGCTTTATTAGGAGGCGTTTGCGGTTAATGCAGGTGGCCTTGTAGTATTTGTCGAAATTGCGGATATTCCATAATGTTACTTGCCTGTTGCCAGACCCAATAGTACATGATATATCTGAACTCCAGCCAGGTTGAACAGAAGGTGAAACGCAATCATGGTGTATAGATTCTTCCTGAGTTGCATGGTAAGCCCAAAAAATAAACACGGCACAATAAGTGGCCATGTTTGGGGAATTTGCCAGAGATGATATGCACAAAAAAGTATGGAATTCACAATCCAGTTAAATCGTCCAAAGAAAGCAGTCTTTTTCATCAGGTATCCACGGAAGTAAATTTCCTCACCCACAAAGTTGCCAATCAGCATTAGCGTCATTATAAATGCAGAAGCTCCGTAAAACGCCTCGTAGCTGGCAAAAATACTATGTGAAGGTATCTGAAGACCGGTTGTAGAGTTGAGCCAGTTTTGGAATGGTTCGTACAGAAACATCATATACGGCAAAGAGATTAAAACACTCACTGCAAAAGCAACAGGTGCAATTACCAAGACTTCTTTAAATGAAAAGCGGTTCAGGCTTAGAAACTCAAAAATTTCAGGCCAACTAAGTTTCTCATGCTTTCGCAACATGAATATGGGCAACGCCATATGCCAGCCAACTGTGAAAATAACAAACAGATAATACTGGTAGTTGTAACCATTAAGGCCGGGTAAGCCCGAAAAAAAGCGGTGTACCGGCTCGATATTAACAAGGATGTATGCTACTGCACCCGGAATCAGGTATGCAAGAATATAAAGAACCTTACTTAAAGTGGTTTTTGCCTGAAACTTTTCTGCATAGATATCGTAAGTCGGATTATCAACTGAAAGGAAGCCGCATTTATTTTTATTACTAGTGCGCAAAAAGTTTACGTGAGCTTTGCTGTCAATTGTTTGCTCAGCCACATCAGTTTTACGCCCATTCAATCTCGATAGAATTTTTTTGTGTCTTTGCATTGCGTTTAATAATCTATTGGGTAAATAGTTGGTTGTTCTGCTGTATGAATTTTCGTTTTTTATCCGTTTAATCTATTCTACATTAGGATAGCAAAAAGTCGTTGATGCAATTGAATTTTTTACCTGGCCTGGTTACCGCCCTATTTTAAATTTTATGGTTGACTCTTTTGTTCATCTTTCAATTACACCAGCAAGCACTGGCCACAAATTTTTTTCAAATTTTTTTCTAAATATCCCACTATGGCCTACTTCGTCTGTGGTGTATTCCTTTACAAATAACTTCAATATTTTCTGAGGTGAATCAGGAAAAAATTGCATCATCATCGGCACCGTTTTGTCATTCGCAATAAAATCATCGCTGATATAAACCGCCGTAATTGGTGTGTTAAATCCGTAAAATTTATCAGTATTTAAAAGTTGTTGCAAACATCCCGTAAAATAGGTTTTGCTGAGGCACCATTGCCGCCATTGCTTCATCATATTACGGGAAAGGTTTTCACCCCATCCAAATTTCTGCATTACGCCATAACCGTATACTTTAACCGATAATGGCGCTACAAAATACCATAAACACCATACCACCCATTTCATAGGGAAAGGGAAGTATTTCCAATATCCAAATGCAGCGTTCACGGCAATTATTTTACTTACCTGTTGCCGGTTATCTAAAAACCCAACCAATTGTGCGCCCACACTATGGCCCAGCCAGATAATATCCTTTAGCCCTTTTTCATTCACCATATAATCAAGCGCCGCATTCATATCCTTTGTACCCCATTCATGCATAAAGGGTCCGGCTGCCTTTAGATTTTTCGGCGCAGAGCCTCCGATACCACGGTAATCGTAGAGCAAAACATTGTATCCCTTTTTAACAAGATAGTTTGAGAAGCTGATGTAAAATTCCTTCTTTATTCCGGTTGCAGAACTGAGTATAATATTGCCTTTAAATAAACCCGAAGCACTTGCGTATAAGGCACTTAGTTCATATCCGTCGTATGCGATAATTCTTATTTTTTCCATAAAAAGCCTAAGTTATGTTTTGTTTTTTCCGGTTTGTATTTTTTGAAAATGGTGGTAGCAATATGACCCCCAAAACCAAAAGTATTACTCATGGCGTAGCGTATATTTTTTGCCTGTGCTTTGTGCAAGGTTAAATTGAATTGCTGTTTCCAATCGGGGGCAACTTCATTTGTATTAATTGTTGGCGGCACCATATTTTTTTGTATTGCCTTTGCGGTTATGATTGCTTCTATAGCTCCTGCGGCCCCAAGCAAATGACCCGTCATTGATTTTGTACCGCTGATATGCAATTGTTTTTGGTCCTTAAAAACCCGTATGATCGCATTCATTTCGCTTTCATCGCCAAGGGAGGTGGAAGTAGCATGGGCGTTTACATAATCAATTTCACCGGCATTAATTTCTGCATCATTCAAGGCATCCAGCATACCCAGGTAAGCACCTTCACCCTGCGGGTGCGAACTTGTTAAATGATAGGCATCCGCAGCCATTCCGGCACCTGCCATTTCTGCAATAATAAAAGCACCTCTTGCAATTGCTGATTCTAAACTTTCCAGGACCAATGCGCCGGCTCCTTCTCCCATTACAAAACCATCCCTGTTTATATCAAAAGGTTTACAAGCTGTTTTGGGATTTTCATTTTCGGTAGACAAAGCCCGTGCGGCATTGAATCCGCCAATACAGGTTTCGTTGATGGCCGCTTCTGACCCCCCGGTGATAATGATATCTGCTTTACCCCAGCGTATATAATTGAAGGCATCGCATATGGCGTTGCTGGATGATGCGCAGGCCGAGATAGTTGAGAAATTTAAACCCCGTAATCCATAACGTATAGAGATAACACCCGATGGAATATCTGCAATAGTTTTAGATATAAAATGCGGATTAAATCTCGGGGTTTTATCGCCCT
>JBGSMI010000249.1:0-4014 GCA_041740215.1 Ferruginibacter sp.
CAAAGGTTACCGTGGAGCCTACTTTACCTCCTATAGCGTTCTAACGGTGTCGGTCAACAAACAATAACCAAAAGCCCCCGCAAATAGTTTTTTAATGCGGGGCTTTTTTTAGGGGACTTTCGGCTATTGTTCTTAATGTTGTAGGTAGTGCGTTTACGTCTACTATTAAAGGTCTTCATTTATAGTCAAAAGGTTTCTATCAACATGGAAATGTAATCTGTTTGTATTTGTCTCAAACCAACCATGCCAGCCGCCAATCCATGAAATTCCAAATACAGGTTTCAAGTTATAAGGGTCTTGTCTAAAATCGAGAAACTGTATGTAAATCATTCTATCTCCTGTTTCTGTTATGAAGCCAATATATTGTCTGTCTTGGTAAATTAATTCGTGCTGCCATTGAGGGCAGAACTTTTCAAATCTTTTTTTCTTGTCAGCCATTTGTTCCTTTGCTCTCTTTAAACTTTTTCTGTCATTATCTTCTTTTAGATTGTCAAGTGTCCTGCTCCATACTGCACTGTCAAAACGTGTCATTGCAATACAATATTGATTAATTATAGCAGTGTCAATTTGTTTAATAAGAGTAGAGTCAGGGGTAAAAAACTTGTATTTTTCCCAACCCACTATTTTCCCAAATTTTTTCTTTCCGTACTCGGCTGGAAAAATTACACCAATGGAACTGTCAAAGTGAACAAAACGAATATCTTTTTTAAGGCTACTATCAATTTTGTCTAAAGCAACTCCATGACTTACGTTAAACACATCGTCCTTTCTCTGCTTTGTGGTTTGAGCATTACAACTTATAATTGTCAGAAGAATTAATATAGTAACGAATATTCTCATAGCATTACCTACAACGGACAGGTATTGCTGCAGGTGGGGTATTTTATAACGTCCAGCCCGGAACCGCTGCCCAATTGAAAATTTAAAGCTGAAGTTAACAACAAAAAGCCAAATTGAAACTCGTCTGCCCGAACTAAAGTACAGCGATGCAAACAGCCGAAGATTACAACGTCTAGCCACACCTTGCAGCAATACCCATGGTGTGACCAGCCAGAGGAGCAGTAACGATGAGGGATTTTGGCCCCTCGCATCCAATTGTCTGGTACAAGGGATGCAAACCACTCAAAGGTGCTGGTTCGGTAACGAACTGGTGCTGAACGTTTGAGTAAAGCACTTCACGGGTAGTGAATGCAGGTACAAGTACAGAAGCTGAATACGGATGAACCGCTGGTTGAAGCCTCGTTATTTGTAAAATGAAGTCAAAAAGGAGAAGTTCATGGGGACTCCTGATGAATTTGGCGGCCCAACACCGGAGCTGGCCATTTGACTTCCGGGGTAAAGGCGGCAGGAGCTGTACGTTGCCTGTCCCGCAGCATTGCGGGAGCGTTACTGTTCAACTGGTGAGATACTGTTGTTGCCCGAAAGAAACCGCAAGGTGGTCTTGCCATCAAGCCGATTATTGATGTAGCAACAGGAAGTCAGACCAACCCATAGTAGCTATGCACCCGATAGCTATCAGGACCCTGTAATGGGGGTGGAGCCAAGGGGTTGGCAGTTATGAAGTTTGGAAGCAATAGGTACAATCTGCGGAAAGGATACCAGTGCAACCAGCACGAAAGTAATTGCACTTACTGATAATTAAGGTAAGCGCCTTTGCAAGTAAAGCACGTGACTGACGATCCCCCTTGCTTACTCGATTGGGCGTAGTGCTTTTTGTCTTACCGATTGTGTATTTCACTTTCTGAAAGTCCTGTCAATTTGGAAATATCTTGTATAGGCAACCCCATCAACTTTGCTGATCTAACTATTTCAACAGTCCTTTCAATTTTGCCTTCATCAAAAGCGGTGTCAATGACACCTTTCAAATCACGGTAATGTTTCAAACTATTTTCGTAGCTGTCCAATTCTGTTTGGTTATACTTTGCAAGTTCTGCTTTTTCAAACGCTTGTGTAAACACTTCGTCTTTAAAGATTGTAGGAATTGTCTGAAAGTCTTCCAAATGCTTGATGAAATACAACCATTTATCCAAACGTGTTTTTAGTTCAGCCTCTGCCTGGTTGAAATTTGGCATTTCAAGGTAGATGTAAGTCAGCTTATCATAAAAAGTCTTTCCATTTTGGTTCTTCAATTTAATAGTATGAACCACTTCGCTCTTTTCCGGATCATTTTCGTAGTCGTCAAAAGTAAAGTCTAAAATACCAATACAATAAACGGCTTTCAAATTATAGTTCCACTCACCCTTTTCAGCTTGTTCCCGAATAGGAAAAGTTGAATAGTAAATAGTTCTTTCCTTGAAGTAGTTTTGTTTGGCTTTTTGTAATTCTACAATAAATTTTTCGCCATTCTCATTTTCTCAATAGATGTCATAAATAGCTTTTCTATCTGCATCAGTCTGTCCTAACTGCTCTGTATTTTTAAAAGAAAGGTCAATGATTTTATTCTGTTGGGGCAAAAGAGCGTTTAAGAAGTCAAGCAAAAGAGGTTTACTGGCTTCCTCTCCAAAGATTTTCTTAAATCCAAAGTCGGTGAATAGGTTAATATATTTTGCCTTCATATTGTTATTATAAATGTTCGGCAAATTTACACTATTCTGATCGGTTTCTTTTACTGTCGATTTTGAGGGTGTCACGGCGCATTACGCCCAGTCGAGTCACGCAAAGTATTTCGCCTCTGCGTTCTAAGAACCGTGCGTGACAATCTCCCGTCACGCTGCTCTTCCTGTTTTAAATCGCAAATGTATTACTACATTATTGATGTACCAATTGCCAGTGTGGGAATAAACGGGGCATTTCCTTGTACTGCAGTTTCAGCCATTTGATGGCCGCTGTTTTGTAAAGGCCTTTTTCCCATCCGATAGCTATCGGATGTACCCATTTGAGTAAACGCTGATTAAGTTGATACCAAAGTTTGTATAAGTGCGCTGTCCAAAACTTGCCATAATAATTCAAGACGCCCCTTATTACTGGTGTTAGTTGTTGAGCAATCACCTCAAGTGGCTTGCGCCATTTGTGGATGTTAAAGCTGCTAAACTTTGCCAGTACTCTTGTCTTGGATTTTGTACTCATAAAGCTTGATACCATCAGCTTGTTACCTTTACTGGTTTTGCTCCAGAGTGGTCGGATGGTGAAACCAGGAAAATCGAAGCTACGTGGATATTTCTTTTCAGTGATGCCACGCAGGTTTACAATCTTTGTCTTTACAGGATGCAGGGTTAGCTTGCAGTCTGTCATTCGCTGCTGTATCATTTTTAATACAAACAACGCCTGCTTTTCTGTTTTGCAATGCACCACAATGTCATCAGCATAGCGTTCAAATGGTTTTTCGAAGTGATGAATTTTCATTCATTGATCGAACACCACATGAAGAAATATATTGGCCAGCAACGGACTGATTACTCCGCCTTGCGGAGTGCCTGTTTCGCTTTCCAAATACATGCCATCTTGTTGAATACTGCCTGCTTTCAGCCATCGGGTTACATACAGCAACACCCACTTATCATCGCAATAATGCGCTACCGCTTTCAGCAATAGTTCATGGTCAATGTTATCAAAGAATCTCCTGATGTCAAGGTCTATCACCCAGTCGTTGGTCATCACATTTTGTGATGCTTTTTCTACTGCCTGGTGGCAGCTTTTGCCTGGACGATAACCATAAGAACTCTCATGAAAATGCGGCTCTACAATTCGCTCCAAATGCGTTTTAACAACACACCTTGCAATGCGATCTAAATTTGTGGGAATACCTAATTTTCGTACACCGTTGTCGCCATCCTTCCTGATTTCAACTTCCTTTACAGGCAGTGGAAAGTACGTGCCGGATGACAGCCGGTTCCATAGCTTATACAATTGAGCATCCAGATCTTTATCCAGATCAGCCCAACCCGATAGCTATCGGGTCATTTCATCTATGCCTGCGCTGCCTTTATTGGCCCTCACTTTCTTGTATGCCTGCATTACCATTACTCTGGTAATTGGCTGTGATTTTGTTTCGTAATAATCAATCATTCCTTTTAG
>JBGSMI010000330.1:0-3556 GCA_041740215.1 Ferruginibacter sp.
TATTTCAAACACGATTGTTATAACAGGTCATCATAAAATAAAAGCAAAATCATCCGTAGCCGAAACTTAGTGCGAGGTATTCGACCTGTATGTTAGCTAACACACTATAAAAGGATAACTTTCATTAAGTATGTAAACATCTGGCAGTAATGACGCAAACGGAAATGCAGCAAGGCGGTACCAACGGTATCAGTATTTGTTTTATCCATTTTTCAGGTGGCTGAAAATAGTAAGTATATTTATGTGTTATTTAAAAGTCAGACGCACAATGAGAAAATCAATCTTCACCTTTATAATGCTGTTCATTGCAGTAATCGCCAATTGCCATCAGACAAAACCGCCCTCTTCAAAATTGAATCTCGACTTTGAAATTGCTGAAAAGGGAAGTCCTGCCGGTTGGGAGAATTTCGGAGGTTCCGGTTACATTCTTGCCCTCGATTCTACTATCAAACAAAGCGGAAAATATGCGGCCTCTATTGAATATAAAACAGGAACTTCAGACTTCAAGGCCTGGGCTTTTACAATACCCAATAACTATGCAGGCAAAAAAATTACACTTACGGGATATATTAAAACAGAGAACGTTACAGAAGGATATGCTGGTCTTTGGATGAGAATTGACCCCTCCATTGCTTTTGATAATATGAATAAAAATGGGGTGAAGGGCACAACGGATTGGACAAAATATGAGATCACCCTGGATATGAATCCTGAAAAAACAAAGCAAATTGTTGTTGGCGGATTATTGGTAGGTAAGGGTAAAATGTGGCTGGATAATTTTAGTGTAACCATTGATGGGAAAGACATTCATGATCTAAAGCCATTTGAAAGAAAAATGTTGCCTGCTGAAAAGGATAAAGAATTTGATAAAGGCTCAGGAATTACAACCGTTTCAATTAACAAAGAGCAGACTGAAAATTTAAAAACCCTTGGCTTAATCTGGGGCTTTTTAAAATACTATCACCCAAATATTGCTAGGGGAGATTACAACTGGGATTACGAGCTTTTTAGAATTCTTCCTACAATTTTAAATACAGCAAACAAGAATACTCGTGATACCATCCTGATCAATTGGATAGGAAATTTTGGTCAGTTTACACAAGGCAAAGAAAATGCAGTAAAACCGGCTGAAGTAAAACTTCAACCTGATTTGGATTGGATAACAAATTCCAAACTTTCAGATGGACTCACTGCTTTATTATTAAAAGTAAAAAATGCCAACAGGCCTAAGGCGCATTATTATATTGCATTGAAACCAGGTGTGGGCAATCCTGATTTTAAAAACGAACAATCTTATGCATCCATGAAATACCCCGATGCAGGCTTTCGCCTGTTGACTTTATTCCGGTATTGGAACATCATTCAATATTATTTCCCCTATAAAAATCTGTTTGAAGAAGATTGGAAAAATGTATTGGAGGAGTTTATTCCCAAACTGATCAATGCAACAAATGAAACGGATTACACGCTGACTGTTTTGGATCTCATCGGCCGTATTAACGACACACACGCAAATGTGTGGGGTGGTAACCAGGTGCTGACAAATTATTTTGGGCTTCGTTACGCTGCTGTTGAATTAACCTTTATAGAAAACAAAGCAGTGGTTACAGCTTACCATGATGAAAAAGCAGGAAAGGAAACTGGTTTGGAAATAGGCGATGTAATTTCAGCCATCAATAATAAGCCTGTTTCATACATTGTAAAAGAAGCATTGAAGTATTCGCCTGCCTCCAATTATCCAACCAAATTAAGAGATATTGCCAACAGACTTTTAAGAACGAATGACTCGGTCATCTTAGTCGAAATGATCAGGGATGGCAAAACCACCAGCAAAACATTGAAAACATTTTCTTCAAAGGAAATAAATATATACAGCAAATACAAGGTTAAAGACACCTGTTTCAGGATGATCAATAAAGACATCGCCTACATAAATAATGGTTCTCTTAAAAAAGCATATCTCCCGCAGATCTGGAAAGAAATGGAGAGTACGAAAGGGGTAATTTTAGACCTTAGAAATTATCCTTCTGATTTTGTGATTTATGATTTGAGTAGTTACCTAATGCCCCAAAGTACTCCCTTTGTTAAATTTACTAACGGTAGCATTGAACACCCCGGTCTTTTTACATACACCAAATCATTAAATGCAGGAAGAGCAAATAAAAACTATTATAAAGGCAAAGTGGTGATTTTGATCAATGAGATTTCACAAAGTTCTGCGGAGTTCCACGCAATGGCATATCGGGTTAATCCAAGGGCAACAGTAATTGGTTCCACAACAGCAGGTGCAGACGGCAATGTGTCGCAATTCAATTTGCCGGGAGGAATCAGTACAATGATTAGTGGAATTGGCGTTTATTATCCAGGGGGAAAAGAAACACAAAGAATTGGTATTGTTCCTGACATTGAACTTAAACCAACCATTAAAGGCATTAAAAACCGGCAGGACGAATTGATGAATAAAGCATTAGAGATCATCAATGGGCAATAGGGTGGGTTGTTGTAATTAAATTTTTGTTATGCAGGCACAGGGCAGATAACCTGCGGTATTTTAAACGAGATTCTATGCGGTTATACCAGAGACCATATCATTTACTTTTATTGACAGCCATCCTTTTATTTATTGGCGGACTATTTAGCATTAATACACCAATCGATGTTCATTTGCATGATACCTACTTTGTATTTCCATTGTCCTTTTTAGTTTGGGTTCTAACACTAATCTTATTTTTCTTCTGGTCTTTATATTTAGCGACAAGACAATTTCTTTTTTCAAAAAAGCTCACGTGGATACATGTTATTTTGACGGTTTTAAGTTCATTATTCATGCTGATGCTTCCGTATCTATCAACATATTCGTACAGCGGAACAGGAGGCCCTCGAATCTATTATGATTATGAAGAACTTAACAGGTTCAAAATATTCGGTAATCTTACAAGCAATTCAATAACAGCCTTTGCTTTTTTGTTGTCAGCACAACTAATATATTTTGCTAACCTGTTTGTTGGACTTTATAAAGGTGTGGGCAGACAAAAAAATATCTGATAATATATCGATTTCCTATTCAATCAAAAGCTTAACTATCTTCACTGGAATCCTATTGCAGCGGGCTTTGTTAATGAGCCCTGGCATTCGAAGTACAGCAGTGCGATTGATTATATGAAAAATGACAAAGGATTGCTTGATCTTGTATTTTTGGAGTGAATGAGTATGGTGGCATTAATGACGTACGGGCAACAGGTCGGGAGACCTGTGCCGACAGGAACTGATTTAGTCAATCTCACCCTTTACCGGCAAAAACTTTTTTAGCCAAAAATTTTCTTTTTCCGGCAGATTTTCCAGGAAAGCCTACATCTGTTTGTAGCCTTTTTTAATCCTTCGCCTGCGGAGAAGTTCTTACTACCAGAAGTTAAAAATCTCACCTGCTTAAACTTTTGCTAAGGCCCCAACCTTCACCTTCTATTAAACAATTCTCTTCGTGCAGCCTTATCCGTGGCAAGGTATTTTTGTATAAACATTTCCTCCTGGTTAAGTTGTTTCCAATACTGATCTATAT
>JBGSMI010000349.1:0-30443 GCA_041740215.1 Ferruginibacter sp.
CATTTATTAGTGAATATTCATGGTGTAACCTTACCTTCGCATTTACATCATAATAACTTTTGACAGCCATCAAATCAGTCTTTCCATCTGCATCATAATCTCCTGAAAAAAAATCATACGGCCCGGTAAGTGCTACTGTTGAAGTTGACAACAAATTTTGAGGCTGATCTCCATATAAAAAAATGGTAGAATTGAAAGCAGTTACACCATCACCAGCCATTTCAACTACTTCCTTCAAAAATGAATTTATATTATCAAACCCATAATTAAACTGATAGCTTTTGGTAACTGAGGAACCAGCTTTAACCACTATTTTATCCAGTAAATGCGAGGAAGACAAAGAGCCTCCTGCATCATAACCCCTATTTTTATCGGTACGTAATTTATATTCAAAATTGATGGAGTTATATGAACCTAAGCCTGCGTTTAAATTGCCGGTGTAGTTGATTGATTTAATACGGCTATCCCTTAAATTGTTATCATATACAAATTCGATGTAGTTTCCATTTACATCCAGGATCTTATTCAATCTCCACAACATTACGTTAGCGCCATTGTCTGTAAGTACACGTGAATCTAAGGTGTTACCAAATTCCATAACACTGCCATCTTTTGCAAATACTTTGAACCAGCCTGGATTATTAGCAGAACCTGTGGTAAACGAAGTAATTGTTGCAAATGATTCCGCTTCACCGGCATAGGTAGTACCATTGGCCCCATTGGAGCCGGAGATTACATTCAGGCGCATGCCATCTAATAAAAAAGCATCATCATTGGTATAATTAACCGGCTTTACAATTCCATTATGAAATATATTCTTACCGGTACGGCTGATAGCAGACAGGCCGGAAATATTCCATCCCCATCCCGCAACACCTGATGCGGCCTGGGAGTTATAACCAATACTAACAGACGGTACTATTCCATTTGTTCCCGGTGGTGTGTAAATTGGGATCGAATAAGTAACTCCCCCCGACGGAGTTGTACCGGCAGCTCCCGCTAATGTCCCAACCGGTTTTGAAAGATCAATGGTTTTTGTGAAGTTACTATTTGTAAATAAAGGGGTATACGTGATATTAGGTAATGATACCGTTACAGTAACTAAAGCAGGATCGGATACACAGCTACCATCCCAACTAACCGCATTCACCTGGTAAACATACGTATTAGGCGCAAGATTGGCTGGTGTGGTGAATTGCGAACCTTCATACACTAAAGTTCCACCGGAATTATACCATTTGAAATTGGAATTACCGCCGACTGCTGTCAAGGTAGTGCCAGAGCCAGCTATAACTGATAAATTTCCGGTAATGGTTGGCGGTGCTGTGCTTGTTATATCAAACAATATTGGATTGTAGTAGGGTGTTGAGCAGCTATATGGGTGGTAAATTTTTGCATAATATTTATACTCATCTGTCGCAGGGTCAAAATCATCAATTTCAAAATAGCCCGTACTGTTGCTTTGTACCAATTGATATTCTTGGATATTCCCGTAATACGGGTCATAATATTCATTTAATTTATATAACTGAAAAGTGCCGCCAGGTTCATTACAACTCAGTTGTACAATAGCTGGATCATACCTGCATTTGGTCGCATATTCCCGGTATAAATATGGAGTTGGGCTAATATAAAAAGTATAAGGTGTTCTGTAAGATTCACAACCAGTATTGTTGTTATAAAAGCTTACCCATGCAGTAGTACCATTATCAGCATATAAATTGTAATCTGCGGTTAGACCTTCCCCAAAATCAGAATAAACATAATTTGTTTGAACAGGGTTTGGGTCGGTAGCACTTGAGTACCAGCGAAATTCCCCTGAAACGTATGATCCGGAATAATAATATTCAGCACGAATGGTTGCATATTGTGGGGAACAAAGCTGCCCATAGGGTGACACCTGGTAGACGTAAAAATCTTCATAACATTGGGCACTGACAGAAAGATTTTCAAGGAGCAAACATAAAAGCATTATCGCAATAACACCTAAACGTTTAGTAGGACGGGTTAATAACTTTTTCATGGGTGGTAGTCTTTTAATTCAATTTTTTGAGGACTAAGTCTGTGATATCAATTCTCCTGTTCACCGATGAATCTTTAACATGGGATTTAACTTCAGTAAACCCACCTTCAGAAACAATTGCAGCTATCGCAGCATTAATCTTAAGCTCGTATTCCTGCGTTATTGTGATCCTGTCCTGATTCCTCTTCTTTTGATTCATCTGATACTTATTAGTAATCTCGGGTCGATTACCTGACGGCAATTCCTTTTCAAATTTTTCTTTTTCAGACTTATTTTCTTTTGCCAGTTTTTCCTTGGATACAGCAAATTCTTTATACTCCTTTCTTAATCTTGAATGATCAATCACAGCAACCTTATTTATTTTGTCTGAAGCTGTAAGCTGCCTTTTTTGGGCCCATGATTGATTTGAAATCAGGCATAATGTTACCATGATAGTAAAGCACTGTATCGAAGCATAAAACTTCTTTGAAAAATATTTTATTAAATCTTTGATCATTTTGTGTCTTTTATATTTAATAAATAAAGAATTGTTAGGATTAACCTGTTTTGGATTAATATGAAAGGTCAAAAGTGAAACAAGTTTCTTCTTTAATCTTGTTGATTACATACTTGTGTTGGCATATTTTTTTGCCAATTTCTTTTAAATAAGTCCCGGTGATCCTACACAAATTGGGGATGAAGTCTCTTGTATTTTTTACAAAAAGAATTGCACAATGTTGGAGTACAAATATCAAATGGGGTATTCGGGTATTGATCATGTTTTCTGGGTGTTAAAAACAGCCTGATTCATTTTAAAACGAACAACTTTTTCATAGTTTATACGCAATGATGAATGAACTATATCAAAAAAGACAATTTTAAAATTACCAAACTAACTATTTCAAATACAATATAAATTTAAGCCTTATTGGTTGGAATAAAAAAAACAAATAATACAGTGTAGGAGACAATTCATTTCAAAAATCAATGGGATATTGAATTGCAGAACCACTTAACAAAAATTGCTATTTTAACATTGAGTACAAATGCTCCTTTTTACCGTAATTTCCACATTTAGTTCTACGTGAATTATGGATGCTTTGTTGGGAAGAAATAACTACACCTTGTGTGTATATCAATATCCAATGTAAACAAAAGTTATTTCGGCATAGTTGTTTATTGAAAAAGTTACACAAGGCTTTTTAAACCCTCTTTTTTATTTTTTGATATTGCCTTGAATTTTTCTCATCCGATAATATCGTGCTTTCGACTAAAGAGAGTGGATACTACAATCATTCCGCGGTAGGTCATCGTGATTCCGGAGTTTACCAGTTGGGCTGGAATAGGGTCTAATCGGTAACGGATACACAAATCAGCGCAATAAATTTCACCAAGGAAAATGGGTATAGATAAGACAACGGCCTTCTGAATACCAATCATTACCTGGGTGCATGGTGGCAAGAATTGAAAAATTTAAAGATTTTCAAAAAATTACATCTGCAAACAGTTCATACCGATGGATGCATTATTCAAAAAAAAGAAAAAGGCGCCGGGTTTTTGCCCTGCGCCTTTGAAGCTATTTCTTAAAAAAAGATGCCTTGCTTTATTTTTCCTTTTTAGCCGTAAATACCCTTGACAAATTAAAACCAAAACGAACTTCTGCCTTACCCCAACTATTGGTAGTGCTGGTAATAAATGCCTTCTCGTTCATACCGGTTGCGTTTGAAAAATGCAACTGAAATACGTGACCGCCAGTCTCTATATCAAACCCAATGGATAACGGATCTTTATAAATCTTTTTATCCAGTCCTTTGGCCACATAATGATAATCTACAACAAACGCAGTGCGTTTGGATATTTTTATACGTCCGCCTATTCCCAATGCATATACATTGTTAGCATCTGTAGCCAATGCAACAAGATTGCGATGAACAAAAGTAGGTGCCAGTTGCAGGCTTACCTTATCGTTTAATTTTCTGCCAATGATGATTTCATTGTAAAAGGCCATCCTGCTGGTTGTGAAATTTTTACGGTTGGGATCAGCCCATGGCATCGTGGTGTACGTCATGCCCGAAACCAGCACCACCGAAACCGGCGATGCCCAGCGCCCGCCCTTTGCCTGCCAAATAGGACGGTACTTGATAAACGCATCCCATTCTTTACCTACATTGCTTCTGCCAATGCCTGTGGTCAGGCTTTTACCAAGACCATAATCAAAACCAAAGCGCATGCTGGCCTGGTCTAATCCAAACAGGTTATTAAAGCCCGAGTTAGCCAATCCAAAGCGATGTAAGATCCTGACATCCATCACGCCTTTTCCTATAAATTCCATAGAATGCCCGTTTACCACACGGGATGATTTAAAGGCATTGGAGATGTACTCCTTTTTTTTCTTGTCGCCCTTGGATTCCACCAACGACAACAGATCGTCCTGTGCAAAAAGTAAACAGGAATTGCTGATGAACAGTATTAAAAATAGTATGCGCATTATTGTAGGTATTAAAGTGAATTATTTTAAAATGCTGTTGCTACAGTTCACATGAATTTTCGCAGTTTTTGATATTTTATCTTTCACCAAACCTGGTATCTCAATTTTATAATCTTCCAGCAGAATATTAAAATCGGCTGTTGCCAAAACAGTTTCTCCAGTCACTTTAAATGTACCCGTTGTTTCCACTTCTTTTTTTACGCCATGTATCTCTAAAGTCCCTTTTACTATTACGGGATATATACCATCTTTTTGGAAATTAATTTTTTCCGGATTGGAAATTTTTCCTTTGAAAGTTGACTTGGGAAATTTGTCACTCTCCATGTAGTTTTCATTAAAATGCTCCATCATAAGAGCGCTCTTAAACTCAAATCCCTTTATCAGAATGGCAAACTGGATATCGCCGGTGGGTACTTCGAAAATACAGGTTGAAGATTTGTTGATACCATCAATATCTTCCACGGCAGTGCCGGCTCTAAAGGATACATTGCCTGTTTTGGTGAAATATCTTTTTTGCGCAAAAGATGCGCTGATTAAAAATAATGCGGTTACTATCAGAATAGATTTTTTCATTTGCTTCGGTTTTAGTTTTTATTTTTCGATACTACATTTGTTTAATACAACATCCATTAATTTTCCGGTACACTTGCCTTTGATTACTACAGCATCGCCCTGTTTTAAATTCTTTACGGATGCGGTTTCATCATTGTAAAAACTACAGGTAATGGCTGCCATCGGATCGCCGCTGTCTAAAATCACAGTAGCCTGCCCGGTGGCTGGTTCAAGTTTTATCTCTGTTACCTTGCCACTTACAGCTATTATTTTATCCAGGTATTTTGTATTGGCTGCGTTTTCATCTTTATTAAAATCTGCCAATAATGCCGCTGCAGTAAGTTCGTAATTCGGAGTTAACGTTCTAACATCTGCTGGTTTTTTATTGTATAGGTAAAAGCCATATCCGGCGGCAGTAATGGCCACCAACAATATTCCCAGCAAGATTTTTTTCCATTTTCTCATGCTGCTTTTTTTAGTTGTTAGGTGCTCCTGATTCAATCCAGCATTTTACAATTGCAATTTCTGCCGCTGACAAAGGACCGCTGGATGGCATTGTTTTGTCTATCACACAGCGCTGGTTAATACGTGCCGTTTGGGCAGCAATTTGTGCATAGGTTACCAATACCGATCCACCTGATGCACTGGCTGCATCGTGGCAGCCGGATGTAGCACATTTACTTTTAATCAAGGGGTTTACATCGGTACTGAATTTTGCACTAATGGTGGCACAATTGATGGCTCCTTTTCCGCTGTACAATAATTCTTCTTTATCGTAATAGCAACCAGAAGAAGAGGCAGCCATCACTGCTAAAAAAAGCACTGCAACAAATTTGTTAAGTGATCGCATAATAGAGTTTTTAGTTGAATTATATTAATTATTTGGCGTGCCTGATTGTATCCATTTTTCTACCTGGCGAATCTGGCAATCGGATAACTTATTACTTCCTTTTGGCATTGCAGAAATACCGGAGTTGTGCTTCATACTGCCCAATAGTTTACCCGCTGCAGATGCTTTCACCGCAGCATAAGTACTTAAATCAATGCCACCACCCAACGAAGCAGGATTATGGCAACCTTTACAAAAAGTATTCATCAAAGGAGCTACTGCCGCTCCATAGGTAAAGCTGGTAGAATCGCAACCACCGGAGCAGGCATTGTTGAGTGCCCCCTGGTTAATCCAAATAATCATTTTAGAAAGCTGTGCCTGGGTTAATGCAGGCATCGGCGGTGGTGGCATTCTTTCACCACCGGACTTGATGCATTCTTTGTAAAGCTTACTATTTCCGGGATTGAATGGCTTTACATATCCCATAATTTTAGTATAGCTGGTGAGCTCCACACCTTCCTTTCTTGTAAGGGCATCATGACAACCTGTGGTAGCACAGTTCGAATTAATCATAGGCAAAATTTCTGTAGCAAAATAAACCGTATCCGCACTACAAGCCTGCGATTGTGAGGGTGTGGTACTTGTGCCGGTTCCATTACCAGGCGCAGCAGCAAACTCATGCCGGCAGTTGATCATCAGGAAGGAAGTTGAAAATAAAATGGCCAGCAATGGAAAAACATTCATCCGTTTCATAAACGATTTTTTTTAATACCTAGAGGTAATGGTACTGTTTGAACGTGAAAATATTTACTAAATTGTTAAGTTGATTGCAATAAAGCCCACCGGTAGAAAATGGCGGCTGAACAGGCGTTTGGCCCTTTTAAATATGCACGATTGGGGCATATTAGTACAATATCAACATTAAAAAGAGAAGGCTTGCGACTTCTCTCTTTAGCTGATTTTTGATCACGCATAAATTATCGATAAATAACAGGTTTTAATAATTCAATTTTACTTCTTTACTGTCATCGTTAGCAGTTTTATGGCAACACCAGTAACATAAAAAGAATACCATAAAGGATAAAGTTTTTTTATTTTCATAGTTTCGATTATTTTGAAACTAAATTAGTGTCTAAACCATCACTTTAAACAAAAACTACGGCAGGTAAATATTAGCAAATGATTGTGTATTTACAAACAAACGGGTAGTTTATTCAACTTCTCCCAACAGCCATTTTTTAAATTGCGGGGTACGTTCAAAACTGGTGATGGTTTCGTAGATGGTGGGCGGATCCAGCAACAGTTCAATCCGTTGTTTGCTGGCAGGCATCATTTTGGCAATCGATTTTAACTGTACAATAAACTGCCTGCTGATGCGGAAGAATAAACGGGGGTTTAAAATTTTTTCAAAGCCTTCCAGCGGGATGTCCATAACGTATTTATCCTTTGCGAAAGTGATGATATAAACAGCTTTGTGCTCGGTATAGCAATATGCAATTTCAGTAGCCTTCACCAGTTTTATTTGCGAGCCTACGTGAATGATAAACCGCTCCTGGTATTGCTTTTCAACCGGGGTTCGCTTCAGTTCTGTTTGTTGATCGGGAATGATTGTATTTCTATTCTGGCTGTTATGTTCATACCGCAGAACCGCATTTTTCAATTCCTCTTTTTTTATCGGTTTCATTAGGTAATGCAAACCTTCGGCTTTAAATGCTTCAATCGCATAATTATCATAAGCACTGATAAAAATGATCGGCACTTTTTTTTCCAACTGTTGAAAAATTTCAAAACTAAGGCCATCCGATAATTGCACATCGGATAAAATCAAATCTGGATAGTCGTTTTCCCGAAACCATTGAAGCGTTTGCTGGATGCTTTTACACTTGCCTACAACTCTTTTTTCAGGAACAACCTCTTTAATCAGCTTTTCTAACCGCTCACTGGCATTCTCTTCATCTTCAATAATCAGGATTTTCATTTAGCTATTTTTTTTATTGGAATAATAACATTGAATTCGGAATCCGTTTTTACTACTTTCACTTCTTCCCCTGTTAGCAATACCACCCGCCGCCGGATATTTTGCAGCCCTATTCCGGCTGATTTTACCGCTGCTTCCTGCCGGGTAATATTATTGCTCACGATAAGAAATGATTGTGCCGATTCTATTTTTATAGTGAGTGGATTATTCTCATCCACCGTGTTGTGTTTAAGTGCATTTTCTGCAAGCAACTGTAAAGTAAGCGGCGGTATGCCGGCATTTTTATGTTCATCAAAAATATGCAGCTTAAGTTGCAAGCTGTTACCAAAACGCTTTTGCTGGAGGTAAATATAATTTTGCAGTAAGCTCAGTTCTTCCGCAACGGTTACCATTTCCCTGTCTTGCAGCAACAAAATTTCTCTGTAAAAATCTGATAATTTTTCTGCAAATTCCATGGCCATTTGTTTATCCTTATCAATGATGTTCATCAGGGTATTAAAACTATTGAAAAGAAAATGTGGGTTGAGCTGGTTCCTCAATACTTCCATCTGCGAAACCAATAATTGCTTCTCCTTTTCTTGCTGATACCGGATGAGGCTGATACGGGTACTTACAAAATAATAAACGATTAAACCTGCCAATAGCAGCGCTATTAATCTGAACCAGGTCGTTTTCCAAAACGGCATGCTGATCACAAATGAATAGGTTAAGGAAACAGCATTTTTAAACTGGTCGTTCACCGCTGCCATCACTCTAAACGTGTATTTACCGGGTGGCAAATTTGGAAAGGTAATAATATGATCTTTTGTACTTACCCAGTCTTTGCCATATCCCACCAACTGGTATTGATAATTAACTGCCTGCGGATCGGCATACCACAAACCGGCATAATTAAATGTGACATGATTTTCATCGTAATTGAATAATTTTTTGGTGTTAAAATCAATCGGATTAAAAAACATACTGATGCTGTTCATCACCAGTTGCGGCACCTGGTTGCAGCCGACAGAAGCGGCATAGTATTGAATGATTTTGTCTGAAGTGCCAATAAGGATTGCATTTTTTGAAGTGGTGCAATAAGCATTTATTTGAGGGTTGATATTATCGAAACCACTCTCGGCACCATAAAAAGTAAAGTACTCTTTCTTAATATTGAAAACCTCCAGTCCATCAGGATGTGTGAGTAGCAGGTTGCCATTGTTATCGCCAACAATATTTAAAATTTCATTATCATGTAGGCCATCTTTAATACCATACTTTTTAAATTCCTTTCCATTAAAAACAAACAAACCGGAATTTCTTCCCGTAAACCAGATATTGGCATAAATGTCTTCCGTAATGGTATAAACAACATTTTTTTCAAGCCCGGGAATAATATTAAAATTTGTAAAGCCATTGTCATCCAGTTTGCTAATGCCATTACCATCTGTTGCAAACCATTTGTCTCCTTTACTGTCTATAAAAACATTGTACACGTAATTATTGCTCAATCCATTCTCTTTTGAATAATTTTGAAACACCGGTACACCATCCGATAAATCCATTTTAGTTGCGCCGCCCAATGTTCCCAACCAAATCTCGGACCCCTTGCCCGTTATTGAAGAGATATTGTTATCTCCCAATCCGTTTGCCGTGGTAAATTGTTTTATGTGATTGGTGTTAAAATTATACAGATACAATCCGTTGTTGTAAGTGCCAATCCAGATATTCAAATCATCATCTGCAAATATAGAAATAATGGAAGTATAGTCAATTGTAAAAGGCAACTGTACTTTTTTTACCGGTGTATTATTATCCTTCTTCACAAAAACACCTTTGGCATTTGCAAACCAAATGCCGCCTCTATTATCGGCTGTAATGGCTTTAATTTCGTCATGCCATTCAGTTGGTATTTCAACTACCTGAAAGCGGTTGCAATTAGCCATACTAAGCAGGTTATCGGCCACCATCCAAACCTGTTCATTTTTATCAAGCAGTAATTGTTGGATGGAATTTATTTTTTGCTTCTTTGCAGGGATCATTTTATTAATAAAAGGCAAGCCAAAATGTATTTCTATGATGCCATGCTCTTCGGTACCAATAAATACTTCCCGTTTCATAGGCAGCACTTCATTTACCTGTCCATATTCCCAGTTGCCCAGTTCGGCGGGAACGATTATTTTAGCCATTGCTTTATCAAAATAACAAACACCTTTGTCCTGTAGGGCAATCCAGGTATTGCCTGCTTCATCATTCTTCATATTACGCACAATATTATCCGGTAATCCGTTTTTTTCATTGATGATCACTATTCCTTTCTTTCCTTTTTTAAAAGTACAAATTGAAATACCCATATCAGTAGCAACCCATACCTTTCCATCGTTGAGCAACAGACCGTACACATTGTCATCAGACAAACCATCATCGTGATTGATATTGTACAGCACCTTATTTTCGTAGCAGTAAATTCCTTCTCCGTAGGTGCTAAACCACAAACGGTTTTGATCGTCAAAAAGCAGATCGGTAATTTTTATTTGTGGCAATCCTTCTTCTGGCAAAAACTGTTTGAGCGAATCATTCTCAATGTATTCGATCATCCCGTTGATATGGCCCATCCATACTACTCCCCTGCTATTTTCTGCAATGGCGGTCACCTGTTTATTGTCTCTTTCCAGGTAATTAAAACTAATGCCATCATAGCGGCAGATGCCGATATTGGTTCCCAGCCACAGGTAGCCTTTTTTATCCTGAAAAATTTTTGAAATCTTTGCATCCCGTTTTTCTTTATCAAACAAGATGCTTTTAAAAACCGGTGCCTGCGAAAAGCCTGTGCTATTACCTCCAACTAAAAAATAGGAAATAACCAAAAAAAGCAGCAAGCGATTGAACATGGCTTTATTGTTTAAACTGAATATTAAAATTGACTTTCATTTCTTCAGCAATTTTTGAATAGACGATTTTTGGAACTTTAATATCATGGTCTTCCAGACGCACCGTAAAAGCAGCATCAATACGAATGATGCCATTATTGACGATGACCGTTCCTTTTACAATCCTTTCTTTTTGCATGCCATGAATCGACAAAATACCCTTTGCACGGATGCTATATGTACCGTTGGTTGTATAGTCAATTTGCTCAATGAACTTGCCGGAAAATGTAGCCGTAGGAAACTTTTCCGTCTCAAGGTAATTTTCATGAAAATGTTCCTTTTGTAACTCACTGTTAAATCCTTTCAAAGATTTAATTTCTACCGAAAAAGCAAACGTATTTTTTGATTGATCAATGGCTCCTTTCAGTTTTTCGGTATGGGCTTCTATTATTTCCAACGGTGCATCAGACGTAAATTTTACTTTACCGTTGGTGCTTACCAGTATGTTGGATTGTGCCAAATCAATACCCGGAAACAATAGCGCAGCCCCCACGAAAATGGCATGCAATAAATTACCCCATTTATTATGAAGGTGCATGGCTATCATAGAAAGTAAACTCGTTTTTATAAATTATAAATAGCTGTGCAAATAATACGTCCCTTATCATAACCCGGTAAAACAACAGACGGCAATCCCTTTCTATGACGAACTTTATTTCTAAGTAAGGCATAAGATAATTCAGCAGAAAGTATTCCAACACCTGCACCGGCCAGTACATCGGATACCCAATGCCGGTTATTTAAAACCCTGAATGCCCCGATACCGGTTGCCAATGTAAACATTCCTGCACTTACCCAGGGATGTCTTGCACCAAATTCTTTGTGAAAAAATGTAGATGCCAGAAATGCCTGGGCAGTATGTCCAGATGGAAATGAATTATATGCTGAGCTGTCAGGGCGCAAAATATGGCTGTACTTTTTAACGGGCAACACAATCCCTGTCATAATTAATTCAGCAGTTCCAATCAATACCGTCTGCTGTTGCAAGTTATGTTTTCCTTTAAGTCCGAATCCATCAAGCGCATACACAAGCGCAATGGGAGCATATTGCAGGTAATTATCAGCATGGTGTGAGAATGAGGAAAAGTATTCGTTTCGTTCCTCTTTTATTTCATCGTGATTGATGATCGCATTATCGATGGTGCCATAAATACCCAGACCAATGAATGTAACCGGTATTGCAAAATGCTTAAGAAAATGCACTTTGCTTTTTTTTATCAGATCGGTTGAATCGGCATTGGACTGGCCAACGCCAACGTTGGAAATAAGTAACAAAAAAACTGTTAATCCCGTAAATGTATGGTTAGATCCTCTTTTCATATTTATTATTTTACTTCTCCTGAATTCAACGTAAAAAGCAAGCAATTATTTATTACAAACTGATAAATCGAACAATCAACGCTCAAGCTAAATATCGGTAAGGGATTTTTTCGTCTTCATACCAGCTTTTTTTATCTAACCCACTGCAGTGATTTATAATTAAAGAATAAATCTGATACTTATCATTTTCGAGATTAAGGTTGGATACACAAGAATTATTAGTAATGGATAGAATTAGAATGCAGGATTAAAGTCATAAATACAAATTGTTTCATAAATAGTTAGTATGGAAATACAATTTTTTGAATGCGCAAAAAATAGAAACCTAATTGAGAATGACTATTGCTTTTTTACCCGACATACAAATACCCTGCATCATTAAGAATCTTCCATTTCTTATTTCCTTCATCTTTTGGATAATATTTCAATCCTTTACACTTATTCCTATACTGTATGAAAAATAGACTGATTTGATTTTTATTTTTGACTAAACCGTTATTCAGAATTAAGAAAGCCCCGTTTTCAATCAATGTATCCAAATAAATGACTGATGGTCCAAGCCTGCCATTAATTTTTTTAAAACTATTGATAACTATAGATTCGATCGTTTCTGTCTTTTGGCTTTGTGATAATCCTCTTTGGATCACACTAATCAATAAAAACGTCAGAACTAAAATTTTTTCATGGTTAGAATTAAATCCACTTTGGCCTTTAAACAAAATTATCATTTACTGACTGCATGTCACAATCCTAATGGTATTTAAAATTACTTTTCCTGTGAAAAGTGTCTTTCGTCTAAATTCACTTTCTGGGCCGCGATACCTTTTTTGATCGTTTTTATACGCTAAGCTGACATCATAATTTTCTCCTTTATTCAAGTTGTAATACAGGCTTTTTTGAATAAAAAAAGTTATTGTATCGATTGAGTTTGGTTGTAACAAATAATAATTTTTTTCGGCCCAATCCCGGGCATGACCTATAGTATAGTTTGGTACTAGTGTCTCACCTGTGTTATTAATAATGTCACAGTCAAAAAAAACATTCTTTGATCTTAATAGAAAATTTTTATTAGATTTATTTTCTACTATCAAGTGCAGCATTAGAGGCTCCCGTAATTTTAGACAACTGTCTGATACAAATGCAGCGAAAATCAAACAATCATCATTCTTATTGCTTTTTTGACAAATGGCCGCATTATTGAAATGAAAAATTAAGAAAACGAAAACAAATAATTTAATCATAATCATGAGTCTGACCTTGAAGAAAACCTATACCGATAGATGCCAAAACTGAGTTTTCCAAACAACCATCGGTAAGGTATCATTTAAAATCCATCCGGCGTTACAACCGTTTACGCTTGAGCCACGGTTGCCGTCTCCACCAACCACTTGTAGTTCTTTACAATTTAAGTTACAACCGGCTACTCTGCCTTATTCTTCATCATCATTAATAATGAATAGGCGCCTTTGATTACGAAATCTGCGCCAGCTAAATCGCTGTTGGCGGGAAAAATAATTTCGGTAAAGCCATGCTCACTTTCGCCGTGCGTTACTTCCAACATTTCAAACTGATTGCCGGATTTTACTTTATAAATAAACTGTTTGCCTTCAAAACGAACAATGGCTTCGGATGGCAATGTGTGCGCCATTTTATTTTTTACTTCAATTTCGGCGTTCATATATGTACCCGGCACCAACGTTTTATCGTACACTTCAAAGTGGCAATGCACTTCCGTATTGCCTTCCATCGACAGATCTTTCCCTACCAGAATAATTTCGCATGGATACTTTTTTTCCGGTTGATTATTGGTATAGGCCAATAGTTTTTGACCGATAAATAACTTGCTTAGATTCTTTTCAAACACTTTCAGATTCAGGTGAATGTCTACCGGGTTAATCAGCTCAAACAACACATCGGTTGGCGAAACGTACTTACCAATATTTACATTTACTTTGGTAACATAACCATTGATGGGTGAAAAAATATTGATGCTGCCTGAGATACTGGTCGCATTTGTTTTATTGATATTGATCCCAACCAATTGCAACTTTGCAGCAAGCGAAGTAATTAAAACCTGCTGTGTTCTAAAATCTGATTCAGCCTGTTGATATACCTTATCACTACTGGCCTGGCTTTGGTTCAACTCTTTCTGACGTTTGTATTCATTTTCGAGATAACCAATTTTCGCCTTTGCGGTTAAATAATCCTGCTGCAACTGTATGTATTGCTGATCCTGCATTACAGCAATAATCTGGCCCTTGTTTACATGCATACCGGGCAACAGTGAGGTTGTTTTTAAATAGCCTCCAAGTGGCACACTGATAGAGACCAGATTTTGTGGAGGCACGTCAATTTTACCATTCACCTTTAAAATAGAAGATATTTCCCGCTGCTCCATTTTACCGGATTCGATACCCGCATTTTTTAATTGCACGGGCGAAAGGGATACATTCGTTTCATCGGCTACCTGCGCCGTTGCTTCTGTTGCATCTTTTTTTTGCCCACAGGCCGTAAGCAGAAGGATGATAATTGTTATAAATAGGCTATGCTTCATGTCTGAAATGTTATTGATTGGTAAAATAATTGAGTTCGATGATGGATTGATTTAGATTTTTAACGGCTTCTACATAATCATTTTTCACGATTGTAGCCTGGTTAATCACCTGCACCCATTCCAAATAATTGATATTTCCATTGGCGAGTTGCTGGTTGGCAGTTGTGGTAATAAGTGCTGCATTTTTTAGTGCGGTACTTTCATAATACTGAACGGTTTCCATTTGCTTATGATATTGCGCAACCGCTACTTCATACTCCGCTTTTAGCGATTGGAGTCCAACAGCATAATTACTTTCTGCAAGCTGTTGTGAAAATTTGGCACCGTTAATTCTCACCTTTTGGGCTTTTGAAAATATGGGGATACCAACGCCTACCTGTATTGAACTAAAGCGACTACCTGAACTGTAAATTTTATTATCGGCACCCGTACCCCTTATACTGGTATTGTTGTACCCCAGGGTCCAATCCGGCAACAGCTTTGACTTTTCCAGTTGGATGGTGGCCGCTGCTATGTTTCGTTGTTGCTGTATCAGTTGTAATGCTGCATTATTTTCAAGCGAAACGGTGTCACCATAATCAGGTAATTCATTTTGATACATGTTATTTTCAGGAACAAAATATGTGGTGGTGTTTAGCAATAACTGAAACTGTAGTTGCAATATTTCCATATCTTGTTTCAATTGGTTCAACTGGATGTTGATTTGTCCCAACTGTGTTTCAGCACTTGCTTTCTCTAGAATATTGCTTTCGCCCTTTACCAATCTTAATGCAGCCTTTTTATAAAATGCTGCGTAAAGACTATCCACATTTTGAAGCAACCCTTTTTTTTGCTCCACATATAAAATCAAATAAAACAACTGTGCCACCTGTCTTTTTAACAGGGCTTCTTTCACCGTAACATTTAGTAAGCTGCTCTTCCATTCCTGCTGCAGCAGGTTTTTTTGGCTGGCATATACTTTAGGCAAAGAAAAAGTTTGAGCGATACCAAATTTTGTATCAGTGTAAATGCTATTGAATTGCCCTGCATCTGCCAACACCATCGTTTTAGGAATTGCACCAGCAGTGTTGATGAGTAATTGCTGGTACTGTGCTTTTAACTGCTCATTTTTTACCAGCAAATTATTCTTTAAAGCGGTATCAATGGCAGCTTTAAGTGTGATAGGCGTTTGAGCTACAAGCAACTTACAATTAGCAATTGACAATATGCAAAGCAGTATTATAAAACGGGCTATCGTGGGTATCTGTGATTTCATGTTCAATATTTTTCCGGGTTCTTTAACATATGGTTTAAAAATCTTCCGACTTCTTCGTTTTCTTCAATGAAAGCTTTGTACTCCATCGCAGGTATGTAGTTGCAGGAGAAAGCAAAATCCAACCAAACCCCTGTTTCGGAACGCTCTGCATCGGAGTCAGCAATTTTTAAAACAACATGCGCCGGGTACTGTCGCTTCCGGTAAGCTTCTGCAAGATTGGAACATACACTTATTGATGATCTTGTTATTTGGTCAGTTAATGAATATTTTTCTTCTTTTGGAAACGACTTGCTCTTCTCAAAGATTTCCATCGCCAGAGAAAAAGCCTTTTTATATAAAGTTGTCTCCTTGAAATTATATGCCGCCATTTTCGTATTTTTTTAACTTTAAAAATCGGTATTGCTTATTGCTATTACCTTTTGCCTATTGCCCTTTGCCTATTGCCTTTTGCCTTTTGCCCTTTGCCTATTGCCTTTTGCCTATTGCCTATTGCCTCTTGCCTTTCCCTTCACAATGCCAGTTTCAAAAGTCATGTATAACACGGGCAGCACAAACAAAGTTAGGAAGGTAGCAATCAACAAACCGCCAATAACAACCGTTGCCAATGGCCGCTGCACTTCCGCACCGGCTCCATCACTGAGCGCCATTGGTAAAAAGCCTAGTGATGCAACATAGGCCGTCATCAATACGGGCCGCAGTCTTACTTTTGTTCCCATTAGTACAATTCGTTTTACATCCGTCATGCCTTCTTTTTTTAACCGGTTAAATTCCGCTATTAATACAATACCATTTAAAACGGCCACCCCAAACAAGGCAATAAAACCAACGCCTGCACTAATGCTAAAAGGCATTCCCCGCAGGGCTAAAAACAATATACCACCAATGGCTGATAAAGGGATGGCAGAGTAAATTAACAGCCCTTGTTTTACAGACGTAAACGCAAAATAAAGTAGTAAAAAAATCAACAACAACGACACCGGAACGGCAACCATTAGCCGCTGTTTGGCCGCATTCAGGTTTTCAAAAGCGCCGCCATACGTCACATAATAACCGGCAGGAAACTTTAGCTGCTTGTCTACTTTCTGTTGTAGTTCTGTTACAATCGTTTGCACATCTCTGCCACGAACATTAAAGCCAACAACGATTCTTCGCTTGGCATCTTCCCGCTGTATCTGGTTGGGTCCATCTTTTATCTGCACATCTGCCAACTGACTCAATGGAATTTGTGTGCCCTGTGGTGTTGGTATCAATAAGTTCTGAACATCTTTCAAATCCTTTTTTAAATCGCCTTTCAACCGGACTACTACATCAAAACGCTTTTCACCTTCAAACAACAAACCAGTGCTTTGCCCGGCAAATGCCGTGTTCACCACTTTGTTGATGTCCACAATATTTAGCCGGTATTGTGCGATGGCATTTCGATTGTATTCTATAATAATTTGAGGCATGCCCGACACTGGTTCTACATATAAATTTTTTGCACCTTCCACGGTATTTACAATGGCGCCCAGTTTGGTAGCATAGGCTGCCAGAGTATCCAACTCTTCTCCAAAAATTTTACAAACTACATCCTGTCTTGCACCGGTCATCAATTCGTTGAACCGCATTTGCACCGGAAACTGAAACCCGGCAGTAATACCCGGTACCGCTTCCAATGCCTTACCCATCTTCTCCGATAATTCGTTGAAAGTTTTGGCCGAAGTCCATTCTGCTTTTGGCTTTAAAATCACCATCATATCACTGGCCTCCATTGGCATGGGATCGGTTGGCACTTCGCCGCTACCAATTTTGGTAACTACTTTTTCTACCTCCGGAAACTGCGTTTTTAAAATATGCGCCGCCTTTTGTGTATTAATAATCGTTGTATTTAAAGTGCTACCCGTTAACACCCTGGTATCCACTGCAAAGTCACCTTCTTCCAAAGCAGGGATAAACTCCCCACCCAGCGACATCAAAACCATTACCGAAACTATAAACAATCCAACAACGGATATTAAAACGGTTTTAGGAAAACCCACCACATAATTTAATACAGTCTGGTAAAGTTTTTCGACCCGTATCATTAACCTATCCGACCAGTTAGCAGTATGCTTTACTTTTTTGCTAAGGAACAATGCACTCATCATGGGGATGTAGGTAAGCGACAAAATAAATGCCCCTAACAACGCAAAGGCAACCGTTTGTGCCATTGGCTTAAACATTTTTCCTTCGATGCCTTGTAACGTAAAGATGGGCAAGTAAACCACCAGTATGATGATTTGGCCAAAGACGGCACTGTTCATCATTTTACTGGCTGAAAATTTAACTTCCTCATCCATTTGGGGTTGGGATAATTTGGCAATGCCGGTAAACTTTTTGCTATGGGTAAGCTGGTGCATTACAGCTTCCACAATGATCACAGCTCCATCCACAATCAACCCAAAATCCAATGCACCAAGGCTCATCAGGTTACCACTTACACCAAACAAGTTCATCATTATTATGGCAAACAACATGGCCAGTGGAATAACCGACGCTACCAACAAACCCGCTCTTAAATTACCCAGAAAAAAAACGAGTACAAACACTACGATCAACGCACCTTCCATCAGGTTTTTCTCAACGGTTCCGATCGCATTGTCTACCATTTTGGTACGATCTAAAAATGGTTCAATCACTACACCTTCGGGTAACGATTTTTGTATCTGTGCAATGCGTTCCTTTACATTTTTAATCACTTCATTGCTGTTGGCTCCTTTCAGCATCATTACAACGGCACCTGCAACTTCACCCTTATCATTGTAACACATAGCGCCATATCGGGTAGCACTTCCTATTTTTACATCTGCAACATCTCTTATAAAAAGCGGGGTGCCGGTGGTGGTGCTTTTTATGGCAATGTTTTTAATATCGTCCATACTACCTATCAACCCTTCGCTTCTGATAAACAACACGGTGGGGCCTTTTTCAATATACGCTCCACCGGTATTTTGGTTATTATTCTCCAAAGCAGTAAACACATCGGTAATGGTAAGATTGTAGGACAGCAATTTATTAGGATCTACCTCAATAGAATACTGTTTTAGTTTGCCCCCAAAACTGCTCACCTCTGCCACGCCTTTTACGCCGAGTAATTGGCGGCGAACAATCCAATCCTGGATGGTGCGTAAATCGGTCTCGTTGAATTTACCTTCAAAACCATCTTTCGGTCTTACCACATATTGGTAAATTTCACCCAAGCCTGTGCTTACCGGGCCCAATTCAGGCACCCCAATGCCCAGGGGAATTTGTGATTGTACTTTTTGCAGTCGTTCGGCCACCTGTTGCCTTGCCCAGTACACATCCGTTGCATCATCAAAAACGATGGTCACCAACGACAATCCAAACCTTGAAAAACTCCGGATCTCTTTCAGTCCGGAGATATTGTTATTGGCCTGTTCAATTGGAAAAGTAACAAGGCGTTCAATATCCGTTGCACCAAAGGAAGGCGCAATGGTAATTACCTGCACCTGGTTGTTGGTAATATCCGGCACGGCATCAATGGGTAGTTTGGTAAATTCGTAACTGCCATAACCGATGAGCGCAATTATAAATAGCCCTACGATGAGTTTGTTTTTTATGGCAAACCCAATTATTGCATTCAGCATAATTTATTTTTTTGTAATGATTCCAGAAGCGGCTTCCGGGATAAATCAAAAGCACGATAGCATATCAGGAAACCCTTTATGCTTTAATAAAGATAAAAGTACTAAGCGCATTTGGGAGGCTGCCAGATGCTGGCAAGGTAGGTAGATTGGATATACTGGTTGAGTACAAAATAGCTTTTCCGCTGAATGATTTCAACTGGTTTTGCAATGGTAAACGGTACCATTATTGAAATAAATGCAAAAGCTATAGAAGAGATACAGTCGTGAGAAGTTTTAAATGGCAATTGCATATCCCGCTCGTAGTCTTTGTCTTTGGGACTGCCGTGCAGATAATGAATGGATAGAAAACGAAGGAATGAAATATTTTTGTCTTCCTGCTTATGTTCGCTAAAATGCTGAAAAACCACGGGCAATTTTGCCAACTGTTTTGCTGCTATTGTAGACAACAGGTAAATGGCCAGAAATAATATTGCGGAAGTTTTTTTCAAAGCACAAAGATAGAATAATATTTTTTACTATTGATATTAAGAAAATACTTTAGCGTAAATCATTAAAAAATTAAAAGATCGTATTTAGTGTCAGTCTCAACCCTGCTGCACTTTTCAGGCAAATGCATTGCATACATCCCGTAAATGTTATTTGCTGGCGCCCGATGCCGAAACCTCGCTTTCCTTAGAATATTAATACTCCCTTATTTTACCCTAAAAGTTGCATTTCCTACTTGAATCTAAGATTTTTATTTATCAGCATAACGAAAAAAGCCATATGGAATGAACCATTATTTTAAGTAGCGGTTGAAATATTACAACAAAATTTCTTTTACTAAAATATAAATACCCATCCCTAATACAAACCAGCCAAATGCCTTTTTCAATTTTTCGCCGTCAATTTTCTTTGCTAAAAAACCACCCAAAAATATTCCGGCAACTGCTATCAGGGTGATAGATAATAGAAACTTCCAGTCGATTGCTACATGACCAAGATCGCCGGTAAAACCAATCAGTGAGTTAAGCGCAATGATTAACAGCGAAGTACCCACCGCCTCTTTCATGGGCATCTTTAAAATAAGTACCAACGCAGGAATCACCAAAAAACCGCCGCCAGCACCCAGCAAACCGGTTACAAGACCAACTAAAATACCATTTAATAAAAGCTTTAAAATGTCATTCGTTTTAAAAGCTTCTTTTTTGGCTAGCGGTTGATTCGGTTCATCATCATTGCGGATCATAGCGATGGAGGCAAGCAGCATTAGTACCGCAAACAATACCATAGTAGCTATGGATTGTGTAAAAGTAAACCCCTGGTATTCATAAAGCACCGGTGGGATTTTAGGCATTAAAATCTTTCGTGTTATAAAAACAGTTGTAATAGAAGAAACGCCAAAAAGCAAGGCAGTTCGAATATTTACAAAACCTTTGATGTAATTATTAACCGCCCCCACCAGGGAGGTGAAACCTACAATAAATAAAGAATAGGAAGTGGCCAAAACAGGATTGATCCCCATCAAATAAACCAGGATTGGAACGGTTAAGACTGAACCGCCACCACCAATTAACCCCAGTGAGATGCCTACCAATGAAGCCAGTAAATAGCCAGCAATTTCCATAACACTTGTATTGATGTAGCTGCAAAGTTGCGACAAAGCAGCACTGTTAAAGGTCACAAAAGTTACATTGGTGAAATTACTTCCATTGCATTGGAAATCTAAAATTATTTAATTAAAAAAGTCTCCCCTTATTCGGAAGACCTTCGTATAAAAATCTGTTTACCCTGTTTATCCACTACAATAACATTGCTTAAAATGGTTGTGAGCTTTCATGTACCGTATCGGCAACTTTACAATAATTATTACCAGTTCCCTTAATAGATATTGCGCAAGTTTGAAAAACAGGTCTGTGATGCTTCATCAAGGGAGCGTGGTACGATGAGTGATGCCCCCGGTATCATTAGAGATTACATTTTTAGTGACGATAAAGTACAATATACCGGTAGGAAGTCATGTAGGATAATAAAGGTGAAACTCATTAGGATCAAGTAACCAGCATCGCATAAATAAGCGCTCCCACCGAAGCGCTGCTGTAACTTCGGGAAAGACCGGCATTTCACTTTAAAAGAGCAGTTGATGTATCCCTTCTTTTTAAAAAAGCGCCCGAACCTGTGCCGACAACAATTCCAACAATTAGTTGTTTACATTTTTTGCCTGAAAGAAACGCTGCACTAATTTCAATAATTGGTGGAATATTGTGAATAGAAAACCTTTTCATTTAAAATTACGTAATAATTAAAAGTGATTTCAACATAATTCAACAAATTACATGCGGATACTGCTTCTTTTATTTTTACTGATGAATTCCATATTTTGTTTTGGGCAAAATGGCTATGCAACCGGAGCTGTAGTGGCAGACATACAACAGACCAGCACATTGAATTACCGGGATTCAAGCGCTTCGCTTTCCCACCTGCAAAGTAATATTACGATCATTGATTTTTTTGGAACCTGGTGTATGCCCTGTTTAAAGGCATTACCCGAATTGCAAGCCTACCAAACAAAATTTAAAAATGACTTAAGTATTTTATTAGTTTCTACAGAAACAGATGATAAACTTCAACGCTTCATTGCCAACCATCAACCCTTTTCATTTCCAATAATCGTTGACGCCAATAAGGAATATACCAATGCATTTCAACCACCCTCCTATCCCTACACAGTTGTGCTTGATAAAAATTTAAAAATACTATCGATTACAAACGCCGCTGACCTAACAGAAGATATGCTGGAAAAATATATTGCATTGAGTAAAAATATTGTAAAGGAGAAAAATACTACTACACCGTTAATGAAGGACAATGCTCCTAACCAAAAAGCGGTCTTGTTTACTGCGAGCAAGAATGCGTTGGTAAAACTGTCCCAGGATTTCATGTATGCTGCAAAAACAAATGAAGATGCCAGCAATTATATCAATCAATTGAAAGAATTAAAATATAGCGAACTGATAAATAGTTTGAAAGATGACGATGATAAAAAAGCTTTCTGGATAAATTTATACAATGCTTACACTAATTACTCATTGCACAAAAACCCTGACCAGTATGAAAGCAGGAATCGTTTTTTTAAGAACAAAAATATAGAAGTAGCCGGAAAGAAGTTTAGTCTTGATAAAATAGAACATGGTTTATTGAGGAAAAGCAAAATCAAATGGAGCTTAGGTTATTTAAATAAACTATTCCCGGGCAAAACAGAAAAACAACTGCGGGTAAGCAAGCTCGACTATCGCATACATTTTGCTTTAAATTGTGGTGCCAAAAGTTGTCCACCCATTGCTTTTTATAATCCTGAAAATTTAGCTGCACAGCTAGACATTGCTACCACTACATATTTATCAGGCGAGGCTGTGTACGATAAAGAAACCAATATCTTGCTATTACCCGCCTTAATAAGTTGGTTCCGACGAGACTTTGGTGGCAAAAAAAATGTAGTAGCTTTATTAAAACAGAAAGGTATTATCGATGCACCTTTGCAACCAAAAATAACATTCAAAAAATACGACTGGTCTCTTTATCTTGATAATTTTAAACAATAAAAATTGTATGGCAAATCATTATTACAACAGCGAAGACCTTGGTAAATTTGGCAACATAGCTGAGTTTCAAAAACCAATGGCAGATAAATTTTTTGCATGGTATGGTGAAGTTTTTGGTGAAGGCAATTTAACGGCAAAAGAGAAATCTCTAATAGCATTGGCAGTGGCGCATGCAGTGCAATGCCCTTATTGCATTGATGCCTATAGTAGCGATGCCTACGAAAAAGGATACAATGAAGGACAAATAATGGAAGCGGTACACGTAGCCGCTGCCATTAAAGGTGGTGCTGCCCTTGTGCATGGCGTGCAAATGATGAATAAGGTAAAAGAGATTGCCATGTAAATTGTTTTGCAGTACGCAATTTTGTGTAATACCATTTGGCAGTAACAACATCTAACATGTGCAGCTATTTTCTGTTTCAGCTTTTACCGAAGCGATCACATGAATCGTGTGTAGAAAATTAATTTTTAACCAACAACATAAGTTTTCCTTTTGGGAATAGGAGCAATATGAAATCATTACAAGCACAACACAATATTCTGTCCAACGCACAGGAACAATTGGATATTCTGGAGCATGGAAGCCTACATGAACATGTTTCACCTATTGTACCCTTTCAGCAAAAACTGGAGCAAGCCAATTTGTATCCGCTTAAGCCAACAACCATTTCTGTATTTCAAATAAACGTAGGTAAAATGTGCAACCAGGTTTGTGCGCATTGCCATGTAGATGCAGGGCCAGACAGAAAAGAAATAATGACGGTGCAAACAATGGAAGCTTGTTTAACGGTATTAAAGAATAACAGCGGTTTACAAACCGTTGACCTTACCGGTGGCGCACCGGAAATGAATCGTGATTTTAGATGGTTTGTTGAAGAAATTAAAAAACTGGATCGCCATATTATTGTACGCTGTAACCTTACCATCATCAGGGCTAATAAAAAGTATCATGACCTACCGGAATTTTATAAGGAACATAGAATTGAAGTGGTATCATCCCTGCCATTTTATACTAAAGACAGAACGGATAAACAAAGAGGCGATGGCGTATTCAATGACAGTATAGAAGCCTTGCAAATGTTAAATGCAGTTGGGTATGGTATGGAAGGCAGTGATTTAATTTTAAACCTGGTATACAATCCTGCGGGTGCATTTTTACCCGCATCGCAAACCGCTTTGGAAAAAGATTTTAAAGCTGCATTATTAAAAGACTTTGGTATTCAATTCAATCATTTGTTTGCTATCACCAATTTACCCATCAGCCGTTACCTGGATTATTTATTGAAAAGTAATAATTACGAAAAGTATATGGAAAAGTTGATAGCAGCTTATAATCCTGTAGCCGCTGCCAATGTAATGTGCCGGAATACCATATCTGTTGGATGGGATGGCTTTTTATACGACTGCGATTTTAACCAGATGCTGGAATTGAAGGTTGCCTGTAGTAGCAAACACATAGCAGCATACAATAACGATCAATTACAAAATAGGGATATCATTGTAGGACAACACTGCTTCGGATGCACGGCTGGGGCAGGAAGCAGTTGTGGAGGAGCCGTAGCTTAGTATGAACGAAGCATTGATCATATTTGTCCGGAACCCTATTTTAGGAAAGGTTAAAACCAGGTTGGCTGCAACAATGGGTATTGAAAAGGCATTGGCAGTTTATGAGTTTTTGTTAGCGCATACTAAAAGCATCACAAAAAATATCACTGCCGATAAATTTGTTTTTTATGCAGACTTTAGCAATGAAAATGATTTGTGGAATGGCTACCACAAAAAAAAGCAACAAGGCAATAATTTGGGAGAGCGCATGGAAGATGCGTTTGAAATCGTGTTTAAATTGGGTTATAAAAAAGTGTGCATCATTGGCAGCGATTGCTATGAATTAAGCGAAAGGATAATAGTAGATGCTTTTAAATCGTTGGATGTATGTGCCACCACGATTGGGCCCGCAAATGACGGTGGTTATTATTTGATAGGTATGCAGGCACCCATGAAAAATATTTTCAAAAGTATTATTTGGAGTACAAAGGAGGTTTTTACGCAAACAGAGAAATTAATTAACCATCAGCAATATTCATTGCATCTTTTGCCCGCATTGAATGATGTGGATGAAGAAGATGATATCAACTTCAATTTTTAAACAGCAAGTATGGAACATACGCATGTAAAAACCACGAAAAATATTTATAAAGGTGCCGCAGAAAAGCCGAATGTGGGCCTATGTTTTACTTGTACCCCTGTTTGAACAGTACCCGGATTGGACATACCGTTAATTATGAAGCAAATGAACTGCGGTTGTGGTAGTATCATTAATGCACGAAATTTGGTGAATAACCCTTAGATTATGTATGTAGATGTTGGCGGTGGTATGGAATTATTACAGTTTGCCTGGTTCAGCAAGCAAAACGGAGGTGTGATTGGGATTGACATAGCAGATGAAATGTTACAGGCAAGTGCAAATAATTTATTAGCAACGGAAAAATTAAATCCATGGTTCAAGAAAGAATTTATTGAATTGAAAACGGTGGTGCGTTAAATCTTCGGTTAATGACAATAGTATCGACTGTGCCGCACAAAACAGGCCATCCAATATTTTAAACAGGAAGAATAAAAAAAAGCATTGCAGGAAATGTACAGGGCATTAAAACCAAGGGGAAGACTGGTGATGAGTGACCCTATCTTCGAAACAGCCACGCCCGAAGCATTAAAGGAAGATGAACGTTTAAAAGCATTGTGTCTTACTCGGTCGTTGCCTTTGTGGGATTATATAAAGATGATCACAGATGTTGGTTTTGGTACAGTTGAAATCCGCACAAAAAGAGCTTACCGGACACTGGAAAAAAAAGTTATGCCATGGTTCAATTACTTTACATAGAAAGTGTAGAAGTATGTGCCATAAAGGATCCAATGCCTTGTGATAGGCCATGTGTATTTACCTGGAAAACTGCTATTTATTTTGGAAGTAAGGATAGTTTTGATGACAATAAAGGCCATATCTTTTTACCCAATCAACCAGTAGCAGTATGCGATAAAACGGCAGGTGCATTGAATAGCCTGAGCAGGAAAGATATATTTATTTCCGGAAGTACCTTTTTTTACGATTGTGGTGGTGGTTGCTAAAGCGCTCAAAAAAATTAAACAATAGAAAACCGAAAGCAGCATAAAAATATGATCAGTATTATCATCCCCATATTTAATGAGGAGGACAATCTCAAAAAGCTCATTCCTTATCTGCAAAAATGTTGCATAGGTTTTAACGCAGAGATTATAATTAGTGATGGAGGCAGTACAGACAATTCGGTAGTAATTGCAAAGTCTTTCAATGCAAAAGTCGTAACCTCGTCCCGCAAAGGAAGATCGGTACAAATGAACGAGGCGGCAGCTATCGCAATCTATGATATCTACTATTTTGTTCATGCGGATTCTATACCCCCGGCATCATTCTTTTCAGACATTTTAGAAGCATTGAAAAGCGGGTATGAATTTGGTCGCTACTGTACTCAATTTGAAGGCAGCACATGGCTGTTAAAGTTAAACGCATATTTCACAAGATTTGATTGGTTTATGTGTTATGGTGGCGACCAAACGCTTTTTATAACCCGGGCACTTTTTAATAAGGTAAATGGATATAACGAGCACTTGTTGATCATGGAAGAATATGATCTCGTTAACAGGGCGAGACAATTTGGCCGCTATAAAATTTTTTCAAAAGCTACTATTGTTTCTATCCGGAAATATGAAAACAATTCGTGGTTCAAAGTGCAGCGGGTCAATTACATTACGGTGCAACTATTTAAAAAAGGAATTCCGCAGTCTGATTTGATTGCTCAATACCGGAAGGCACTTAAAGATATAAAATAATACAACTTAGGTAAAAAATGGGTGCATTTTAAAATTGTCGGAAGGGTTGCCAACCTTGTGCAGGTCCTTTCTTTTAAAAAACACTTAAAAAAAAAGGTTGGCAACCCTGTATAGTGGTGCGACAGTTTTAAATACACCCAAAAAAATCGCAATTGTACTTGCTCCATCTGCTTCCAATTTGCAAGGCTGCCTTTGTGGTTAGTATGAATTAATATCATCTCAAGAGCAACAAGCAGATATTATTGTAAATGAAAGAGTGATCCGAATCAAAAATGATTTAGAAATCGCCAGGCATGTTAAATTCGAAAATTTGCAGATAGCCTTGTCGTTAAATAATCTAACCTAGACCCCCATAAAGAAATGAGGACGAAATGTAAAACAAGCCACATTTTGTTACCAAACTGTAGTAAAAAAAAATAAAAAAAGAGCGTGAGTGAGGTACTGTTGAGCCAATTCGTTCAGCCTGGTTTATTTGATTTTTTTTGGCTGTCCGTAACTTAGTGTAATATTTGTTGTTGATGATTTCCCGAATCCTATCGGTCAAATTATGAACGTGAAGTTGTATTCTGGTGTGCAGGTTTGCAGATGCCCTAGTTGGGCTAGAGTGGTGGCTTAGGGCTGCTGCTGGTATGCCAACCGAAGCGTAATGATTGCTGCCGAAAGGCTACCGACTGAATGAACGAAGTGCAGTGTAGTTTACGAATCGAAGTGAAATGAAGAAGGTGGCCTGAAGGCAGTTACTTACCATAAGCTAAATAGATAACAGAACGATGCAAGGATTGATTATTATTTCATTTCCGCTGGAAATAAAATAATAACAGAACAAAGTTCACAACAATGATGCTATGAAATACTGAAGCTGGTATCAAAAAATCTGCACACGGAAATATAAACAGGGCACTAAAATTTGATGATATGGAAAATCCATTTGAGTTGATTCTTAGCAGGCTAAATGCCATTGAGGACTTGCTTAGAACATTACTGAAAAATGACAAAGGGGCTGTGGTGTTAACTGCTTCAATACCGAATGTAATTAATCTAAACAAGGCAGCGGAATAGGTAAGCCTGCCCAAATCGGCGATGTATAAAAAAACTGCGGAAAGAACTATCCCACACTTTAAAAAAGGTAAGAAACTGTATTTTAAATGTAGTGAGTTAGATGATTGGCAAACAGCACAAAAAATATCAATCCATGCTGAAATTGAGAAAGAGGCCGATGAATATATCAGGCTAAAAGGCCGGTTTAAATTTTAGTAAGCTGTATATGTAAATAGGTTTTATATTAAAAAAAAGATTGCTACTTTTTTCTATTAATTGTAGGGTGAAAAATATAATTACCTTTTTATTTGGCTTCCTCAGATATCGGAATAATTTTCAATTTCGCTTTATCATGTTCTTTAAAAGCATTGGATGTTTCCAAGTGTTTTTCCATTACTCCCATATCTTCCCCGGCAAAATTTGAGCTAAACTCATGTGCTCTGCCTAGCATCCTAACATAAGCTGATGGATCTTGCTGTCTTGTTAAGTGTCTTAAAGCAAGCATATAATCATCCCTATAGACAGTTGGGATAATGATTTTTGATTGCCCCTGTTTTACGAGTTCTGCATTCATCATTACTCTTGCTGTTCTTCCGTTACCATCAAGAAAAGGATGCACTTCGCTTATCAGGAACATCATATAAGCCGCTTTTGCAAAAGGGGCGCTAAGTGCCTGATAATAATCAAAGCCCTTTATTAATGTGCCTTTTACAAGTGTGTGGTCAACAAAATGTGTTTCACCTGCCCGGTTATTTTTGTCTTTAAACTGCCCCGGCTTTTTCGAAGTTCTGGCGCTCATTAAAACCTTATGTCTGTACAAAAGTATCGTCAGCAATTCATCGGGCTTTTCGGGAGTAATATCCATTTCCTCCCTGTTGCTTACTAATTTATAAGTTCCCAATACATCATGAGAATCTTCATCCCTGTTGAGCATAGGGGTTTCTGTTTCAATTATTTTTTTGGCATCTTCCAGTTCAAACTCTGTTCCCTCAATGTAGTTGGAAAAATAGGCTTCAAAAAAAGCAAAGTTCCTGAATGACTGATTGCTAGTATTCTTTTCCGGCAGTTCTTTAAACTCCTTTTGCTTTAATTCAACAAACAGCTTTTCAAACAGGGGTAACCGTGCCGGATCGTAAGGATGGCCAAATGCCCTTGCAACGGCAAGAGGTGAGGATAGTTTTTTGGAAGGATTAGTGTTAAGCAAGGCACTGATGAGTTTGTTCAACTTGCCAAACTCGGCTTGCATACCCAGGCTTTCAGCTATTGCTCTTGCCTTATCCCTCAGTTCATTTAATCCAGCTTCTCCTTTTACTCTAACCACCTGTTCCAGTCGATGTTCCAGTTCTGGCAGCGTGATAGTTTTAGATTCCGGGCCGGATTGTTTCGAAACCTGCATGTTCTCCAATAACGCCCTTTCCATTTGCGATGCATATAGTTCGCCAGAAAATGGGTTATCGCCCTCTATTGGCCCCTGGCCTTCCATAAACCGAAGTGTAATACCTGGCAGACCTATTTTTTTTGTGTAAGTGTTCGTCAGAAAAATATGCCCTGCTGATGTGGGTTTAAACTCCAAAGCAGAACGATGGCTGAGCAAGCAACCAGAGTACAGCTTTCCGAGAATTGCAAATAGATTTCGCCTTACAATTGTTTCAGGGCTATCGGTAAAATTAGGTGTATATATTCGGGGAGCAATCTTTCTCAGCTTTCCCCCTTTTTCCAGTTTGGAAATTTGCTTGCTCAATTTTGAGTGACTTGACGAAAAGACTACTTCTTGAAGATGTAGTGGTAAGATATTTTCCATTATAACAGTTGTGAAAAGCTAAAATAGAAAATATTTTCCAATATAAACCTCTTTTAAGATAATTATTTCCAGTATATGCAATTATCAGAATAATTAGTCTCTGAAAGAAAACTCACTCCAAAAGCAAACATATTATATATACTTATAATGTAAATATTAGTTTGCTCAAGAGATTTATTCTCATCACCAGTTTTTACATTTTATTCTGCCTTATAAACTGATTTTATTTCATAATCCTTCTTTACTGCGCATAGTTTTTCTGACAACTTATCAAAGCAATGATTTAATCCTGTTATTTTTTTAGGCTGCTTGCCGGCGTAAGGCTCTTGGCTTTTCTTTTTGCCGGGCCATCAGTTCATTGCCTATCCTGTGAAGGTTGTAGGCGAGTATTCCCAGCCCCACATAACGGCCAAAATTGTTGCGCCCTTTGTCTGGGCAACGGTTTAGGCCGTTATGTTCCAGCTCATTAATATTTGATTCTACCGCTGAGTGCCGGAACTTCAGTTTTTTAAATTTTGGATCCTTTTCTGCTGCTGCTTCCTGCTGGTTCTTTTTGCCTTTTTTGGGTTGTATTACCTGGTCAATATACATGGAAGAAAGCTCTTTATTATCCTTACTGTAAAAACCTTTGTCGGTACTCAGG
>JBGSMI010000357.1:0-10561 GCA_041740215.1 Ferruginibacter sp.
AAAGTGGCAGGTATTCGTAGCACAATCGAATCAATTGTGCATCGCCATGGTTGGCTACATCTTTTAATAATGTCGGGTAATTAATAGTTGCATCCAATGCATCAAGGAAAGCGCTGGTATTGGAATAAACAGATTTATTTGCACTTACAATAAATTGGAGCAAATCCTGCTTTGCAATGGTATAACTATCATCAAAAATACCGCCCCGCATTACATTGAACAACACATTCGACATGTGCCTTGTTTCACTTAGCTTATCGGCTGTTAGTTGAAGCCCGTCGGCGGAGGCCAATATATTCACCAGACCTTTTGTACAATCATTTACATCATCCAACAATGCTTTTGCAATGTTATTGGTGTCGTTTATAAAATGTTTTAAACTGGCAATGTAGCCTACATTTTTATTTACTTCTGCTACGATATGCCACTCTTTTTTACTGTTGGCAGACAAACTAATTTCAGCATTTACAAAGTAGGCCCCTCTCGTGGCCCTAACATCTACCTCAGTTTGCAGGGGTACTCCCTTTTTGAAATCATTTAACTGTCGGGATGATAACAGAATAGTAGGGCTATCAATACCTTCAGACCATACGACGGTGGTGTTCAATGCCTCGCTTGGCTCTGCTTTGTCTACAATTACAGAGCTTAGCATAAACAGGCCAATGGTGTACCCGGTTTCCAACTCACTTTTTTTGTAAGCATCCACGAGGTTGCTGTAAGATAGCTGCAGCAAGCGGTCGATACCAGCAGGTAAAATATTTTGAATACCATCCAGCAACGAAATGGTACAGGCAGTATCAAGGTTGTTGGTGATGGTTGACTTTTTGATAAAACCATACTTTTCACTATTCATCCACAGATAAGAAAAACTAACGCCAAGGTCATGATTGATCTCTTCGAACAATACTTTATTTCCATACACACTTTTGTAAATATTTCGTTGGATAGTATAAATGCCATTGTATTTATCGGAGAAAGGTTCCCACAAAAAGCTACCGCTTTCTCGATGCACCAGCAGTGCGGTTTTGCTGCCAGAAATTTCTGCCGAATCCTGAATTTTATCAACTGTGTAATAAGGAAATAAAGCATTGTCGGGATTTTTTCTACCGGCAGTTACGGCACCATTGCTGGAGATAAACATCCAATGATCTGAATTGCTAACGATGGTCATAAAAAACGGATCCATCTGGTGATAGTTGGCTATTTTATAAAATGACTCGGCATCAATATCCTCGAATGACCCGGTGATGGAACTGTTAGAAGTTAACATTTTTCTGCCGCCGATAAGAATTTCCTTTTCCATATTTTTCATAATTAAATGAATAAAATCTTTTGATTATTTACGATAACCACATTGATTGATGCAGAACGAAAACAATTCGAACCACTCCGGTTAATGACTTACAATTTAATGTCGTTGACTTAAGCTGACTGAGTGGCGTGTGAGGACACCCGCCACGGCCCGGGGCCATGGTTGGTGCTCACCAACCACTCTTAAATCAACGACATTGACTTACAACTTAGGAAACGCATTTTAAATGCTCCTCCTTAAATAGTTCTAATTTAAATATATTTCAACCGCCCCTCCTTATCCCAAATACCCCAATAAGCCCCCACGTCACCCTCACTCGAAATTTTCCATGTTTCATCAAATGAAGAGAAATAAAATAGTTCAATATTTTCTTCAGCCGCCCATTTATTGCAATTGATAAAATATTTCAGGGCGTTTTCACAAGATGGCTCCGAACTTCCAAATGAGGTTCCTTTATCCGGCCATCCTGTTTCGGTGATGATTACATTTTTTCCATTTCCGGCTATCATGGCCCGGTAGTACATATCCTTGATATACAACAACGAATAATCGATATTACAACCTTCCCAAAAAGGGTAACAGTTGGCAAGTATCACATCGCATGCTTCTGTTATTTTTGGACGCTGAGCAAATTCATAGTAAGCATCCACATATCCCATTGGTATATCCGGTAAAGCGGCCTTCACATAATGCATGTACTCCAATAACTCATCTTCACTTAAATCTTTTCGGTACATTACTTCATTACCTACCGCCAACATATCTGCATCACCCGCTTTGCCAATTTTTATAAGGTTTTCAATTTCCTGTTCATTCTTACGATGATCTTTATCCAACCAGGCTCCTACCAATGTTTTCAAGCCTGATTCATGTGCAATGCGTGGTATAACTTCGTTGCCATCGGTACAGGAAAACGACCTTATCCAATTTGTTTTAGACCGGATAATTTTTAATCGTCGCCGTATCTGTTCTTCCGGAATGAGTACTCCAGGCTCCTGTCCTTCCAGGTAAGGACTAAAGCAAATGCCATGCAATCCTCTGTCCAGTACTTCGTGGTATATTGATTTTAAATCGTCATGTTTTAAAGATGAAAAATCAATTCCTGCCAATGCTATCAACAATTCGCTCTTTGCTGCCATTTTATTTTTTGATAAGTATTTTTCATTGCCTTTTTGCTAAGCTACTTTATGATAAATACAGTAAACAGAAATTTAAAAAATGCTATCTCACGATAATTCCCTTAAGTTTTTCCATTGACTTTCGTATTGTTTCAGGAAATAATTTCAAACTGAAAACAAACCATACCATCGCAAAAATCCCATACTGCAGGAATGTATGCATACTATCCAATTTTATCAGCATACAAGAAAACATGCGGTTCGCAAAAAGCTTACAGCAAAATTGAAGAAGCCAACAAATGAAGCATCAAATCCCCTGAAAAACCCTACCGGCGTTACAAGCAGAAAAATGAGCAGAAGAGAACTTTTTTGGTTTTTGCATACAATCGTTTAGAAAGTTTACTAATGAATAAAATCAAGCTTTTTTACACTGTGCAACCGGTTGCTCCCAAGGGGTATTATTCAATTGCATTGGGACAGAAAAGGTCAAAAAGAATCACTCCGCCACAGGCACATCTACAGACTACCGGCAGGCCACGGGCCTTTACCAGGAGGGTACCCAAAAATACTTCGTAAACATTTTACTTGTAAAACCGGGCTGGTAAAATCGATAATGAATTAGGAAATACCCTCCATTGCTGAAGGATATTTCAGCTATACGCTGTTCACTCAATTCTAAAATTTGTACTAACGACCGGAAACAATGGGCCTTTCAAATTCATATCTTTTAGTTTAAAGAATAATAATCCATTATCCGGCAAAATCAAGAATTCACTTTCACTTACTGGTACACCCTTATATAATCTATTTCCAGGGTTGCATTGGTCAAAGCAGGATCAACATTTCCTCCAAAATTCCCACCCATTGCCAAATTCAGGATCAGAAAGAAATCATGGTTAAAAGGAATGCTGGTGCTATTAACAACCGAGTGGATTAACTGGCCATCTGCAAACATTTTTATAGAAGCAGCCGACCACTCCAATGTATAAATATGAAACTCAGTACTTACATTCGGGATTACTTTTGAAGATCCATCTGCACTGCCACCGAACCTTCCCGGATAGTGGAGTGTTCCATAAATTCTATCCTGGTTGTTCCCTATATGTTCCATAATATCAATCTCGCCGCAACCCGGCCATGGCACAGTACTAATATTACTTCCCAACATCCAGATAGCAGGCCAGGTTCCCCTTCCTGAAGGCAATTTGGCTCTTGCCTCTACTTTGCCATAAGTAAACGCATATTTACCTTTCGACAATAATCTTGCAGATGAATAGGCGCTTCCACTATAATTTTCTTTAATCAATTTTATCTTAAGCATACCTCCTTCCACTACTGCATTTTCTTTGCTGCTTGTATAGAATTGCAACTCGTTGTTGCCCCACCCACCGGCACCTAAATCATAGCCCCATTTTGCAGCATCGGGTGCTCCATTGGTAGTAAATTCATCCGACCATACCAACGACACTGCTACCGTTACGGTAACTTGTGTAGATTTCGAAATAGTTTGTCCGCTGCTACTTTTGGCTACAACGTTTACCGTATAAGTACCCGACGACGGGTACTTATAGGTAACTATTCCATTAGGCACGGTTTTAAAAACACCGTTACCATAATCATAATCATAACTTACAGCGTTGGTTGCCGTTGCAGTAAAAGCTACATTGCCACTGTTATCTGTACTTACTACTGCACTCACAACAAGATTAGTTGGCGGTGTATTGGAATTACCAGGCGTACTTTCTTTGCCGCAGGCGGCAAATAATGTAATCAATGCTAATAATAAAACCGGCAATCTGTTCATACGTTTTCTATTTAGCCTTTAAAATTTGATACCATGAATTCCCGTCGGATCCAATGTTGCGTAAATGTAATTGCGTATTGGTAATTGACAATATTTCGTACACCTTACCGCCAGTTCCAAAATTAATGATCCCATTACCCGGTACAGCAAATTGAATTCTGGTTGATATGGAAGGTGTGGAAGCCGAAGAGGCATCCGAAAAACCTAGCTTTCTTACGCCGCCTGTGTTTACAGCATAGCAACCATCGCCACCACCAAATCCATAAACGCCGGTAGCGGCACCAATTGAGAATGATTCGCCTTTGTTGTCAATGGAAAGAGACACATTTTTATTGGCATCTCTCGAAAAAGTAATTTCATCATCATAAGCGCAGGGAGCTCTTTCGTTTGGAGCTGCTGAATAATAATTTGGAAAAAACATATCGGCAGCACCCACTCCAAAATGACCCGGCACATCTTTAGCGCTTATCCAAACTTTGGATGAGCCATTGGTTAGTGAAGCTAACATTGCGGGTGGTATTTCAAATAATACAAATACGCTTATCTTTTTACTAATGGAGGATGTTGCACCTCCTGTACCAATGGCATTTACGGTAACTGTATAATCAAATGTACCGGGATTGAGGTACTTGTAAGTAACCGTTCCGGATGAAACTACCTTACTATTGCCATCTCCAAAATCTATTTTATAAGTGATGGCATCTGTTGAGGAGGCCGTGATGGTGACAGTTCCCGTTCCGTTGCCGGTTGGGTTGGCCGTGTTGGCTCCCACTATTACGGTGGTCAACGCCAGGTTAGTAGGTGTTTTTATATCGCCAAAGGAATACGTCTCCTTTTTACAACTACTAAATCCCAACAACACTGCCATTAAAATAAAGGCAAATGATTTTATATTCTTTGTCATGATAAATATTTTTTGAAATTAATTAAGTGTGATGTCGTCAAAGTAATAAGTGAAATTAGGACCGCCATCTCCCATTGTTCCGAGGTCAAAAATGAGCACTACTTTTTGATATGATTTGGTTGCATCAATTGCACTAAAATCAAAAGTTAGCAGTTCCCATGCATTGGCTGTTGCGGTAGTCACTTCCTTTTCAAAAGCAATAGCACCATTGGTCATGTTTTCTACTTTCAACAAAACCTTGGTGCCCACTTTTGGAGACCACACTTTCATTTTGAATGTCTTGGTAGTTGCAAAACTAATCGGACTTGCCATTGCAATCCAACTGCCACCATACACTTCACCGGCACTCTTTACCATCTTACCCACTTTGGTACTGGTATTAATTCCGGTTGCAGAAGGGTTGTTAACCACTGTTGCACCACCACCATTAAAATCGGTAAATGCATACGTTAAAGTAGTAGACTGAAAATCGAGTGGCAATGCAACCCCACCAGTAGGTGGTGGTGGTGCCGTTGTAACAAATGCTACATCATCCCAAAAGAATACTTTACCCGAAGCCGCTGCTAAAAAGTCGAAGAAAATAGAACCCATGTCGTAAGTATTGGCAAGATTCAGGGCTGCGGTTCCGGCGGCTGGAGTGGCAAAATTAAAGGTGAGCGTTTCCCATGCATTGGCCACTGTTGTGGTTGCATCGGTTTCGCAAGTGATTGTATTATTTGCCCTGTTCTCAACTTTAAGACGAACTTTAAGACCAGCTGCAGGAGAGTACACTTTTACCGTCATGCTGGTATTGGTAGCTGTAAAGGGTAATTTAGTAGCAAAACCAGAACCCATAGTAGTACCAGCCCAGGGTTGTGCACCCGTTGGCTTAGTAGAACGCTTTACTTTATTGGAAGCATTGGTTGGATCGGCTGCATCTACAGTTACCGCACCTTCAAAATCAATCACACCATAATACCCATTCGGATCGTCCATGTTTGCAGGAAGTGTCCAGTTGGTTGTTGGCAAAGATGCTACCTGGCGGATGTCATCAAAATACCAGGTATAATTGGCTGTTCCATTACCAGCGGTTCCAAGATCAAAAATCAACACAACTTTTTGATACGAGTTCGCTGTATTTATAGCTGAAAAATCAATTGCAAGATCTTCCCAACCGTTGGCAATTGTAGATGCAACTTCTTTCTCGAAGAAGATAGCCCCATCAGTAAGGTTTTCAACTTTAAAAAGAACTTTAGCACCTACTCTTGGAGACCATACTTTCATTCTCCAAATTTTATTTGCAGAAAAATTAATTGGATTAGCAAGGGTAATAGCAGCTCCTGCCCAAACTTCGGGTGCGCCTTTCACCATTCTACCTATAAAATTACTTGTATTGATACCTGACTTATCAGGATTTGCAATTTTACCTGCATTGGCACCGCCAAAACCTCCCCAGTTGTAAACCACCGTGGCTGATTCAAAAGTTATGGGTAAAACCACCGGGTCAACAATGGTAACCGGTTTAATTATTTCTGTTGTAGCAACACCACCACTTAAAGCCACCACTCTAACATTGTAAGTACCGGTAGCAGTATAGGTATGTGTTACGGTAGTACCCTCATTGAAGGATTGAGGTTGTTCATTGGGAACATCACCAAAATACACTCTAAACACAGTTTCGTACAGGGCCGTTGCAGAAACATTTACTTTAAAGGTATTGGCCGCATCTATATCTACTTTAGCATCCAAATTTTCCGGCGCTCTAAATGAAACCGTCAACTGCTTTGTTGTTTCGGTGGTTTTACCAGTAATGTTATGCGCCACCATCTTAACGGTGTACACACCTTCTGCATATTTATGCTGTGTGTTTCCACCAGCTTTCACACTTACAGGTGCAGCGGTTCCATCACCGAAAAAAATATCGTAGGATGTTCCTCCTTCCCCATTTGGCGTAATGGTAACAAGCCCGGTATTATCCTGCGTAATTTCAAATAAAGCGGCCAGTTTATCCGGTGCGGTTGCGGTTTCTAAAAACGCAACATCAGTATAGGTATCTTTTTTACAACCTGCCACTACAGCAAGTAAAAAAGCCATACCTAAAAAATATTTTAATGCTTTCATAATTTATTTTTTTAAATTTTTTTCAAATTACCCCAACCTGTTATTCAGGAAGGTGAACTAATTTTAATAGCCGGCATTTTGAGTTAGCCCGGAAATGAGTACCTCGTTCTGTGGAATAGGGAACACTTCATTCTTACCAACTACAAAGCCTGTAATTTTTGAAGCTGCCTGTCCTGTTCTCACTAAATCAAAAAAGCGTTCACCTTCCATAGCCAGTTCCAATCTTCTCTCATCCGATATTGCCTGCGTAAGTGCAGTTCCGGTAGCGGTAATATCGTGTAGCTGGTCTCCAAATGCACGTCTGCGAACCTGGTTCAAATAACCCTGCGCCTTGGTGCTGTTTGCGGCAGTTGCACGGCTATTGGCTTCGGCCGCCATCAACAATACATCTGAGTAGCGTATGGTTCTGTAATTATTGAGGTAATTCAATTCAACCTGGCCTGAAGTTTCTTCCTTGCGTGGCAGATATTTCTGATTATATAAACCAGTGTTTTTAAATGGTGCTATCTGATAAGTAATATTGAAAGAAGGGTTTGCGGTTTTATAAGCTTCAATATCCAATACCGTTACATCTTTTCTTTTATCACCAGCAGTATAAACAGCTGCTAAATTTTGTGTTGGAAGGTTGGTACTCCAGCCTGCACCATAAGGCATAGCAGATGAACCGTTTAAGCCACGGATACCGCACTGCTGAACTGAAAGATTGCCCTGTCCTCTTGTAACTCCACCCCAGTTGTAATAAGGTGACGTATTAGAATATTGTATTTCAAAAACTGATTCCGGACCATTTTCGCCGGCAGCTAAAAATATCGAACCATAATTGGCTACCAAAGAAAATGCATTGGCTGAAATTACGTTTTCCAACATAGCAGCGGCTGCATCAAATTTATTCTGATATAATAAAACCTTTCCCAATAGAGCCTGTGCAGCATATTTGGTAACCCTACCTTTTTGTACCTGAACGGCTGGTAATACTGCAATGGCAGTATTTAAATCCAATTCAATTTGTTTGTACACATCTGCCTTGGGTGACCTTGTCAAGGTTTTGGAATCGGTTAAACCGAGACGCTTGTCTGTAAATAAGGGTACATCTCCAAAAAACTTAGCCAGGGTAAAATAATAATAAGCTCTTAAAAAATACACTTCACCATACAAGGCATCTTTACCAGCAAACTCTACGACAGTCCCTTCGAGGTTGGCAGCTTTGTATTGGTGCATGTAATTGGCCCTGTTAATACCTTCATAGGCTGCAATCCATAATTCTGTCAACGTGGAATTTACAGGTGTAAGTGTGTAATCATCTATTTGTTGTAAAGACAATACGTCTGATGCATTTTCGCCACCTGCTACTGAATTGTCAGATGCGATATCGCCTACCGGCACAGCCTGGTTTAACCACTGTATGGGTGTGTACACACTGGTAGCCATTGTGCGGTAATCTGTTTCAGATTTTAAGTAATCCAGCTCGGTGATTACAAAATCTTCATGGGGATTATAATCTACCCATTTTTTGCAGGAAGTTAGCATGGCTGCAAAAAAAGCCAGGCTCAATATTTTTATATGTATATTCTTCATGATTGTATTTTTTGATTGAGATTATAATTTGATATCGACACCAACTGAATAAGTTCTTGGTTGTGGATAAGCTCCGCGATCAATACCGGTATCCAAAATTCCACCTGCAATTTCAGGATCAAAACCAGTGTATTTAGTAAACAGGAAAGCATTTTTAACCTGTGCATAAATACGCAGTTTGCTAAATACTTTTTTAATAGAATTTGCAGGGAATGTATATCCTAACTGGATATTTTTTACTTTCACAAAAGAACCATCTTCCACATACCTGTCAGAAACCCTGATATTGCTATTATCATCAGAGAAAGTGTACCGTGGATTTTTTGCACTATTAGTAGAACCTGCTCCTGTCCATCTTCCCAATACCGATCTTTCCTTGTTGGAATAGTTGGCATTTCTTTCGTAAGCTTTGTAAATATCATTACCAACAGAAGCATAAGTAAATGCGTTGAAATCAAAGTTTTTATACTCCAGGCTTAAGTTCCAACCCATTGTAAAGGTTGGGAATGGATCTCCAATTTTTGTTTGATCTGCAGCAGTAATCACTTTATCGCCATTTACGTCTACAAAACGAATGTCGCCGGGTGCAGCGCCAGTTTGTGAAGGTGCCGCCGCTACATCAGCAGCTGTTTGAAACAATCCGTCTGTTTGGTAACCATAAAAATAGCCAGGTGTGTAGCCTTTTTCAAAAACGGTAACACTTTGCGATTGTCCGTTGAAGTAGTAACCGCCAATTATTTTAGCTGTTCCATCTTCATTGGTAGCTGTTACTTTGTTCTTTGCAGTCGTAAACGTTACTGAAGTATTGAACCTGAAAGATTTACCAATTACTTCTGTGTAGTTTAATGTAAGATCGATACCTTTTGTACTGGTGGTACCAATATTTGCAGTAGGAACAGGAGTTGTCCCTAAATAAAGTGACACAGTAGGAGTAAACAACAAACCATCTACATTTTTCTCAAAATAATCAGCAGAAATAGAGAATTTATTTTTATGGAATGTCAGGTCAAAACCGGCATTCATTTGCAATTGCTTCTCCCATCTTAATGCGTCATTGGCTGCAGATCCAACAGTAGAACCTGGATAAAATACATTTCCTAATGTGTAGCCATTACTATTGGCAGTTGGGCCATAGCTTGGTCCGCCGGTGACGATACTTACATAAGAAGGATTCACATTTTCGTTTCCGATTGATCCGTAGCTACCCCGGATTTTGAAAAAGTTGATAAAATTAGATTTGAAGAAATCTTCTTTGCTAACCACCCAGCCCAAAGAACCGGCAAAAAAGTTAGCATATTTATTATCCTTACCAAATGCATAGGATCCATCTCTGCGGGCAGTGAAGGAGGCTAAATATTTATCCCGGTAGTCGTAGTTGACCCTGCTGAAAAAAGACAGATTTCTTCTAAAATACTGGTAATAATATCCACTTAGTGCATTGGTATTGGTTGCTATGTTATTTCCAGTGGCCGCAGTAAAGTCTGCAAACTCCCATGAGTTAAATGGAACATCCTGCCTGCTTGCACCGGCTGCATTACCCGAAGTTTTAGCAATAGAAATCCCCAAAACAGTTTCAAAATGATGATCGTCTTTTATTTTGAAATTGTAGTTGGCAAAGGTTTCAGATGTAAAATTGAAGTTGCTTGTTTTTTCGTGCGAAACGCTGTTATGATAACCTGCTCTTGCAGATCCATCGGCGTTCATTGAATTATCAACGTTTGACGGCCCGTAAAACACAAGCGGACTAA
>JBGSMI010000229.1:0-7112 GCA_041740215.1 Ferruginibacter sp.
GCTTTGGGGCAACAAAGACGGCAATATTTCTATGATACTTTGAAATTGACTGAAACTGGGGTGATCTAAATTAACATCCACTTGCTCATGTGCCCAGGTGGTGTGATAAGGAATGTGAATTGCGCACCCGCCAATGCTGAGCACTGGCATTACATCTGATTTTAATGAATTGCCGATCATTAAAAATTCTGCCGGTAGTATATCCAAATGTTTGATGAGTTTAAGGTAATCTGATTCCTGTTTATCCGACATGATTTCAATGTGGTGAAAATAATGCTCCAGTCCGGATTTTTTAAGCTTGCGTTCCTGATCAAGCAGATCGCCTTTAGTGGCAACCACCAACCGGTAATGGCCTTTGAGCGATTGAAGTACTGCTTCTACGCCATCCAGTATTTCTATTTGTTTTCCCAGCAATTCTTTTCCCAGTGCCAATGTTTTATCCAGAATGATAACATTAAGGGTATTGTTGGAAACACGAAGTGCCGTCTCTAGCATTGATAGCATAAACCCCTTGATGCCATACCCATACAGCGGCAGGTTGTCAATTTCAGTTTTATATAATTCCTTAGCCACTGCATGATGCGGCAAATAATCTTCCAGCAAGGCACAGAATTTATTTCCCGTTTCCTGAAAATAGGGCTCGTTGATCCAGAGCGTGTCGTCTGCATCAAATGCTATTACTTTTATGGCCATGGGTTTTATTTTAGTTGTAGTAACACCACACATTCAATATGATGTGTGTGCGGAAACATGTCTACCGGTTGAATTTTTTCAACACTATATTTAGCACTCAGCAATCCAAGGTCTCTTGCCTGGGTAGCTGTATTGCAACTTACATACACAATTTTTGGTGCTGCAATTTCCAGCAATTTATTTACCAGCTTTTCGTGCATGCCAGCCCGTGGCGGATCGGTAATTACTATATCCGGCCGGCCATGCGCTGCAAAAAATGCATCATCACAAATCTTAATCACATCTCCTGCAAAAAATTCGGCGTGGTGAATTTTATTGAGTGCGGCATTTTCTTTGGCATGTTCAATGGCTTCAGCAACTACTTCTACCCCAATTATTTTTTTGGCCAGTTTGCTTACAAAAATGCCAATGCTACCGGTGCCGCAATACAGATCGTACACAATTTCGTTACCCGTTAAGCCGGCAAAATCCCGGGTGATGCTGTATAGTTTTTCAGCCTGTTTGGTATTGGTTTGAAAAAATGATTTGGGACCAATCTTAAACGAAAACTCCTCCAGCTTTTCAATTACAAAGCCTTTACCAAAATACACTTGTGGCGTAAGATCATAAATGGTATCGTTCCATTTGGTGTTGATGGTGTACAATAAAGTAGTGATGGCAGGCACCTGTTGCAATACATAATCGAGCAGGCGTTTTGTTTCCACTTCATCTTCATAACCGAGGCAAATATTTACCATCAGCTCTCCGGTGGCACAGTAGCGGATGATGATATTGCGCAACCAGCCAATGTGTTGCTTAATGTCGTAATAGGTATAATTATTTTCCAACGCAAAGTTTCGGATGCTATTGCGGATGGTATTGTTTACATCATCCATCAGAAAACATTCCTGTATCTCTATGATTTTATCAAAAATGCGGGGAACGTGAAAACCTAAAGCCCCCCCACCCCCCAAGGGGGGATTTTTGAAGAGTTCGTTATCGCTAATAGTAGTTGAATTATCAAAAGTGAGACTCTCCGAATTTAAATTACTATTCAAAATAGCAGGGTCCAAAGATCCCCCTTTGGGGGGTGGGGGGGCTGTATCAATCTCCTCCCTCGTTAAATACCGTTTATTGCTAAAGGTAAATTCCAGTTTGTTTCTATAATGCACTGTATCTTCTGCTCCTGCAATTGGCATCATTTCGGGCAGTGCTACTTTGCCTATACGACGAAAGTTTTGTACTACTTCCTGCTGCTTGTATTCCAGTTGTTTGTCGTAGGGCAACATCTGCCACTTGCAACCACCACAGGTGCCAAAGTGCTGGCAAAACGGAGTGGTCCTTTCGGTTGAATATTGGTGAATATGAGTAGCTCGTCCTTCTCCGTAGTCTTTTTTATTGGTGCTTACAAACACATCCACCAAATCTCCGGGAACGGCACCTTCTATAAATATAACCTTGCCATCCACCCTTGCCAGCGATTTACCTTCAGCCGCATAACCGGTTACCAGTATTTTTTCGAGTAAGTATTTTTTTCGTTTCACCGGGCAAAACTAACACCTCTTTGTTTCATTTTTGATAAAATCAATCCCTTATTATTTTTGTTAATGATTTGTAATTTTAAATTCCTTTGTTAACCCAATGGTGATTAACCGTTGATTTTAGATACTTTTACAACCATATTATTCAACCAATGAAACGATTTTTGTCATTCTGGATCGCATCCATCCTCTGTATCAACGCATCTGCACAAACCTTTAAGGTTACTTTACAGGCCCCGCAATATAAAAAAGGTATTGCCTATTTAACCTACCACATGGGTAAAAACCTAAACGTAGAAGATTCGGCTGCCGTTAGCAGCACCGGCGTTGCCATATTTACTGCCAAGCGAAAACTGCCACCCGGTATTTATGCCATGGTGTTGCCGGAAAAGAGGATTTCGGTTGATTTTTTTGTAGACAAGGAACAGGTGATCACCGTTAAAATTGGAGATACTGCCGACCTCGTAAACAAAACAATCGTAACCGGCTCAAAGGAAAATGTGTTGTTTCAACAATACCAGCAATATATTTCGGTGAAGGGGAAATCATTAGAGGGAGAAAGACAAGCTTACCTGAAATCAACTACTAAAAAGGATTCGGTTCTCCATGAGGCCAATTATTTAAAGTTGAATAGGGAGTTAAACGAATATCGGGAAGGCATTATTAAAAACCAGCCCAACTCAATGATGACTGTTTTGTTGAACGCTATGAAGGAGCCGCAAATGTTGGGCAACAAAATGCAAACTCACAACGACTCTCTCGAAAATTATTATCACTATAAAGCACATTATTGGGATGGCATCACCTTTATGGATGCCCGTATTTTACGAACGCCATTTTTTCTGCCAAAGTTTGAAAAGTATTATCGTGAAATCATCGTACCACAATCAGACACCATTATCAAAGAATCGGATTACCAAATATTGCTGGCCCGCAGCAGTCCTGAAGTGTATAAGTTTATGTTGAACTGGCTTACCGATGAATACATCAATCCAAAGTATATGGGGCAGGACGCTGTTTTTGTACACCTGTTTGAAAAATACCATAGCAAGGGATTAACCAGTTGGCTCAATGAAAAGCAAATGGAAACCATTAGCAGGCGTGCCTATATGTTAATGGCCAACCTAATCGGGTTAAAGGCAGCCAATCTTGAGATGGTGGATACTACCGGAAAGCTCACAGATCTGTATGGGGTGGAGGCAAATTATACGGTTGTTTGTTTTTGGGATCCTAATTGCGGCCACTGCAAAGAAGAATTGCCCAGGCTGGATTCTATTTACAGGGCAACCTGGAAAATGCACGGTGTAAAAATATATGCCGTGTTATCAGGTGATACAAAAGAAGACTTGAAACCGGAATGGACGAAATATATTCGGGAGCACAATCTGGGTGATTGGATACACGTTTACCAGACGAAGGAACTGGAAGCAGCGGGCCTTACAGCCCAAAAACCCAGTTACCGTCAATTGTATGATATCACGCAAACGCCTACTTTATACCTGCTCGATAATGAAAAGCGCATAGTCGGTAAAAAATTGACCTGGCAACAATTAGATGAATTGCTACAGGTAAAATGGAAGGCAAAAACTAACTAAAATCAAATTTTTTACATGAAGAAAATAGCTGTATTTCTAGCGTTTTGCCTTGGGGTAACGTCCGTTTTTTCTCAAACACTTTTTACGTACGGGCCTTATTCGGTAGGGAAGGACGAATTTTTGAGGGCTTACAACAAAAATAAAACACCGGTTACAGATAAGGAGGCGGCTTTGAAGGAATACCTGGAATTATATTCCAAATTTAAATTGAAAGTAAAAGCTGCACAACTACAGCAAATGGATACTTTGCAGCAACTGCAATATGACATGCAGAGTTTTAGCAGTCAGGTAGCAGAAGGCTATATGAACGATGAAAAGGGAATGAATCGCTTAATTGATGAGGCTTTTGTAAGAAGACAAAAGGATATTCATCTACTTCATTTTTCTGTTGCTATCAAATCAAATAAGAGTGCTGACGATACCGTAAAAGCCTATAGAGCTATGAACGAATTGGCTTCCGCATTAGGTGCAGGTAAAACGGATTATAATGAAATAGTGGATGATATCAGTGCCAGGTACACAGAAGTAAAGGGCAAAGACCTTGGCTTCATTACGGCATTTTCAGTTCCTTATGAGATTGAAAATTTGGTGTACAATCTAAAGCCGGGCGAGATTACCAAATTATATCGGACCAAATCGGCATTGCATGTTTTTAAGAATATAGAAGAACGAAAAAGTGCAGGCAAATGGAAAGTAGCGCAGATACTGCTTTCCATTCCGCCTGATGTGGGGGGTGCAGAATTAAAGGCAATTGAATTAAAGGCAGATTCAATTTACAAGTTATCGATAGCAGGAGCAGACTTTGCCGCATTGGCCAAACAATACAGCGAAGACAAACTGACTTACATGAATGCGGGTGAGTTACCCGAGTTTGGAACCGGAAAATTTGAATTGCCTTTTGAAACAAAAGTATTTGAATTACAAACGGATGGTGAAATTTCAAAACCTATTTTTACTGGCTACGGTTATCATATCATCAAACGGCTGCAACATCGGGAAACACCTTCCGATAAAACTGATGACGGTTTTGTTTCTGAACTAAAGCAACAAATATCAAAAGATTCAAGAATGAATGCAGTGAAGGCTGATTTTTTAAAAACCGTCAAACTAAAAACCGGATTTAAAAAAAATCCAACTGTTCAACAAAATGATCTGTTCCGGTTTGCAGATAGTGTTACCATTAACAACCGAATCGGAAACTATCCGATCAATAAAAAAGTAATTTTCACCTTTAGTAAATTGAATGTGAAAGGAGTTGACTGGCTGAATTTTGTGAAAGATTACAAACTGAACACTGATGTTTACAAGGGTGAAAGCAATCCGGAATTACTGGATAAATATATTACTACTACTGCATTTGAGTATTACCGCAGGCACCTGGACGAATATGATATTGAATTTAAACAACAGATGCAAGAGTTTAAAGAAGGTAATATGTTGTTTGAAATAATGGAACGCAATGTTTGGAGTAAAGCTGCCAATGACAGCATTGGGTTACTCAAATATTACAGCGATCATCGGGCGACGTATAAATGGGCAGCCAGTGCAAGTGTTTTATTATTCAACTGTACCGACCGAAAGGCAGCCGAAGATGCATCCGCCCTATTGAGCCTTGGAAAAGACTGGAGACTAATTGCCGAAGAAAGCGATGGCAAATTACAATCAGACTCCGGACGGTATGAAATAACGCAACTACAGTTACCGGTTGGTACAATATTAGCTGAAGGGTTAATATCTAAACCTTATGTTAACAGTGGCGATAATACCTCAAGTTTTGTAAAAGTGTTGAAGATGTTCCCCGAAAATCAACAAAGAAGTTTTGATGAAGCAAAAGGATTGGTTATAAATGATTATCAAAATTTTCTGGAAGAAAAATGGGTAGAAGAATTGAAGGTAAAATATCCTGTAAAGCTGAATGAGGCGGTGTTTCAGACTTTACTGAAGTAGTTCGATTAATCATATACGTTCTTAGGCCTGGCATCATTCTTTTGATGGCAGGCTTTTTGGTTTTGAAGGGGTGTAGTGAGCCCAGATGAAAATTATTATTTGAAAAAAACTCACTTACGTTTTTATAAAAAAATTAAAATTATGATCATGAAGAAATTTATTGCAATGTCGCTTTTTACAGCAACAGTTATGTGTACACAGGCACAGGTTTATCTACAGGGAGGACTGAATCTTTCCAATATTACAAATACGAAATCAGGCCAAACAGAAGAGAATAACATTTTGCCCAGTTTTAATGCGGGTATTATGGCCAGGTTCGGAATATCTGAGATGTTTGATTTAGAATCGGGTGTATTATTAACGGGTAAAGGTTCAAAGGCGGAAACATATTTTACCAATAGCCGGGATGATAATTATCTGAAAACAAAGTTTAATCCAATGTACGTAGAAATCCCGCTGAATGCTGTAGTTAAAATACCATTGGGTACAAAAACCAAATCCAATATTTTTGTCAATGCCGGACCTTATATTGCTTATGGTGTTGGAGGAAAATCTAAAGTAGATGCAAGGATTCTTGGAGTTAATGCTAGTTCTTCTAAAGACATTAAATTTAACAATGACGATCCTTTCACCTCCGAACAGGACAACGCCGCCTATGACAAATTAAAAAGATTTGACTATGGTGTTAACCTCGGTGGCGGTATAGATTTTGGCAAATTTATGTTGAAGGCAAACTATGGTATTGGCATGGCCAAGATCAATAGCACCCAGAACAATAATACCGGGGATGATAAAAACAAATTTCGTACGTTTAGTATATCAGCAGGTATTCCGTTAGGAAGATAATTTTTCGAAAATTGATTTGGAAAGAAAGGCGTTGTGATTCATTCACAGCGCTTTTTTTGTGAATCTCTATGCAGTGCTTTCCATGGATGAAAACACGTTGGCAGTGATAAATATTTTCAGTGCTGCAACCGTCTGCATCGTTTTGTTGTCAAATAACTTATACTAAATATATTGTTTGTGACTTTAAAAATGATTTTACGCAATATTGCTTATGCATCCATCGCTATCTTATATTCAGCTTGTGAAAAAGCAACCAGTATGCCTGCGGCCTGTTCAAACGATGCCATCACGTTAAGAATAATTACCAACCAACGGGCAATGGTTCAAGCCTCACAGGGAAATTTTTACCTCGTAGAGCAAGGGGCAATCGATACCAGGCTGGTTCCATGCAATCTGGCAAAGGAGTTTCAGGAGGATAACTTACTGATTACAATTAGTGGAGAGGTTAAAGCAACCACAGCAGTAGCATCCGGAGCTTGTTGCACTGAAAATATAGTTATCTTAAAAATAA
>JBGSMI010000404.1:0-7821 GCA_041740215.1 Ferruginibacter sp.
CAGGCTCCAGCTAAAATCGTAGTACTGTTCAGCCGTAAATCCTAAGCGCTGCAAGGTGGCTTCTCCAAAAGTGTACACATTGAATACGAATCCAATTTCGAATGCACTACCCAACGAGGCTTCTACTTTTTTAAGTTCTTCTTTGGTAAAGCCTTTTGCCAGCAGCGATTGTGTGTTTATAAACGGAGCGCCTTCAAGGGTTGCGTGGCCCTTTGCATAGTTTACTATTTCTTCCAGTTCTTTTTCGCTGTACTTTAAATTGCGCAATGCGGCTGGCACACTTTGGTTGATGATTTTAAAATAACCACCACCACTTAATTTTTTAAACTTCACCAACGCAAAGTCAGGCTCTACGCCGGTGGTATCGCAATCCATCACAAGACCGATGGTTCCTGTTGGCGCTATGACGGTCGTTTGAGCGTTTCTGTAACCATTTTGTTCGCCTAACTGTACGGCATCATCCCATGCTTTGATGGCTGCGGTCAATAAATTATTCGGGCAATATTTTGCGTTGATACCTTGTGGTTTTATTTCAATGCCTTCGTAAGCATCTTGTGCATCGTAAGCTGCTGCACGGTGGTTGCGCATTACCCGAAGCATGTGCGTTTTATTTTCGTCGTACTTAGCAAAGGCACCGAGGAAGCCGGCCATCTCTGCAGAAGTTTTATAAGCAATCCCCGTCATGATGGCGGTGATGGCGCCAGCGATCGCCCTCGCTGCTTCACTATCGTAAGGGATACCACTCACCATTAGCATACTGCCCAGGTTGGCATAACCCAATCCCAGCGTTCTGTAATCGTAGGATAATTGCGCTACTTCTTTTGATGGAAACTGCGCCATCAAAACGGATATTTCCAAAACGGCTGTCCAGATGCGGCAGGTATATTCAAAACCTTTTACATCAAAACTATTATCGCTTTCTTCAAAGAAACGACGCAGGTTTACAGAGGCAAGATTACAAGCGGTATTGTCCAGAAACATGTACTCACTGCATGGGTTGGATGCACGGATGGGGCCGCCTTCCGGACAGGTATGCCATTCGTTGATGGTAGTATCATATTGTGTTCCGGGATCAGCACATTTCCAGGCTGCATGAGTAATTTGTTTCCATAACTGAGCTGCTTTAATTTTCTTCATCACCCGTCCATCTGCTCTTCCTTTCAATTCCCATTCGCCATCTTCATCCAATACTTTAAAAAATGAATTGGGAATGCGAACAGAGTTGTTGCTATTTTGTCCGCTAACCGTGCGATAGGCTTCGCCTTCGTAGTCGCTTGCATAACCGGCAGCAATCAGTGCCGCTACTTTCTCTTCTTCTTCTACTTTCCAGTTTACAAATTTTTCAATTTCCGGATGGTCCATATCCAAACAAACCATCTTAGCTGCCCGACGGGTAGTACCGCCGCTTTTAATGGCACCTGCTGCACGATCACCAATTTTCAGGAAACTCATCAGGCCGCTGGAAGTGCCACCACCACTTAGTTTTTCTCCTTCGCCGCGAATGCTGCTGTAGTTGGTTCCTACACCACTGCCGTATTTAAATATCCTTGCTTCTCTCACCCACAAATCCATGATGCCTCCTTCATTTACCAGGTCATCATCTACACTTAATATAAAACAGGCGTGTGGCTGTGGACGTTCGTATGCAGAAGTTGATTTTTTTAATTCGCCATCGATGGCATCTACATAATAATGGCCCTGTGGTTTGCCTTTGATGCCATATACTTCATGTAAGCCGGTATTAAACCATTGCGGACTGTTGGGTACGCAAGCCTGGTTTAAAATAGAATATGCCAACTCATCGTAAAAAACCTGGGCATCCTGTGGTGTTGCAAAATAATTGTACCGCTCGCCCCAAACCCGCCAGCAATGCGCCATGCGGTGAGCTACCTGTTTAATGGTGGTTTCTCTGCCATTGGTTCCATCGGCCTGTGGCACGCCGGCTTTTCTAAAATATTTTTGTGCTAAGATGTCTGTTGCAATCTGGCTCCACTGTTTCGGTACTTCCACATTGTCCATTTGAAAAACTACTTCGCCTGATGGATTTTTTATGACTGAAGTACGATAATCATATTCAAACATATCGTAGGGAGATACTCCCTCTTTGGTAAATTGTCGGCTAAACCGGAGGCCGGTTGCTGTATCGTTTTGTGTTGGCATATAAATAGATGGATTAAGTAATTGTAACCGTTAAAAGGACAACGAAAGTATCTATCATAAGCCAGTTTTCAAGGCGTTAAATATTAACAGGTGTGGACAAAAAAGGTGGATAAATCTCTATAGGTAATAGCATACTGCATTTGATAGGATTTAAATGTTATTTTAATAATTTTTGAGTTTTCGGTAGCTTTTTTTCGTTATTTTCAGAAGTGTACCCCCATCCCCTAAAGGGGAGTTATACGAAGAGCATGTTGATCCCCCGACCCTTCCCAAAATAACCGGGAGGTTGTTCCGCAATATCCGACCCAAGCCGTTGTTTTTTCAAAGACCTGACGGCTTGTGGGCTTTCCATTTTAATAGCTTGCAAGGCTTATTTTTAAAGTGGGTTACCTTCCCATTATTGCATTCAATACTGCCTTATCTTTATCGCATGAGAGCTGTTATACAAAGGGTAATACAGGCTGCTGTTACCATTGACCAGGTGTTGACATCATCCATTGATAATGGCTTATTGGTGTTGGTAGGTATTGAAGATGCAGACACCAATGATGATATTGTTTGGCTGAGTAACAAGATGGTGAACCTCCGCATTTTTGATGATGACAATAAGGTGCCGAATATCTCACTTAAAGATTCGGGCGGCGATTTACTTTTGGTGAGCCAGTTTACTTTGCAGGCCAGCACAAAAAAGGGAAACCGCCCATCGTATATCCGTGCCAGTAAAGCTGCGATTGCCATACCAATGTATGAAAAGCTGATTGCTCAATTGGAACTGGATTTGGGCAAAAAAATATTTACCGGCGTATTTGGGGCGGATATGAAAGTGTCGTTGGTGAATGACGGGCCGGTTACTATTTGTATGGACACGAAGGCGAAGGATTAACACGAAGTTTTATAACACGAATTTTTTGCACGAATTACACGAATTAAAGTATTTAGTAGCACGAATTTTTTGCACGAATTACACGAATTAAAATGTAGATATTTATTACATCACTTAAAACCATTTATATGACAGACATTATTTTAAAAGATGAATCATATACGCTAGTTGGCATCTGTATGGAGGTTCATCGTGAATTGGGAATGGGATTTAAAGAAATTGTTTATAAAGATGCGTTGGAATACGAATTCAAAACAAGAAACATACCTTACACAAGAGAGAAGGAATATAAAATTGGCTACAAGGATATAATTCTTAAACATCGCTACAACGCAGACTTTATAGTATATGAATCTATCATACTGGAAGTAAAGGCTTCATCGATGATTATTAACGGATTTGTAAAACAAACCATCAACTATTTAAAAGCCTCTGGATTACAATTGGGTATTATCGCAAACTTCGGCGAACCGTCGTTCGTCTCAAAAAGAGTTGTGTTTTAAAGAAAGATAATACACCAACAACAATTCGAAGAATTCGTGCATCTAATTCGTGTAATTCGTGTAAAAAAATTTGTGTAATTCGTGCCTAAAAAATTCGTGTTATAAATAATTAAATTAGTGTTATGGAGATAAAAGAAGCCCAGCTAAAGGTTGACCAATGGATCAAAACAGTTGGCGTTCGGTATTTTAGTGAATTGACCAACCTTGGGATTTTGATGGAAGAGGTAGGTGAGCTTTCCAGATTAATGGTTCGGCAGTATGGCGAGCAATCTTTTAAAGAAAGCGATAAAGGAAAAGATTTGGGAGATGAGATGGCGGATGTGCTTTGGGTGCTGATTTGCCTGGCTAACCAAACCGGGGTTGATTTAACTACTGCATTGGAGAAAAATTTTGAGAAGAAGAATATTAGGGATGCGGACAGGCATAAGGAAAATGAAAAATTAAAATAGTGACCACGCCCGGTCGGCACCGAAGGTCAGACCGGGTAGCCTTTTAAAGCCTACACCCTTTCTGGCAGACAGCGGTCTGACCTTCGGTACCGACCGCAAACGACCATACCTGTTTCCAACGGATATAACCTCTCAAAGCATTGCTAAAAGCAAAAGAGCAGCTAAAAAAAACACCGCACAGCTAATAATAACTACTTCCGCTTTTATTGAAGGTTTATTTTTTACTTTTGCAGCATTATGGCAAACGAAACAAATAATTTTCCCGAACTGATCTCTCATTGTAAAGAGTACGGGTATATATTTCAGTCTTCTGAGATTTATGATGGCCTGGCGGCAGTATATGATTATGGCCAGATGGGCGCACAGTTGAAAAAGAACATCCGTGATTATTGGTGGAAAAGCATGACGCAGTTGCACGACAATATCGTTGGTATTGATGCAGCCATTTTTATGCACCCCACTACCTGGAAGGCGAGTGGCCACGTTGATAATTTTAGCGACCCGATGATTGATAACAAGGATAGCAATAAAAGATACCGGGTGGATCATTTGATTGAAGGATTTGCGGACGAACAGACGGCAGCCGGCAATGAACAATTGGCAACAGATGTTTTAGCTGCAATGGACGTATTGATTGCAGCAACTGACTATCCGGGTTTGAAAAAACTGATTGAAGACAATAAAATAAAATGCGGCATTAGCAAAACCTGCAACTGGACAGATATACGGGAATTTAACCTGATGTTCAATACCCAGATTGGTAGTGTGGCAGGCGAAAGTGATACCATTTACCTACGTCCGGAAACAGCGCAGGGCATTTTTGTTAACTTTCTAAATGTGCAAAAAACCGGCCGTATGAAAATACCATTTGGTATTGCACAAACCGGTAAGGCATTCCGTAATGAAATTGTAGCAAGGCAGTTTATTTTCCGCATGCGTGAATTTGAGCAAATGGAAATGCAGTTCTTTATTCGCCCCGGCACGCAGATGGGGTGGTACAATTTCTGGAAAGAAGAAAGAAAAAGATGGCATGAAAGTCTTGGTATTCCTGCAGAAAAATTACGCTTTCACGACCACGTAAAACTGGCGCATTATGCAGATGCTGCACTGGATATTGAATTTGAATTTCCGTTTGGCTGGAAAGAATTGGAAGGTATCCATAGCCGTACTGATTTTGATTTAACACAGCATCAAACATACAGCAAAAAGAAGATGCAGTATTTTGATAATGACATTGATCCGGCCACTGGTAAAGCGTATGGTAATTATGTGCCGTATGTGTTGGAAACCTCCGTTGGTTTAGACCGGCTTTTCTTAACCATCATCAGTTTGGCTTACGCAGAGGAGAAATGGTTGAAAGAAGATGGTACAGAAGATAGTCGTGTGGTGTTGCGCATCCCTGCAAAAATTGCTCCTACTAAGTTGGCCATATTACCATTGTTGAAAAAAGATGGTCTGCCTGAAATAGCCCGTGAACTGATGAATGATTGCAAGGGAAGCTTTATGTGTTTTTATGAAGAGAAGGATGCGATTGGAAAACGTTATCGCCGCATGGATGCTATTGGCACTCCATTTTGTGTGACGATTGATCACCAAACCAAAGAAGACAATACCGTAACCATTCGCTACCGGGATACGATGGTGCAGGAAAGGATTGCATTGAGTGAGGTGAAGCAATTGGTGCTGGAAAAAATAAGCTAAGTTCTTAATCGAATTTTAATAATTTAGAGGAGCCCCTAAACGGCTCCTCTTTTTTTAACACGTTACTTTATGAAAAAAATTTGTCTTTTATTGCTGATTTGTCTCCAATCTCTTTATGCTACTGCACAAGATAGTTTACCACCCTACTATGCAGTCCTAAAGCATTTTTTCACTAAGTATAATGCGGAGGAAAACAATGAAAACTACCCAAGTTTTGCAAAGAAAAAAGATGGCTGGTATGTTCAACAAATTAATAGAATCAAAAAAGACGAATTCATAAGTGAGAAATTATTTTGGAGTTTACATGAAGGCAGGTATTTTGACTTATCGGAAAAATATAACATAGCAAGTGACACCCTGGGTTTTGAGAATAAGATTATATCGTATTTAAATCTGGACTGGTATAAATATGACCGTATCAGGTATTTTGGTTACAATGGTTGGCAATACGATATGATTAATGACTTTGGTAATTCAGATAATCTTTCAGATACTTTATTGGATGGGTTAGGCAGGGCCTACGATATTAATGCGCTAAATTATTTATGGTATCAGCAGGGTGGATATTTCAAGGGTAGAGATACATTGCAAACTCAATTAAAAAGAATTGAACTACCTTCTTCTGCAAGAATAGAGAAAGTGAAAGAGAATATAAACGAAGCAATAAGCCAGATTGAAAAACTAGCATTAAAAAATCCAAATTATCAAACTCCAGTTGGTAATGCTAACCTGAAATTATTCAATGAAAAAATGTTGGGATATAATCAAATGGCCATGTGTAACAGTACGGAAAATGCGCAGTGGTATATTTCAAAAACAGAATTAGACGAACGCTATATAAATCAGGCAAAAAATTATTTAAACTCCTGTGAAGAAAATGCAATTCTTTTTACCTACGGCGATAATGATACTTACCAACTATGGTATGTTCAGGAAAAATTAAACTACAGAAAAGATATAGCTGTGATAAATACCAGTTTACTTGGTTCTCCAGCATATGTGATGATGCTGAAGCAAAAAAAAATGGTTAGCTTTTCTGCCCCAACATCCTTTCTTGAGGACGAAACATCGGACATTGCTTATTTTCAGGAGACAAAAGAAAAAGCGGAACCCGAAGACCCGCCAAAAATGCAAGATTTCCTTAAGCTCATTTATTCAAAAAAAAGTCAAATTTCATATTTAAATCCGGAAGGTGTTAAATCTTTACTCCCTGGTTATTCAAGTAAAAATATTTACATGATTACACCGGATTTAAAAGCAAAAACTCTCAATATTAAGTTGAAGGATTACATTTTTTTAAACGACCTAATAATGCTGGATATTATCGAAAGCAATCTTTTTATACGGCCGGTTTATTTTACCGCTGCCTTTGAGACTTATTTTGACGAATACCTCACCCGGTCTGGAATTGTTTACAAACTAAACCCATCAAAGGACATTTCGATCGGTCAGTCTTTGCAGGAAATAACAGAATTAGAAGATTTTGTAAATCAAAAATACGTGCCTGTATTAAGTAATGAAATAGACATAATATCTCCGGACGGAGACAATTCCTTCTTTTACTTATACTACCAGATATTAGATTACTATTTAGAAAAAAAAGATATCCCGGTTTTGAAAAAATGGCTTGGCAAACTAGAAGCAAATTGTCCCGAAATAATTTCAGTGCAAATAAACAGTGCAAAAAGTTTGGCCTATTATTATATAGAAGCGGGTGACACAAAAAAAGGGATTAAAATTATAAATCAATTTGCGCAATGGCTTTATGACAATTACACCTTACCTAATTCATTAAACGGCTATTACAGCAGAGAATCTTACATCAATGAATTATTGAGAACAAAGGAATATCTGGCCTCAAAAAATTTAAACAGCACTTTAATTGACAGTTTATTAAAAAAATAAAATACAAATTTGCCAGCTCAGAAACCAAAGGAATTAGTTTAGAAAAAATAAGTATGTAGTTTTACAATGAATGACTGATCAACCCATCATATCGTTAGTTGAAAAATTTCAATCGCTGAATTTGTCTGCCATTATCGACTTTGATAAATTTAATGGATACGCCATTACGCACCATTCAACAACCATTGAAGGGAGTACACTAACAGAAACAGAAACACGA
>JBGSMI010000431.1:0-12667 GCA_041740215.1 Ferruginibacter sp.
TTATAGAATATTGTCTGTTTGAGTTTGAATTACAAATATAAATTTTATCATTATTTTTTAAAAATCCAAGCTTTTCATCAAAAAAAATTTGATTTTTAATATTCTTTTCTAAGTAATTGTTTATTAATAACTTAGAATAAAAACTTTTTCTTTGTAACTTAAACTAAACATATCTAACTACAATATGTCAATCATTCGAAGCTGGCTTTTTATAGTCAATCATGCAACCCACCCTTTCATACATTTTTCCGGCACCTTTTTGTTATATTTATTGCACATTGCTACATTACATATTTTCAGAGGGATGAAGGACAGGCTTTTTCAGCTTTCCCCAATGTTTTTCAACCAACCAATAAAACCAATCATGCGCACACTATTCAGCATACCAATACGAACGATAACCGGATTTGCTTTCCTGCTTTTGCTTTGCACCTCCTGCGTTTCCCAAAGGAAATCGGGGTCTGATACAGCTTCGAAAAAAGGTTCTACAACAAAAGAGGGGGAACACCTCGTGCCGAAGGGCAGCAACCTGCACGAGCTTGCCACCGGATCGGCCATTGCCGCATTTAGTATCGGTGGAGAAAAGAAACAAGCACTCGAAAGTTTTCTGACTGAACAGAAGGTAGCCGGTTTTCTTGTTTTACAGGATAATAAGATCCGGCTCGAACGCTATTCAATGGGGCATAGTGATACTGCTTTGTGGTCTTCGCTTTCGATTGCGAAGTCGGTTACAAGTACCCTTGTTGGTGCTGCTATCCGGGATGGCTACATTAAATCTGTGGATGACTATGCCACGCAATACCTGCCCGGTTTAAAAGGGAGTGCCTACGATAAAGTAACGGTCCGGCATCTGATTACCATGACTACCGGCATCCGGTGGTCTGAAAACTACACCGATCCGGATGGGGACATCGCCAAATTTTCCACCGATCCGATTGATCCGGGTATACCTTCTGCGGTGAGTTATATGCGCCGTTTACCGTCTGTGGCAGAACCCGGTAAAAAATTTGCTTACAGCACCGGAGAAACACATTTGCTAGGTACCCTTGTAAGCGCTGCTACCGGGCAAACCCTTGCTCAATACCTTTCTTCGAAGATCTGGGAACCCTATGGCATGCAGCAGGACGCCACCTGGAGACTCGACAGCACCGGGCAGGAACTCGCAGGCTGTTGCCTTCAAATGCCGCTTCGTGATTTTGGAAGGTTCGGACAATTCGTGTTCGAAGGTGGACGTATCAACGGTGAATCTATCGTTCCCGAAGATTGGTTTAAAACAGCTACAAGCGTACAAGTACCGATTTGGCCCGGCGGGGGCTACGGATACGGATGGTGGATCTTTGATGCAGGGGGTTTCGACGCATTGGGCATCTATGGTCAAAGAATCCATATAGACCCGTCAAGGAACCTCGTGGTGGTGCTCAACAGTGCCTGGCCGGAAGCAGATGATAATACCCGGCAATTTGCTGTCAGCAATTTTATTAAAACCATTAAAAGAGAGCTCGACAAGGAGAAGAAAAATGTGCCTTAACCTTTAGTAAAACAGACAAGTCTTTTACAAGAACATTCATCCGGAAGTTGTTGTTTTTATTTTAGGTTCGGAGTATCTGCTTAAGGGCATCTCTAAAAACCCCTGATACTGCGTTATGCCGATTTCTTAACATCCTCATTTACAACAAGTAAACTCCGGTGTTATGTAATGAGCAAGCCTTGTCTGAGGTGTTTTATGAGGCGCTCTTAATTTGTCTTAGAGTGTCACAGACAAATTGAGTTGTCCACCAAGTCCAACCTCAATGATTTTTTGCAGCGTTGAAATACGTACATCTTTTATATCATTTTCAACCTTAGAAATGTATGCCTTATTTGTACCACATTTTTCAGCGAGTTGCTCTTGTGTCAAACCTTTTTCCAGTCTTGCCTCGAGTATCATTGCTCCTAATTTAAAAGTTTCATATCCTTTGTCGAATTTATCTCTTTTTGGAGTTCCTTTTTTCCCATATTGCTCGTCAATTAACACGGCGAGTGTCTTGGTGTTATTTTTTGTTCTCATAATATTCTTCCTTAATTTTTAATGCTTTTGCTATTTCCTCTTTGGGTGTCTTTTGTGTTTTCTTCTGAAAACCGTTTGCTAATACAACTAATTTGCCTTCATCAAAGAAGCAGAAAATTCTAAAAATGTCACTCGCAAGTTGAATGCGAATTTCGTAAAGCCCGTCTGTACCTTCTATATGTTTTAGGTAAGTTTCCGGAACTTGTTGAACTTCTTCAATGAGCAAAAACGTCCAAATAATTTTTTCTCTTACTTTTTGGCGTTGCTTACCTAGAAACTCCTCGAAGTAATGCTTATAGGTAATGATTGTTCTATATTTTTTCGGTGAACTCACATTGCAAATATACAAAAGTAGTCCAATGAGGCAACTTTATTTTTTTGGATATTATGTCAAATTGCCGTTTGGAATAGGTGGCAAAAAAAATGCCAACAACGTAAAAGCATTGATGTGGTCGGGTTAATGGTTTCGTCCTGCCTGGCTACCAAAGTGCTTTAATTATATTAAGAGTCAGGTAAAAGAATATTACTCAATTAATTTCCGTCCGCTTGAGCCGATACCAAATATTATTCCGCTAGCTCAATGTCTACCTGTAAAGCCGCCCATGTAGCCAATCAAATATTGGGTGTTCGTGCATTCATTTAATATGGTTGAATTAATACTTCAGTCGGAATGTTTAGCTTGTCATGAAGTACCCTTATCGTATCAAGGGATAATTTCCTCTTTTTGTTTAGAATCTCACTTGCCCTACTTTTTAGTCCTACTATTTGGGCTAAATCAACCTGATTGTAACCTAATTGCTCCATTCGAAACTTTATGGCCTCGATAGGGTCAGGAAATCCAATAGGAAACTGCTCATCCTCATATTTTTCAATAAGTATGCTTAGCACTTCAAGTTCGTCACCCTCCTCTGTTCCTTTTCCGGAGTCAAAAAGAACTTCCATGCGTTCCATCGCTTGTAGGTATTCTTTTTTAGTTTTGATAGGTTTTACTGTCATAGCTTAAATTTTATTGGCGTCGATCTTGTCATATTCGGCATGTGTTCCTATAAAGCGAACCCAAACCATTTGATAATCATAATTGATTTTCACAATCAGTCGGTAGTGATTGCCTTTGATATTGAAGATTACCCTGTTGTCGCCTAAAAAACTGGCTGTAGGATATTCGCTCTTAATGACACTTGGATTTTTCCATTCCGTTTTGCTGGATTCCTGGTACCACGCTTTCAATTGCTGTTCACAGTCTGGATGCTTTTCCCAAAATTCACGAAGTATTTTTTTGGCAATTACCCGCAACTTCTAGTTTTTGTCAAAGGTAGTAAAAGTTCCCATATTGGGAACTTAAATTTCGGTTTGTCTGAAAATTAAGGATATTGGTATATGATCCACAACGTTAAACGGCTTTCTACTGTGTTGGGATTCATTGTTTGTCCTGCCCGGGAAGCTGAAACCAAATTAGTAATTATTGCTGAAGAAATAAACTAATGCCGGGTAGCATTTCGTCCGTTGGAACCACTGCCTGGTAATTTGCAACTCCTGATGTAAGTTCCATTCGCCACACTTGCAAAAAGCCCATTGATGTCTGCTGTAATTAAGTTCTCGTCAAGTCAGTTATTAGCAAGGGATTTGTCAATGTATGTCTGTTTAATAATTCTTCTACTGTATATTTTTCATTTCTCAAATCATTAAATTCTCCTGTTGTGATTCCAAAAACCTGTAAAAATTTTACGTTTCCATGTGGGGTGACAATCTCATTCATTTCTGGGTCAATATAGAATGTCATTGCAGTAATTTTAGTATTGGTATCAAGTCTAATTGGCCCATTAGCTGACATAAAATGGAAATCGTCAAAGCCGTTCTGAGAGCTAAATACGTATTTTGATAAATTGGTCAAAAAATTAATAGCCCAAATTGGTTTTTCAGTGTCGTCTTTTATGGGTAAGTGTCGAAAAGTAAGTTCAAAACCAAATCCACTTATTTCGTCTTCTGCAAAATCTTCGTTATAGAATAAGTTTGTAAATCCTAATGTAACATAATGAAAATGACGTTGCTGCTTTTCGCTTGTGTAATAGTCGATTGCCCATAGCGGGTCTTCACCACCAAGTTCGTAAGGAATTACCGTCGCAAGATGCGTAGGCTCTTGATCTCCGTAAATTTCCTTTTCTCTTTTTTTTATTGCGTCAAGTCCTGGAAAGTCATTTTCAGAAAAGGTCTTTCTATAAAGTTCAGTTTTTGTCATGGTAATTTTTGGATTATGTAGCAAGTAGCGTTTTACAGATTTTTGATGGCTGGCTTTTCAGTACAAATTTTGATACGAAGCACTGAACTTTCAGCTACCAAAAAACAGTCTTCGGAGTATGAAACCCTTCCTATTTCAAATATGCTGTTAGAACTAATAGTTTTATTCTGTTGAAAATTTGTTTCCAGTCGCATAAATGTCAAATGTTAATTCAAGTCCAAGTTTTGAAAGTCTGTTGATTACTTGATTATCGATATAAAGTCCAGTAAAATTTCCATTTCCAATATGATAAACTATCGTCACAAACAGGTCGTTACAATTTGTCTGTTTTGAAAGTTCTTTTATTCCCTTAATGTCAGTTTCCAAAAAGTCAAGTAGTGAATTTAATTTACCTTCAAATCGTCCTGGCTCGGAATTCGAATTAAACTCAAGTCCATTATAAGTGTATTCAAATTCTCCATTTGAAGAAAATTCTCCTTTTGAAATTGTCTTTGTCGGTTTTATTGCCGTAAGATTTAATAGTCCTTCTAAAGTCAATTCTTCAGAAATAGGCATAAAACTAATCCCAATATAAGGCGCTGTGTCAATGGCAGAAATTTCAACTTTGTCTGTAGTGTCAAAAACAAATGCAAGATAAAAACTCTCGTTTTTTACTTCAACGTACGCGGTCGCTTGATATGCACTTTGATCAACTTCAATTTTGGCAATTTTGGGTCTACCGTCCTCATTTTTGATTTCCAATATTTTCAAATATTGTCGCGTCATCTTAAATGTAGGATTGAGAAGTTCTTCAGTAATGATGTTAGTTATCGTTGTCGTCATACTATTGGTATTAACGTAAAAGCATTGGATGTGGCCGGATTCATAGCTTCGTCTGCCCGGCTACCAATGCCCGATAAAGGTAAAATGTTTAGATTAAATTCTGATGCCCAATATTGTTATTTCTACCGGAACTGTTGCCCCATAGAATTTCGTTCACTCAAAGGCTGATTGTCCAGCCGGCCATAAAGCCAATGCAATGTTAGCCGAATTTGTTAACGGTGAAAATTTTTCTTCCATATTCTCAAATCGATTTTCTGGTCCTTATCCTCGTCATAATAAAGTATCTCAAACGGAAATAATCTAACAAAAAAATTAAAGTACGTTAAGATGTGTCCGCCGTTGTTGTTTAAAACTTTAATCCAATAGTATGGACTTCTTTCAGTTGGCTTTCGCCAAATCTCACAAATAAAATTTTGAAGACTATTGCTTTGTCTTTTCAAAAATTTACGCTTTTCTTCTACTTCATTTGAATTGCATATAATGTCCACAATTTTATTTTCCGCTTTAGTCGTGTCAATGCCTATTATATAAATGTCGCTTATGTACACACTGTCCCCATACAATGACCTTATGCTTTCAAGATTTTCAAAAAGTTTGTCGGTAGATAGGTTTAGGGTATATTGCTTTTCAAGGTCTTCTAATGACCTCTTTGAAGTCTTGGATCCACTCTCTTTGCATGAAGACATCCAAAATACTATAAAGATTAATTTAAAGAAGAGATTCATAAATTTCGACTAACATACACGGCTTAGATGTGACTGAAATTTCCTGTTACTTCAGCCCATACCTCTGCCTTATAAAGATATAAAAGTTTGATGATTAGAACTACACTTTGGCTTTTTTTTCATCCCTAATCGCAGCCCAATATAAATCCAAAAAGGTGAGAATTTGGTCGTCCTCTCGCCATATGGCTAAGTGTTGGCAATAGTTTATTCCTTAATATTGAATCTTGTCGGGTTACAAGTCTCCAGAAACAACATATCAGCTTGATAAGTTAATAAGCTAATAATAGTTTCCTTTTTATAATTGTATATTAATCCTGTTTCCAGTAAGTCAACCTTTAGTTTAAGGTAGCGTCTATGGTAATAAACCAAATATCCTCTTTTATTATTTGCCTTAATTTTTGTCAAGTTTTCACGTCCTGTTATTATTTCCGTAAAAGTTTTTATTTCATTTTGTTTGGTGATAATATATTTTGTTGAGTCATTGTTTTGAAAACATACAACTTCTATTCTATCTATGTCTTTTAGCAAGCGATTAAAAAATTCTTCTTTGTCAACAACCTTTTGAGAAAATAGGTTGAGTGTAACCAACAAAAAAAATATAAACAATAGGGTAGCCGGTTTTAACACAATAAGATTTTTAAAATATTACTACTAATTTAAAGGGCTTTGCAATGCCGCTGCATTAATTGCTTTGGATGCCCGGCCACCAATGCCAGATAAATGTAAAATGTATGAAGTATCTACAAAAGTTCAATAAAATTCCGTCCGCAGAAGCCGTTACTGATCCCGTATGTAAGGGACAGCCGAAGATTACAACGTCCAGCCACACCCTTGTAGCAATACCAACGTTGTAGACAGTTTTAGTCTACATGTAGGTTGTCTTCCAAACCTTGTAATTCTCCTTCCATATAAAAACGGAAACTTTCATATACAACTTCCCCTGGTCTCCAACTTGAAAAGTGCCAACATTCCCATTTTTTATTTTTTAAAGGAATTAGTAAAAGTTGTTGCACTTCTTCGAGTCCACCGATGATAATACTTCTCTTTAATTTATCGCCAAAAGTCATATTAATTTCATCCATACTATTTGCCCAAATGCCAACAAGTTGCTTGTCAACTTTTATGAGAAAGTCAACTTTGTCAATAGGTGCTAGAGTTACACCTGTGTATGAGAAGCACTCAAAGCCATTTGATGTTAATAAGAATTTTTTATAATCATCAGGTAAAATAATTTCTAATCTATTTTCAGCGGTATTAATTTCTTCTTTTGTCGCTGGTGATTTGCTTAGCGATTTCTTTACTAAAATATCTTCTGAAAAATCTATTATTTTTTGCTTTATTGCAATTTTTGAAATCTTGTCAAGAAGTTGCTTCCATGACAGTTTCTTATAAACTAAAGTTCTGCCACTAAGCATTCTATTTGATAATGCTTCAATAATCTCTTTCGTTTCCTTTTGAATTATTTCATGAGTTAATTTAAAAACCGAAGCCAACGAACCCTTTAAAAGATATTCAGCACATTTTCTGTCTCTCATTAAATAAGCCAAACTATAATTGCTCCAATAAGTTGAATAGCCTTTTCCCCAAAGTTGTATAAAGTTTTCTGTAACCTCTTGATTGTTTTGCCTTGCCGCAATTAATGAAGCACATGTTGTGGCATGAAAATAAGTGTATCCTACTGGATTTTCCTTTTCAATATATCGTTTTAATGCGTCTAAGATTTTTTCAGTACTTTCCGATTTGTCGTAAATAGCAGTAATTGCTTTTACAAAAAGTTCCTGTCCTTCTAATTCGTCAATTGGCTTTTTTATAAAGCTGTATGTGTACGATTCGTGCCAACTTGGAAAAAAAATCTTGACCAATTTTCAGTTTCAATTACTGAAACCTCTTTGAATTGAAATGGAATATTAGCTGGTTGTTTGTTTGAAATCTGCCACATAATTTGTAGCCCTTCGTCTGGTAACCACAAGTGTCCTGAGTGTGGGATATTAAATTTCCAAAGCTGCTCAAGTAGTTGGTTCGCTTCATCAACAAAACCTGCAACACTCCATTCTATGGCTTTGTTGGTGATGTGAACATAAACCCATTCTATGTCGTCCGATAGAATTTCTTTAAGTAGTCCTTTTGTACTTGGTTTTGCCATAATTAGGGTGGTCAAAAAAAATGCCTACAGCGTTTTACGTATTGGCAGTAGCCTTATTTGTCAAGTAATTCTTCAATTTCAAATGTTTCGTCTTTGAATATCTTTAGATAGTTATCAAGGTCGTCAAAGTTCATAGTCAAATCTTCAAAAGTGGTCGCACCACCCATAGAACCAACCTGTCTACAAACTTCTTTAAGTCTTATGTTCCCAATTTTCTCAAATTTATTGGAAATGTTAATCAAATCTTTATGTTCTATTCCTTTCATACTCATACCTATTTGATAGCTTCCTGTTTTCTCAGCTTCGCTTTTAAGAATTGCTTCAAGTCCGCCTTGTTTTTGCATTTCCTCAAATCCCATAGAAAGTATTTTTGTCATATCCATTCCAAAACCTGATGGAATTTTTCTTCCTATTATCTTACATTTCTCAATGTCTTGAATGGTTGGCTTTTTGGTGCCTTTATAAATTATTTTTCCAAATTTGTAGCTACATTCTCCACGATATTGTGTAATATCTAAAATTATTGTTGCATAAAAAGAGTTGTCAAAAAGGTGAAATGTCAGTAAGTCATTAATTTCAAAAATGAAATTTTCAACTTTTTTGTATTTTTTTCTTTTACGAACTTTTGAGTTTGGTTCATTTATTTTCTTCCAAAGTTTATCAAGTTCTTTTTGTCGTGCTTTACCTTCTTTTTCATCATAACTTTCTGTCCATTCTCTAACACAAGCACCTTTTTCAATTACCTTTTTAACTTCGTCAACTATGTCGTCTGTTATAAATCCAATCTCCCAAAATGCCAAAGCATAGGCTGTTGTATATATTTCATAATCAAAGTCGTCATAATAGTCAGGTTGAGGAAATGGTATTTTTTCTTTAATGGTTTCAACTGTTGTTCCATTGTCGTATAAGTCCATAATGCCCCAATAAGTGTCGTGGGCTGTGTCTCCATCAATAATTTTTACTCCGTCTGTTGCCATTCGTTTAATGTGTGATTTCTCTAAAAGGTCGTTGCCAACTACATATGTACGCAAGTTTCCAATTCTTGCCTTATTTAGCTCTCGGTACATGGCTGTCCAAAAAGCGCTTATTGGCCTCGTTCCAGTTATTATAGGCTTCTGTTCTTTGCTTGTTGAGTTGCTGATTGATCTGATTCCAGTTATTCACCGCCTTGTTCATATCGTTCACCGCGGCATTGTATTTATCTATTTCCTTTTTATCATTTTGGGCACGGGGATTATTTTCAAAATTCTTTTTTATGGTATTAAAGGTTTCTTCTTTAATCTGCAGTTCGGTAAAAGCATCTATTTGTTCGGCTTCTTTTTTGAAAAAATCCAAACAACGACGGAGCGCATTTTTTAAGGTGGCATCGCTGCCTCTATATCCCTTCAGAGTATCCAATTGTTGTAAACCTTCTGCACTGTATTTGGCAAGCGAACCTTTAATTTGTTCTACCGCGGTGATGTTCTTTTTGTTCATTGCTTCAATCAGTTGGTCATCGTGTATACTCGCTTTGAAGAAGGCAAGAAAGATCATTTCCTTATAATCCATTACTTCATCCAACTTTTCCATATTCCTGCTTTCTTCAGTTTTGGTGCCTTCCACCAATTGAATATTGTGTTTTTCACAATAGGTTTTTACAAGGTTCATGCGTTCCAAAGAAGCTGCTTCCATCCGTTCGCCAATCTTTCTTTTAAACAGCAGGTAGGCCTCCATAGCATCGTAGCTTTGTTCAGCTATTTCTTCCATATTGATGACCTTACTGTAGTTTTCGCGCTGCAGGTTGGTAATCAGTTGTAAATAAGATTTGGTGCCTTCGTGCAGCGATTTATCTCCTTTGTAATAGGGGATAGCGGCAAGTGCATAGCGGGCATTGTCAATTTGCTCCATAAAGGCGGTATGCTTTTTTTCGGCTTTATGTACTTTGTTGCCATGTGCTACTTCACTCATATAGGACATGTACTTTTGATTGACTAAGGAGATTTCCGCATTGATTTTATCAAGCGCAAGGGTGGGGCTTTCTTCCTGTGCAAAACAAGCGGAAGAAAAAAGGAATGACAAGCAAAGAGCGGATAGGAGGTTGCAGATTTTTTGCATATGATTTTAGTTGTAATGGATGTAAAACGTTGGTAAATAAGAATTATTGAAAAGACTTGATGAATAATTGATAGGCTGCGCGGAGATACAAATCTGATTCTACCAATGAGAGCACTTCTCCATTCAGTTCTTTTTTATAATCACTTTCATAGTCAAGTAATTGTTGGGTGAGGCTTGCATTTTTTGATGCAAAAGGAGATTTTGTATTACTGAATGTATCGGTGGATTCATTGGGGGGATATTGGGATTTTTCCCAATTTTGAAAGGCTTTCCATTCAAGCGGAATTGTACCGGTGGCACTTTGTTTTTTATAAAGGGAAAGCCAGTTTTCGGTAGCTGCAAAAAAGGCTTCGCGAAGCAATTCGTTTTTGGAATAATCCTGTACCGGCTGCAGGCTTTTGGAAGGCAAGGGCATAAAAGCAACTACTTTTGATATGGTATCACTTCGGATGGCATTTGGCAGGGTACGTTCTGCATATCCCAGTGTTTCAAACACATCAGGAAGCGCTACATCCGGTATCACCCCATTAAATTGATTGGTGCCTCCGGTAACCCGGTAAAGGGCTCCTGTGGTTACTTTTACAAAATCGGTTTGGGTTTGATTCGGTTTGGTTTGAATGGCTTTTTCCGGGTTAAAGGTGGTATCGAGCGGAAGCACCACCTGCATGGTAGCCTTGCCAAACGAGGGGCTGCCCACAATCATTGCCCGCTTGTAATCCTGTAGCGTAGCCGCCACCAATTCGCTTGCTGAGGCACTTTGTCCGTTGATCATCACCATCAGCGGACCGTCGTAAATCTGTCCCCTCGAAGGATCCTTGAGGGTTATCGTTTTATCCGACTGATCTTTAATGAGTGCCATCGGACCTGCCTCGATAAATACACCTGCAATTTCAATAGCCTCCTGTAAGCTGCCTCCGCCGTTATACCTCAGGTCAAATATGAGCCCCTCAATTTTATCCCGCTTCAGCTTTACAATCTCTTTGGCAATATCGTTGGCGCAGCTTGAACTTTGGTTGTCATCCCATTCTGTGTAAAATCCGGGAAGCGCAATGTACCCTAATTTTTTAGGGCCATCCAATACTATCCCCCTCACAATATTTTCCTCAATGGTGGTTTCTTCTTTCCGAAGCTTCACTTTTTTTGATTTGCCTTCGGTGGATTTTAAAACAAGTTCAATTTCGCCCTGATCCTTTCCGTTAAGGATTTCATCGAGTTGGGTGGCGGAAAGGTCTTTGGCTTCGAGTAATTTGCCATTGGGAAGTTTAATCTGAAGCAATTTGTCATCCTTATAAATATTCCCCGTTTTCCAGGCGGCTCCTCCGGGTTCTATAGAGCCAATGGAAAGGTTTCCTTCCTCATCTTCCTCAAGCTCAAAACCAAATTCGAGGGATTGGCTGCTTAGGGATTCCGAAAACGCGTCTTTAGCCCGATCATCGAAATAGTTGGAATGGGGATCAAAAGTTTGTGCAATCTGATTGAGGTAAACATTGTCAAGATTGGATTGGAGGGCGGCCGGATCGGTCTTTCCCTTGTCCATTCGTTTTTTTATATTTTTAATGATACCTGCCCTGAACTTTGCCTCGTTTATCCGGAAAAAAGCGGTATCTGTTCCGGTAGCCGGGACGATTGCTGTTCCGGTACTGTCTTCGCCGTATTCCTGTTCCAGTTCCCAAAGTTCCTGCATCCGAACAAGGATCCGCCATTTCAGGTATTGGGTAAACCGTTTTTTCCAGGTGGCATCATCGGCCGGCCAGGTTGCTTTTTCAGCCGAAATATAGAAATCCTCTTTTGTAAAATCGAGCGGTTTTTCAAGCAATTGAATGGCATAAGCATCACAGGCCGAAACTGCCGTTTGATACTTTATACGCAAGTCGGTTAAAAACTTCGTTTGTTTTGATTTAATATCATCATCAATCTGTAATTCATGGCGGCTGAGTTCCTTCAGGTCGGGGGCCTTAAAATAGATTTTGTAAGGGTCCAATTCCTCCACAAGCCCTTTGTATACAGACATTGAAAACGAATCATCCACAGCCCTTGGCTGAAAATGATGGCGTTCTATCATCCGCATCAGGGTAAAAGCCTTGATTTCGACCTGCGAAAAAGCAAGTACGGGCATCAGGCCAAAGAACAGGCTAAGTATTCGGGAGCACATACAAGTTTGGGAATTTGGGTACGAAATTAGGGGTTTGATGAATTTGTCCATATTATTTTCTAAGGGGGGGCATTTTTGAAATTGGATGTCTTTGATCTGCTAAGAACGCATTTCATTTATCACAGATTGTTCAAAAGGAAATTCGGTAGGCTTGTGGTAAAGGCATTGTCATGTGATGGACTAATCCATTGTATAGACATGGAACTCCGCTGGAGTCCTGCGCTCTGGTATGTACCTTGGCTATAAATATTCGACCCCTCCGGAGTCGGTTGATTTTGTAATCCTTCATTGAGTTTGTTATGAAAAATTGCGCTTTGGATCGTCCATTAATGTCGTCCGGATTATGTTGGATAGTACCTACATTTAATTGCGTGTAGGGAGTTTTTATATCATCCGGGGTATTTTGGGGTGTAATCATTATTGGGTTTGTAGGGGTAAAAATGACTCC
>JBGSMI010000017.1:0-7848 GCA_041740215.1 Ferruginibacter sp.
AATTTAAAAACAACTGTCTGCGTATCAAAAAAGTTATAAGAAAAACCGGGAAAGTGCTGGCCTGGATATTGGCCAGCATTCTTTTGTTAATAGTGTTGATTGTAATATTGATACAGGTTCCCGCTGTTCAGGATTTTGGTAAACAAAAAATCGTTTCCTATCTCGAAAATAAACTCCATACCAAAGTTCAGATTAGAAAATTAGCCATCAGTTTTCCAAAGCGTATTATATTGGAAGATGTTTATTTTGAAGATCAGCATAAAGACACGCTTTTTTCAGGCGGAAAAATACAAGTAGACATCGCATTGTTCCAATTGCTGCGTAGCAACGTCGAAATAAATTATATAGAGCTGAAAGACATTCATGCAAACATTCACAGAATAGGAGCGGATACCAACTTCAACTACCAATATATTTTAACGGCTTTCGCTGGTGCAGATACTACAGCATCTAAAGATACCACTGGGGGAATGAAAATAAACCTGCGTAAAATTGTATTGAATAATGTGGGCGGCGTTTTCAGAGATGATAAAACAGGGATTGACTTTTTTTTTAAGCTGGGGAAATTTGAAACTGTTTTTCAGAAATTTGATCTAGACAAGATGGTTTTTTCTTTACCCGATATTTTGTTGGAAAACGTTACCGGCCACATGTACCAAAACAAGGTAATGCTGGAAAAACGGGCGGTTTCATTAGTGGAGGCCGAAAGTGACGCACCATTCAAATTGCAACTCGGGCTAAAGGATTTATTAGTAAAAAAAATTCAATTTGATTATCGGAATGATGTTTCGCTGGTGTACGGAAAATTACAACTCGGCGAGCTTGCAGGAAAGGTGAAAGCGATTGACCTGGCAAACCTGGTGGTGCAATTGGATCATGTAAAATTGCACAACACCACGGCGGCCATCGTATTGGGCAAATCCGAACAAACAAAAGTAGTTAAAGAGGAAGTCAATAAGGAAGTTGCAGCTCAGGCAAATAATCCGTGGAAACTTTCCATCAACAACATTGACTTTGAAAATAATTTTCTTGCCTTTGATGATAACAATTCAGCCCGCCAGTCTATCGGAATGGATTATGCGCATTTAGATATCCGCAATTTTAAATTAAAGGGAAACGATTTCATATTTACACCAACAGCGTATTCGGGCATTGTAACTGATGGTGCATTTGCTGAACAAAGTGGCTTCAACCTACAACAGATTAAGGCCAATTTTGCCTACAGTGATACAGGAGCTGCCCTCAATGATTTATATGTAAAAACGGACAAAACGCTAATTCGGGATAATATTCGTATTCGGTATCCATCGTTGCAAGCAATAAAAACCGATCTGGGTAAATTGTACCTGAATGCAAATTTTCAAAATAGCAGGCTTGGCATAAACGATATCCTGATTTTTGCACCTCAGCTAAAACCGAATCTGAATGGAATGGAAAATGCGGTAGTAAATATTAATTCAAGCCTTGAAGGATACCTGAATGACCTAACAATACGTGAATTTCAGGTTAGTGGTATTGGTAATACAATGGCAAATATTTCAGGAACCATTAAAGGTTTGCCCGATGTAAATAAAACAACGTATAATTTAACGGTAGCAAATCTGCAGACCACCAAAACGGATCTTAATAAATTGCTGCCGCCGGGTACTATTCCCTCAAGTGTACGATTACCGGAGACAATGAAAGTGAGCGGAACTTTTAAAGGTCTTGCAACCAGTTTTATTACCGATTTACGCTTACAAACCAATAAGGGAAATGCCAGGCTAACAGGCTCGCTCAACAGTGTAAAGGAAACCTACAATCTAAAAGCAACGCTGAATAGGGTAGACGTTGGTTACCTTATCAAGCAAGATACATTGTTGGGCAGGGTTACTTTGGATTTTACAGCAAAGGGCAAAGGATTTAAACCTAAGGCCATGAATATGGTCGCCACCGCAAAGGTGAAAGATGCTTATGTAAAAGGATACAATTATCAAAACCTGGCACTGGTTACTTCCGTTAAAAATGGTTATACACTCGTAGATGCCGATATGGCTGACAAAAGTATTGCGTTTAAGCTAAACGGTGAGGCACTGATTGATGATAAGTTTGCTACCAACATAAAGCTTCGCTTGTTGCTGGATAGCATCCTAATGCGGCCACTCGGTTTTGCAACGAACGATCTTCGCATACATGGTAATGTGAATGCCGATATTGCTACATCCGATTTAAATGCACCAAACGGAACCATTCAAATCGGCGACCTAATTGTGTACAATGATGGCAAACGTTACAAAGCGGATAGTTTAACCATTGCTGCAAGCACATCCGATACCGGTAAAGCAATTACGCTTAATTCTCAACTTGCAACAGCCCGTTTGCAGGGTAATTTTAATTTGCCAACTATCGGCACAGGGGCAATGCAAGTGATTAACCAATACTATGATCTGGGAATAACAGATACCGTGCGAACCACTGACCAATGGAATTTAAATGCTACCATTATTCCAGATAGTTTGCTATTTGCGTTTGTGCCTTCTCTCACTGGTTCAGATACCATCCATTTAGAAGCAGGCTTTGATGGCGCTGCCGGTAAATTGAACATGCTGGTGAATGCTCCAACCCTGCAATTGGGAACGCAGGTGCTGGATAGTTTAACCATTACAGCAGGCAATGCAGGCGATCAGTTTTCGTATGCTGCTACTATCAACAAGGCTGGTTCAAAATCTTTTCAATTGCAAAAAACCACTATTGATGGCTTTATTGCCAGTAACGAAGTGCATACAAAACTGAATATTGAGGATGCAGCAGGTAAAAACAAATACACACTTGGAGCAACAATATCCCAGGTAAAAGATGGTATCAAAGCCAGTTTATCCGATACGCTTATGTTGGATTATGAAAACTGGGCCGTAGATAAAACCAACTACATTCAATACGACAGTGCAGGTATTATCGCACACAATTTTAGTATTAGAAATAAGGGTCAATTACTGGATATAAAGTCGCAATCAGATAATGCAAAGGCACCTGTTGATATTGTGTTAAAAGACTTTCATCTCAAAACTTTAACCAATCTTGCAGAGCAGGATTCACTTAATCTGGAAGGAATTATCAATGGGAAAATACTGGTTAAAAATATGATGACTAATCCAATTTTTACGTCAGATTTATCCATTGATTCAATCACATTCAATAAAGATACAGTCGGTAATATTACCGTAAAAGTTGACAATGAAACAGCCAATGCGTTCAATGCCGCAGTTGCGATTACTGGTAATGGAAACGATGTAAAGCTATTTGGGAAGTATTTTACCGGTGAAGGTCGCATGGATATGGAGTTGGAGTTAAACAATTTGAACATGTCTTCTATCCGGCCATTTACATTTGGGGCGTTAACCTATGCTGATGGAAGTTTGAAAGGAAATGCAGCAATTAAGGGCACCATTGATGATCCCGATGTTGTGGGAAGTTTAAATTTTGACAACGCCAATATAACGCCGGAAGTCACCGGAGAAAAATTACATCTTTCTAATGAAGCAATCACCATCTCCTCCCATGATATTGATTTTGATCAATTTACGCTGGTAGATCAGGCAGGCAATAAAGCCATCGTAGACGGTAAAATTTATACCACCGATTTTAAAACCTATTCTTTTGGATTAAACATATCAGCCGATGATTTTACAATATTGAACGCACCGAAAAATAAAAATGCTATTTATTATGGGAAGCTAAATATGGATGCTGCCGCAAGTGTAAGTGGAACGCTGACAGCACCCAGCATAAATGCAGATATGCGGGTAAACAAACAAACAGATGTAACGTTTATTTTGCCAAGTTCAAATCCGGAAATAGAAAGCCGGGACGGCGTAGTAAAGTTTGTGGATGTTTATGGATCCAATACAGACAATGTTTTTAGAGCAGTGATGGATACCATTACCAGTTTTCCAAAGCTTGCAGGCATGGATATCTCCGGAACCCTACAATCAGATACAGCCGCCCAGATTACACTCGTTATTGATGAACGCAGCGGCGATGCTTTACGCATCCGCGGTAAAGCGGATTTAGCGGCAGGACTTGACAAGAGCGGTAAAATAAGTCTCACTGGCAAATACGAGTTACAAGCCGGCAGTTACCAGTTAAGTTTAAGTCTGTTAAAACGCCAGTTCCTGATTCAATCTGGTAGTGTAATCACCTGGAATGGTGATCCGTTAAACGCTACTACTGATATCACCGCTGTATATATTGCCAATACCCAACCTGTCAATTTGCTTCAAAGTCAACTGGCAAATTTATCATCGACCGATATCAATAAATACAAAGCAAAAGTTCCCTTCAGCGTATTACTAAAAATGAAAGGGGATTTAATGAAGCCTGAAATAAGTTTTGATATTGAATTGCCAGATGATCAAAAATCCAAATGGAGTGATGTAGAAGCTAAACTGGAACAAGTTCGGCGGGATAATGCCGAATTAAATAAACAAGTTTTTGCCTTGTTGTTATTAGGACGATTTGTACAGGAAAATCCATTGGAGAATGCGGCTGAAGGTACTTCATTGGCAGGCACGGCCAAATCGAGTGTAAGCAGGATCTTAACTGAACAACTAAACAATCTCGCTGCCAGCCTGATAAAAGGAGTGGACCTGAATTTTGGTGTAAACGCAGAGGATGATTTTTCTTCGGGTACCCGTACCAGTAGAACTGATCTTACGGTGGGGGTTTCAAAAAAATTGTTAAACGACCGGTTAAGGGTTAGCGTGGGTAGCAATTTTGAATTGGAAGGCCCTGCTAATACCAACCAGAGTGCCAGTAATATTGCTGGTGACGTTGCAGTTGATTATTTACTAAGCAAAGACGGACGGTATGCATTGCGTGGCTATAGGCGCAACAGGTTTGAAGGTGTAGTGGAAGGACAAGTGATAGAGTCGGGGGTAAGTTTCATTTTTACTTTTGATTTCAACGAGTTTAAGCAGATACTGAATTTTAAAACCAAGGAACAGAAGCTTCAGGCAAAAGTGGATCAGGCAAAAGAAACAGTGACCAAAAAAAAGGCGAAAAAAGAACAGGGTAAATTAGATAATAAAAAGAAATCGGATTTATAAGGAGGGTGTCTATCCGGGTTAAAAACTCCAGACTCTCATCAACAGTTTAAATTTTAAGCGGATTAAAATGAAGGTAAATTTTTTTAGAAAATCATCAGTTATTTATGACTACAATTGGGTTGCATTACTTGTCTCGGGCATTCTAATCCTATGTTTTCTTGTGTCTTGTAATAACACGAAGTATTTACCAAAAGGAGAAACGTTGTTCGCTGGTTCTTCTATAAAATATATTTCAAACGATAGTAGTGCCAAATCGCAAAAGGCGGTTTTAAAAGATGAACTGTCTGCAATCGTGTTACCAAAACCGAACAGCACTATTCTTGGGCTTCGCATTAAATTATGGTTTTACAATATAGCGGGAAAGCCCACCGGCAAAGGACTTCGCTATTTGATCAGAAACAAATTGGGCGAACCACCGGTTTATGCCAGTACGGTCAACTTCGATAAGAATCGCAATATTATGACCAATCGTCTGGAAAACCGGGGGTATTTTAAAGGGCGGGTAAATTTTGATACAACCACACGGAATTTGCGTACCAAAGCGGTGTTTAAAGTAAAGCCCGGTGTACAGTATGTAATTGATACGGTGAAATTTCCCGCAGATTCCAGTGCGTTGAGTAGTGTCATCAGAAGAGTAACCAGGCGTTCGCCGCTCCGGCGGGGAAGGGCGTATGATCTTGATGTAATTAAACAAGAACGAATCAGGATAGATACCAGACTAAAGCAACAAGGGTTCTTCTTTTTTAACGATGATTACCTTTTGATAAAGGTCGACAGTACTGTAGGGAATAATAAGGTAAATTTATATTTTGAAGTGAAGCCACAAACACCCCTTGAGGCTCGAAATCCCTATAAGATAGGTGATGTGATTATTTATGCAGACTATAATATTGCAAGTGATACGGCCTTTTCAAGAGATAAGGCCACCTTTTATGATAGCTTCTACGTAGTTGATCCCAACAAGACATTCAATCCCAGAATGTTTAAAAGGAATTTGAGGTTTCATCCCGGAGATTTATACAACCGGAGAGATCATAATCTTACCCTTAGCAGGCTCGTAAGCCTGGGAGTGTACAAATTTGTAAAGGCCCGTTTTGAGCAATCGGATACCACAAAGGATGCAAGGCTCAATGCTTTTTATTATTTATCGCCCAACAACAAGTATTCTGCAAAGGCGCAGGTGTCTGCACTATCAAAATCAAATAATTCCTCTGGTACCGATTTTACAATCAGTCTCAAAAACCGAAATGCATTCCACAGTGCAGAACAATTAAGCGTAAGTGGATTTTTTGGCCTGGAAACCCAGATAGCAGGTCAGCAAAATATAGGTACCCGACGATTTGGTGGCGATCTTGATCTGTTGATTCCCCGCATAGTACCTCGCATTGGTTTTGGAAGAAACAGTGATTTTGTGCCAAAAACGAGGGTTAATATGGGGTATGAATTTTTTAGACGTACCGATCAATACACGCTAAACTCTTTTAAAACAAGTTATGGCTGGGTATGGAATTCGTCTGTTACAACAGAGCACCAATTTAATCCGGTAGCGCTAAACTATGTTTTACCAACGAGCATCAGGCCGGAGTTTCAACGTGGCCTTGATACAAATATAACGCTTGCCAGAAGTATTGAGCGGCAATTTATCATTGGATCAAACTATAACTATAACCATAATACCCAGGCGAAGCCCAATAACAAAAAACACAATTTTTACTTCAATGGCAATGTGGATTTGTCGGGTAATTTAATAGGATTGGTAAGCGGAGCTGATGTGTTAAAGGGCAATGAAAAAAAAATATTTAAAACACCATTTTCTCAATATATAAGACTGGAAGCAGATTTCCGGCATTATATGGTTTTAGGAAGGCGGAAAAGGCTTCCTATAAATCAGTTGGTGAGCAGACTTATCATTGGTGAAGGTTATGGCTACGGAAACAGCACATCCATGCCGTTTATCAAGCAATTTTTCGTTGGCGGAACCAACAGCATCCGGGCGTTCCGGGCTCGCAGTTTGGGCCCTGGAACTTACTATGCAGGCAATGCAGCACTCACTAACGCTTTTCTGCCAGATCAGCCGGGAGATGTGAAGATTGAAATCAATTCAGAGGTCCGGTTTAAACTTTTTTCCATTGTGAGAGGTGCTGTTTTTGTTGATGCTGGTAACATTTTCACTAATCGTACCGATCCTGCAAGACCAGGTTCTAAATTTAGTAAAGATTTTATTAAGCAACTGGCAGTAGGCACCGGCGTTGGGCTAAGGTTCGATTTAAGCTTTTTGGTATTGCGGATAGATGGCGCTTTTCCTATTCGTAAGCCATATTTGCAGGGTGGACCTAAATGGGTAATAAATCAGGTTGATTTTACCGACAGTCAATGGAGAAAAGAAAATCTGGTGTTAAACCTCGCTATCGGTTATCCATTTTAAAATCACCAATCTACAACAAACGCCGCTAAGACCAAAGGCGAAGTTTATTGAAATTTTAGTGTTATTATCAATTGCCTTTATCAAACACGAACATTAAAAAAGTTTAAAAATAAAAGAGGGGATAGATAGAAATCTGTCCCCGTTTAAATTCCAATATCCTATGAAAAACCTAACTAAAGTATTATGAATATCGTGCCACATTATTTTGCAACAATAGCTTTGTAATTGGGGAGAAAAATCAACAGGTTTAGTAAGTGCAAACAGATAAACGAATATAGATTTTCTCAATTGGAGGAGAGAAAACATCAATTGAATTCGTAGTTATAAAAGCAGCTATTA
>JBGSMI010000045.1:0-6276 GCA_041740215.1 Ferruginibacter sp.
TGAAGCTCCAAAGCTCCGAAACTCCCGGTGAGTCACCCTTTGGGGGTGACTCACCGGGAGTTTCGGAGCTTCGGAGCTTCAGAGCTTCAGAAAATACGAGGGTCTAAAAAATTAAAATCAAGTAAATAAATTAACCGCGACATGCCAACGCCGGAAAAATTAAAAGCAATTTTTTATCCCGGGGCATAATACCATATCGTATGCAAAAGCATTGATGGTCTTTTACTGTTTCATGATAATATAGACTACCAGGTATTTATTGAAAGGTTTAAAAAATTCACAGGCGATTTGGTTGATATATGGAGTTATTGCCTGATATCCAATCATACACACCATGTTGTAAGGATAAAATCAGTTGAAACAATTGTTCAGTTTATTGACGGAATGATTCCGGAAAATACGACAGATGCGATGAAGGCTTTTTTTGCAGATACAGCCAATGAATCAAGGTTCAATAAAATGATTGAAAGACAGATGAATAGTTTTTTGGCATCTTATGCGAATTTTATCAACAATAAATATAGCCGGGTAGGAGGCATCTTTCAAAAGCCGTTTAAAAGAATCCAAATTGAAGAAGAGAGCCATTTGCAACAGGCAATTATTTATACCAATGCCAATGCACAAAAGCATAAGCTGACAGACGATTTTAAACAATATCCGTTTGCATCTTATGCACTGATTCTACAGAATGACCAATATCTTGTAGACTCCAAAAGTGTTCTTACCTTTTTTAATGGCATAGAAAAATTTAAATTGATTCATGAAGAGCTGGTGGCTTATTATTACCAGCGAGATTGGCCTGATAGTAAATTAGAATAGGCTTTGCTCTCCCGATTCCCGAACTCCCGGTGAGTCACCCCCAAAGGGTGACTCACCGGGAGTTCGGGAATACCATTTAAACACACTTTGTTTTCGACATATAAAAACCAAACAACAATATGAAATTTATACCGACTGTTATTACTACTTGTTTCATTACCAGTTGTTCTTTTTCGCAGGGTCAGGCTGTAGCACAAAAAATGGATTTCGAAAAATACGATCCAGTTAGGACGTATTAGACTGCAATTACTTATTTCTCTTTTTGTCTAATGCGCAATTCCCCCGATGAATTCGCTTCTCCAATTGCCTAATGGCGATAATTGTTTCCTACACTATAAACTTTGGCCAAAAGTAAGTAAGTTGTTGTCTGGGTCAAGCATTGCAAATTCTTTTTGTCCCCACGGTTTATTTTGTAAATGTCCTGCCGGGTGTATGCTGTTTTTGTTGGCTAACATCAATTGGTAAAACGTTTCAATATCGTTTGTACGGATATATACTTGTCCATAATTTTCTTTTGGATCAAGTTCTTTAAATTCAAAAAAGTGAATTTCGATTCCGTCTTTTTGCAAGAGTAAGTATCCCTCAAAGTCGACACGTCCAATGTCATTAAAGCCTAATTGTGTTAAATAGAAATCTCTTGTAGTTGCCTTGCTTCGCATTGGAAGTTTTGGAATAATGGATGTCAGCATATATTATTTTTTTGGTGTTATTGGTGAAAGTAAGTGCGTCATTAATATCATTTTTGTTAATGGAAGCATTGCTAAAAGCATCATTAATGAGCCTAAAGCCATCCAGTTTTCAATTCCCGGGAAAACCAGAATTACAATATTGCCTAAGATAAAAATAAGGGAAGTCCATTTTGCTGCAAGGTTTGTTTTATATAGGGATATACCCAATAGAATATTTCCTACAAAAACTAAAATGCAAAAAGCAAATGAAATTTTCAAAAGGTTGGTCATAACTACACTACCGATTGGAGTTGAAAGATATGCACCTAACACACCTATAAAATATACGCCGCCAACGATTGATAAAATTGCTCCAATAAAAGAGTGCCAGGGGGCTTTCTTATAAGTTGCATACATAAGCGTTAAGCCCATTGCAATATACACGGGCATTGAAGCATATATAAAATAATGAGGCAACAGATAATATCTAAAAATCAAACCAGGGTCTGAATTTGCACTTAGGTGAATAGTGCCATTGGTGGCTCTATATAAAAGGTTGAAGCTGAAAAGTGAAGAAAAACTATCATGAGAGATCCCCCAACCAATTAGAGACAGTAAAGGTGCCAACACCAGTGAGATGCCACCCAACACCTTAATATGTGTTTTGGCTTTTTGTAAAGCAGCTTTTTCCTTATCCATTTTTAAAACTTTTTGCAAAGATGGATAATAGTTAGAAAGGAAACAATTGATTGAAATCAGGAAATTCAATAGTTAGCTCTGACTCTGCTTAATGTTTCAGGTGCAATTTTGAGATAGGAAGCAATCATTTTAATTGGAAAGACTTTTACTAATTCAGGTTTAGTTGTTTTGATGTACTCATACTTCTGTGTTGGATTAAGTGAATGATCAAACATTGCTATCCTGTTTTTTGATTGATTAAGGATTTTACCAAACTGCAAAAAAGATGGTGATTTTGAACAGAGGCAATGAATGCTACTAAGACTTAACTCAATTACTTCTGATTTTAAAAATGCAATGATTGTTGTATTTGAAGGAGACTGCTCAGTAAGGCTTTGTTGATTAAACATCCACTCTCCTGGTAAATGCAAATCAATAATTTGTTGATCCGCTTCATCGCTTTGGAATTGAAAAAAAGCACCTGATAAAATAAAATACACGGCATTGCAAACATTTTTTTTACTTAAAATCACCTCATTTTTTTCAAGGTATTTTCTTGTTGTATGTTCCTCGAAAAGTGTAATGTCAAACTTTGAAAATTGTCCTATGTCGTTTAAAATTGCTTGAGTTGTTATTGTCATTAAGTCAAATCCTTTAGAAGTTTAAAGTGGATATGTTATAGCCCAATTTATGGTTTGAAATGGTTTGGATTTAAAATTCATCTCAACAATGGAAATAATAAACTGAGACGTGATTATAAAATTACTAAAAAGTTTCCTGGAAAATCCAGCCCAAAAACGCAGCCTGGTTGTTAATTTTTAATGGCTTTTGTTTAGTTGTTTATTTAACGAATACGAAATCGGGGCATAGAAAAATTGGTTGATGACGCATTAAAAAGCAGATTTAAGTTTTTACCATTCATACATTTAAAATTTTCGCTATCAAAATGATACTTATTTTGTAAGTACAGAATTTTAAATCATAGTATGAAATTGATACCAACACTAATTACCTGTTGTTGCATCTACAGTTGCAGTTTCTCACAGGAAAAGGCCGCAGCACAAAAAATGGATTTCGAAAAATACGATCCAGTCTCCACATTGGTTGTGCCAGGTAAGATCGTAACGCATGCAAAATTCCCTTTTATTGATGTACACAATCACCAATGAGGTATGCCAACGCAGGATCTGTCAAAACTTATAAAAGATATGGACATCCTGAATATGAAGGTAATGGTAAACCTAAGTGGAGGAAGTGGTGACAATATCATTAAGGGCATTGCAAATGTAAGATCCGGTTTTCCCAACCGGTTTATCATTTTCGCCAACATTGAATTTAAAGGCATTGGAGAGAAAGACTGGACGCAGAATGCAGTGAAGCAACTGGAAGCAGATGTAAAAAATGGTGCCAATGGCTTAAAAATATTCAAAAACCTTGGTCTTAGTGTTAAGGATAATAGCGGAAAAAGAGTGCCCGTGGATGATCACCGGCTGGATGCCATCTGGCAAAAATGTGGTGAACTTAAAATTCCTGTACTCATACATACTGCTGACCCCAAATCTTTTTGGAACGAAGTGGATGAACACAATGAACGCTGGATGGAAATTGTAACACACCCCGGTCGTAAGCGTGGTCCAGATAATCCTGCACCATGGGAAACGCTGATTGAAGAACAACATACGATGTTTAAAAAGCACTCTGGCACTATTTTTATTGCGGCACATTTTGGATGGTATCCAAATGACCTCGGCAAGCTGGGTAAATTAATGGATCAATTGCCAAATGTGGTGGTAGAGTTTGGTGCAGTGATTGCAGAACTTGGCCGGCAACCGATTGCCGCAAAACAATTTTTTACAAAATACCAGGACAGGATATTGTTTGGTAAAGACAGTTGGGTTCCGGATGAATACAAAACCTATTTCCGGGTGCTGGAAACCTCCGATGAATATTTTCCCTATCACAAAAAGTACCATGCTTTTTGGAGCATGTACGGAATGGGTTTGTCGGATGAAATCTTAAAGAAAGTGTATTACAAAAATGCATTGCGAATTATTCCAAATATTGATAAGCGTCTTTTTCCTTTGTAAACTAAAACGAGGCCGAATGACTTGGAGAGATATGTAAATAAAGGCGGCAGAATATATGCGGAATAAATCATGCCTACAAATCGACAAGGGAAGAACACAGAACAAAAAGGCATAAAAAAAGGACCAAGATAGAAATCTAGTCCCGTTTTAAAATCCAATATCCTATGAAAAACCGAGTGCAATATATACCTTGGTTTTGAACTTTGCCATGACGAATGGTATGCATTTAGTAAACGGTGTATTTCAACGGGTAAACGGCTGTGAGCATCCTGCACGTCAGGATCAACAGCTAGAACAAGCAATAGAAAGGGCTAAGCGATCAAAAAACATCAAAAAATTTCGGCCGTACCCGACATTTAAATTTGATGTACCACAAAAAATGGCAACTTTACAGAATGAATAAACCGATATTAATTTATTGCTACGATGCCTATTGTGGTTGGTGCTATGCCTTTAGTCCGGTAATTAAAAAGATTCAGGAAGATTATAAAGACCTGTTTGACTTTGAAGTATTAAGTGGCGGTATGATAATTACCGAAGAAGTAAAACATATCAATGTAACTGCACCCTATATCCAGCAGGCGTATAAAGTGGTGGAAGAACATACGGGTATTCAGTTTGGCGCCGATTATTTATGGCATATCAATAATCCAGATCTAAGCGATTGGTATCCCAATTCTGAAAAACCTGCCATTGCACTTTGCATTTTCAAAGAGTTTTATCCAGATAGACAAATAGAATTTGCTGCAGACCTGCAATACGCCCTGCATTTTGAAGGACGGGATTTATGTGACGATGAAGCCTACCAGCACTTGCTTGAAAAATATTCCATACAGCCGGAGACTTTCTACACGAAGCTAAAAAGTGAAGACTACAAAGAAAAGGCTTATTACGAATTTGCCCTTTGCAAACAATTGCAGGTTACCGGTTACCCGGCTGTTTTAGTGCAGTTAAATGAAACTAAATTTCATTTGCTGGCAAGAGGCTATACGCCGTATGAAGATTTAAAAGAAAGGATTGATAGTGTATTGCAAGAAATTGGGTAGTTAAAATGTCTTAGGTTTCTATACTGTCATATCAAAGCAATATGGGGTTATTAACCGGCGAGATTTATTTAGTAAACAAAATCAATATTGCTATGTGTAGGTTATGCTAACTAAAAACAGCTATACCTCTAGCTTTTTTTGTAAGTGTGTTCATATTTTTTAATCCAATCCTGAACACTGATTTTGCTTGCCAGTTCGCCAATTAATTTGTAAGGGATGCTATCTATCTTTTTAAACCGGATACAGCTTTTACCCATATCCAATTTTACAGTAGAACTTTTTGCAAACGCTGTTACAAACCAATCCAGCAGTGCCTTATCGTTGTACATGCCCATATTATACACAGCAATAAAATTCTTTTGCGAAGCAATATTCATAAAAGGCAAAGGAAGTTTTGGATCGCAGTGATAGCCGGAAGGATAGAGGGAGTGCGGCACCACATAGCCAACCATTCCATAATTCATCTCTTCTTTAAATCCTTTGGGCAGGTTTTTCTTAATTTCTTTTCTAAGCGCTATCATTGCTTTTTGCCTGTCTGCAGGTAGCTCAATTAAATATTCTTCTACTGTTGTTGCTTTGGATTGCATTTCAAATATAAAGTTGTTGGGTGAATAAAATTAGAATGCTGTCTTTAACCTAATACGGCAAACTTCGCAGATCGTACAACGTAAAATGAAATCCACTTCTTCGCCTTGAAGTCAATGTATTGAACCCATCAGCTATTCTGGAAACATCGGTAAATTTGATGGAGGCTACCCTTGTCTCCCCCTCAATTATTTCTCCGGTTGAAACGGCCTGGTCCCAGGAGCCGTTACCTACTGCTGTTACCATCAACAACATGCTGTCTTTATTATATTCATGCGGATTAGTTAAATCAAGCCTATACCAGTTATTAGTTGCATCCCAGGTTACTGAATAGCTAGGGCTGCCACTGATTTCGGTTCCAAAACTGTCTACTACTCCCCAGGCAATCATACG
>JBGSMI010000046.1:0-4216 GCA_041740215.1 Ferruginibacter sp.
ACTGGACGGGGGGCGAACGCACCATGTTAATATGGATCAATAGGCAAGCACGTGACAACAAACCGAGGCATGAAATAGCAGCCCTGCACATACAGTGTCAGGGAATTGTGGCTAGTTTCGGACCGAAGTTTCGGTCCGATATGACAATTAAAAAAACAATAAAAATGAACATAGCATATGAAAAATATGTCACCAAATTTTATGTCATCATAAAAAAATGGTTCCACTTATTTAAGTGACATTTTTTAATTTTAAAAATCTATATATTAAGTAAAACGCAGGAAATTATTTCATCAAAAATGTTCAAAAAAAAGTGTTCAAAATTTAATTTTTTTGATAAAATAAATTATCTTTATAATATTAAATTTTAAACACTACCTTTTATGAAAAAGACTTTTGGAGCAATCCATAACAATTGCAATTTTTTAAAGATTAGCCGGTATTCCGGATGGTGCAATCTGATAAATATTTCAGGCAATTATTTGCCGCTATATGCAAAGCGGTGTATTGGACATGCAAACAGTATTGCTGTGCATGAAGACTGGAAAAAAATCGGGCTTGATATGAAAAGAGCCATAAAAAATACAGCAATTATTTAAAGTGAACTGCAACGATACCAATTTTTAATTACCTAACAACCCCCTAAATCTTATGAAACAGCCCAAACAGGGACCTCAAAAAGGTCCTGCAAATCTTAATGGCACCAAGGATCAGAACTTACCCATCCAGGACCTATTGATACCTGATGAGGTTGCCTTGATTTTAAAAGACCTACCCGAGGCTCAGCAGCAGGCCGTGCGAGCTGTATTAATCGGTGTCTCGTATCAGCGGCTTTGGCAAGGTGCACTTCCCCCGCCTGATTTATTAAAAGAATATAATGAAACTTTCCCGGAGGCGGCTGAGAAGATATTTACAGAATTACAACGCCAAACCGCCCACCGTTTAGAAATGGAAAAGGGTGTAATGCATGAACAAATCAAACAGAGTAACCGCGGACAGGTTTATGGCTTAATAGTAGCCTTATCTTTTTTGGTTGCTGCTTTTGTATTAATAGCTCTCGGGCATGGTATGTATGGTACCATTATTGGCAGTATTGATTTGGTGGCCCTGGTTACAGTTTTTGTAATTGGCAGACGCGAAGAAAATAGATGGCTTCAACTACTGGAACAATAAAGTAACAAACATATTTAAAGAACCCATTACTTATTTGCAGGCCTAAAAATAGCTTCTGCAAACCTTTGTTTTCCAAGGTTACTAGATGACAGCTTTACTGCAACCTCAGCTTTTTTTTAGGAGATCTTCTGTATCCTTGAATTTATAATTAATAATCAAATGATATTTATGATTTGAAAATTATGTATCCGATATCAATAAAGATTTTTGAAAATGTTTCTGCACCCGGTTAGCAAACCCACCATTTCAAAATATATGATTTTAGGACCGGGGCAGAAATCTGACTACATATTTTGGCATATATATAACCTGCTAATTAAGGAGTGGCTACCCTTTTTACTATTTGTCAAAAAAAACGACTATGAGCTGGGGTTTTAAAACTAAAAACCTGAGATACTAAACACTTTTTACCTTTGTGCCGGGGTTTTCGTGCCTGCCTAGCAGAGATGATAGAACCTATTTGCAGGCTTATATAAAACAGACCCTTTTTTTTAAAAAAAGAGGGTTCCTACTCTTTTATAACTAAAGCTACAAAAAAAATATGTACAACAAAAAACCGGTACCTGCAAAGGTACCGGTAGGGGTTAGGGCTTAGCTGTAAAAGGATGTTTCATCATCCTTTTACCCTGCCAGCAGGATTGCCTGCCGTTCTTCAACAACGGTTACAAAATCATTGACAACGCCAATTTGAGCTGCAATCATTGCTTTTTCCATTTCGCTGTCAAGCAAGGCTACTGCACCTGCACGACTTCGGCTTTCTTCCAGATTTTCCATCCGGTCGTTCAGTCTCCGTAGTTTTGAATTGAGGCTATCCTTATCCGGCCCTGCCGGCATAGCATCACGGGCAGCGGTAAAGGCATCAATTTGTGCAACCACGGTAGCAAGGGTAGCAGCAAGTCGCGTAGCTGTCCGCAGCCGGCTGTTGTTGCGGCGGGTAATACTTACTTCGCCAAACTGCAAATCCTCTTTGATATCATTGGCCGATTGAATTAGTTGATCGCACTCGGCCACGGTGGTCAACTGACTTACGTTGTAACTCATACAAAGTAGGTTTTAGGGGGTTAAAAAATAAAAAAAATATATGTTGAGGGATTAATGACCAGGTTCCTCTTTTAGCAAAGCAATAAACGAAATCTGATTGCCAAGCCCCTGTAATATTTCAATACGTGCTTCGGTCTCGCGAAGCCTCAACAATAGCGGCAAACATTGAACTTCCCAGGTACGGCGCAATTTATATAACTTTTCTTCGTAATGCCGTTGTGCCCATCCATCTCCACATTTAAACTTACAGGCATATTGGCTTATATAATACCAAAACCTGACCTGACTATATAGCTTTTCAATGATTCGAATCAATACAGACAACCTTTGCTGTATGGAAACAGCTTTCAATTGTTCCTGCTCAACCCAATCAGGAGCCGGGCTACAAAATGATTGGGGCAGACAAGAAAAGGCAGGCATTTTTTCAACCTGATGGCACACAAGCCGCAAAAGTGCATCTATTTCCTGCCGTCCGGAACGCTCTCCCTGCAGGGCTCTTGTTACAAGTGTTATATGTTTTCCTATTAGTCTTGAAAGTTCTTCATGACTAATATGGTAATGATTCAAAAAGGTTTCAAGGGTTTGCATGATTTTAATTTATAAAAGTAAAATTATTATAAATTATATCCGGAAAATATTGCCATTGCATAAGTGGCTTAATTTTATTCATATGTAGTGCTTACCAGAACATAAACGGATGAAGACTAATAATATGTATACACCTATACATTACGAAGCGCATCCTTTACCTGCTTTTGATAACGGCGCGAAACCGTAATACGTTGCCCGCTGAATAAAATAATTTCCATTATACCCAGCGAAGAAACTACTTTTGTAATATAACGCCAGTTTATAATATAGGTTTGATGACAGCGAATAAAGCCCATACCATCTAATCTTTTTTCGAATTCACCAATACGCTTACTTACCAGTAAATGATTACCATCCTTAAAAATTAAATTTGTATAACTACCTTTTGCTTCCAGCCACACAATATCCGAAGGCCTTACCATAACATGTTCCCCTATAAGCGGAAGCGATAATTGAAGTTGGTCAGCAGCCAGCCTTGTAAGCCAATATTCCAAAAGTGAACTTATTTGGTTAGCTTGAGTTGGTTGATTTTTAAGGATACGTTTTTCAACCCTATCCAAAGCACCTATAAGATCGGTGGTACTGATAGGTTTAAGTAAATAATCTACCGCGCTCCATTTAAGGGCTTCCATAGCAAATTCATTAAAGCCGGTTATCACAATGGTTTCAAAAAATGGTTCTCTGAAACTTTTCAAAATATCAAATCCACTACCCTGATCGAGTTCTATATCTAAAAAAACCACATCTGGTTTTTCAGCTACAATAAGCTCAATAGCATGGTCCGTAGTACTTGCCTGGCCACGAAAAGAAAACCTGTTTTCGAATGGCTTCATTTTTTCCTGAAGTAATCTCGCAGGCGCGGCTTCATTTTCAATAATTACATATTTATACATACGTTTCGTTTATATGATTGTAACAGGTAAACAGTGCTTCGCTTTGGTGTGTACCCAATAATAATTTTAAGGTAATTTTTTTTGAAGGATTCATTTTGTTATGAATAGCAATGCGTTTATCAACCCAGGTGAGTCCAAAACCAGTAGAATGTCTGAATGCCCTTTGTTCCAAACAACCCGGGCTATGGCAAATGCCTGTTATTTTGATCAGTAAGTTGGAGCCATCAACCACCAGGTTTATGTGCATTGAATTCTGGTTGTGAAGACCCGAAAAGTTATACTTAATGGCATTTTCTACTAAGGGCTGAAAAAGCCCGTTTGGTAAATCTATATTGGCTGCTTGCAGGTTCTCAGGCAAATCCTCCTTAAAATCAAAACCAAACCTAAGCTGCTGAATACTAACAAAATCACGGATTTTTGCCATCTCCCTTTCCAGATTAATATAAACCTGCGCCCTGTTGGCAAAAGCGTCTTGCAGAAATAATGCCAACTTTGCTACGTATATCTTTACTTCTCCC
>JBGSMI010000084.1:0-10549 GCA_041740215.1 Ferruginibacter sp.
CATTACTATTATATTTTAATATTTATATCCTTCCCCGGCTTTTTCTTCTGTTTCAACTCCTAATGCTAAAACGATACGGTTTACAAAGTTGAAATAAGCCACCACCAGTGTTGCATCCAAAATAGCCCTGTCATCAAATCCACCTTGTCGTAAACTTTCTGTTTTATTTGCTATTCCAAAATCATCCGGATGCAATGTGAGTTCAACGGCATACCAGCATAATAAAGCATCTGTTTCGATTAATCCGGCGGATTCATAATTTTTTCTCAGCATCCGCACTCTTTCCTCATCTTTCCAATAGTTGTTTAAAGCCGCTCCGTGATGTTGCTGACAATATTCACAACTATTGGCCGCAGAAACTACCACTGCAATCATTTCCCTTTGCGCCCTGGATAAGGGGCTTTGGCTAAACATGATGGTCATGTACAAATCCATATGTGCAATAATACTATCAGGATTCAGGCTTTGTATGGTATGTACTGCAGCCAGTTTACCCCTCTTTTTAATGAGGTCATCGTATATATCCTGAAGCTTACCGGTAGCTTTTTCGTATGGTATTACTTTAATGTTGGGCATATTGTTACTTTACTTGTGACGAAGTCATGTCGTGTTCCTTACAATTTTTATTTAAAGAATTACTGCCAAAATTACAAATGCGATAGAATCTCCTGAACAGTAACCCTTTTCTTATAATCAGGGTTAAAATGTTTGAAAATTATTACGCCTTCCCTGTTAATAATATAAACAGTTGGAACAGGAAGTGTAGCTCCGTTATTTGCGCCGTTTGCATCGTAGAAATCAATACCGAATTTATTATACTTTTCTACTGTGCTGCTGTCAACATTATAAGCTACATCATAGCTCTTCATAATTTTCAGGCCATCGTCAAAAAGCACTGGATAGGATGCGTTTGTTTTTTCAATGGTTTTAGAAATATTTTCTAACTTTTCAGGAGACACAGCAATTAAGGTTGCACTTTTCTTTTTGATAAAACTTAAAGAATCCTGCAATCCTTTCAGCTGCCTGTTACAATATGGGCACCATTGTCCCCTGTAAAAAACCATCACCACTGGCCCCTTTTTTAATTCGGCTGAAAGTGTAATTAATTTCCCATGCTGATCCTTTGCTGTAAACTCAGGAGCTTTGTCATTTAACTGAAGCCCTTTAGGAGAAGGCTGCGCCAAAGAAAGCAATGGTGCAACAAGTAATGTGAAGGTGATTGAATAAAACTTCATTTAATTAATTTTTGAAGATTATCAACTTAGTTTAAAATGATAAAGAGTTGCACACATAAAGCATGCAACTCTTTTAAAATCCGGGAAATTGGATTCTAACTTATTTTTATTCGTCGCCTTTTTCAAATGCAGCAACGTATGTTACTTCAATATCGTCCGCTACATTATTTTTCTTTTTACCCTTAGGCTTACCAACACCGTAAGAGCCGATTTCTTTTACTATAAATTTACTGTTTACGGTTACTTTACCATTGTTTACTTCTACAGTTGCTTTTTCTGTAACTGGTTTTGTTACTCCTTTTATGGTAAGGTCTCCCGTAATAGTAGCTTCGTACTTGCCATTTTTTGTAAAATTGATGGCGGAAAGATTGGTGATTTTTCCTTTTAGGGTTATGCGGGGAAATTGCTTTGAATCCATAAACATGCCACTATTAAAATGTTCCTGCATGAGTGATTTTGCAAATTGAAAACTCTGAACCGGTACGGATATGGCCACATCACCAGTGCCGGAATTGATTACGCCAGTAACAGTATTGTTTGTAGCACTTATATCTTCTGCAACGGTATGAGAAAATATAGTAGCCTGACCGGTTCTATTGATGTACTTTGACTGTGCATTAACGCTCAAAACTGTTATAGCAGCCAAAGCGAGGGAAAGAATAACTTTTTTCATAATTGTTTTTTTTATTATAGACTTTGTGTACTAAGTTTCCTTACAAAAGGTCAGGTTTTAATTTTTTTATTTAAAATGCGCTGATATAAATTAAATTCTTAATTAAATCAACGCATCTGCCAACCAGTAAATAATTACTGCCAGCACTATCAGCGTTTTGATATTACAAAATGTCCAAAACGATTTTTTAGGTCTGTTTGTTGATTTGTTGTAGCAATTGCAATTTGTACATTCACTCATCTTAAACTGCTTTTTGTAAATGGAGCAACTGGTTTAACTAATAATGCTATTACAATCCCAAAAACCACATGGCCCATTACACTTCCTATCATCAATAAAACCATTGAGCCTTCAGGTTGTGGCATTCCTGCATCGCCAAAAATAGCACCCAAAATGGGGAAACTTATTTGGGCAATTATAAAGGCTACAATACCATAAACAGCGCCCCTTAATATTTTGCTGGATATCTTCTTTAACCAATTATTAAAGAAAAAAACATAACCGGCGGCAAAAATTATCCCGATCATAAAGTGCATCACCCAACCTGCGGCAACCGGTACTTTCATCATACCTGCCAGCATATCAGGCGGACTCATTTTGGGCATACCCATGGCAGCGCCTAACATCATTAAAAGGCTCATTACGATAGTGGCAACAATTCCACTGATAACTGATTGTTGAATTTTTGTTTGCATGTCTTTTTTTATAAAGACGGGATATTGTCAGATACCTGACAACTTATTTTTTTAATTCATTCCCTTTAACAGGGTAAGAAATTCGGCCTGGGTAGTTTGTGTCTTATCCTTTGCATACCACCCATGCAGGTCCTTTTCAAAATCATCCCAGCTTTTGCCAGCAGGATGCTGTTTCCATTCATTCAACAATTCCTGAGCAGGTGACGGTCTGGGCCCCCAAATAAATGCTTCTTTGGCAAGAGTTTCGTCTACTGCTATTAATTTAGGAATAGCCCTTGCACCGTTTGTAAGGTAATTGTCAATCAGCTCTGGGTTTTCATCCCTGAGTAGAATATGGAGTTTTATTTTTTCAGGATTCAAATTGGCAATTGCTGCAATCACGGACAGGTTTTGTGCACTATCACCGCACCATGCCTCAGTAATCACCATCCAGCTATAAGTATGCTGAAGCTTCTCAACAGCTTTTTTAAGTTCCGGATTAAGTAAAATGGTTTTATGAATACGCTGGGTTCTTGCCCAATTTAATTTTGTAAATTCTACAAGTGCCTTAGAGGGATTTGCAGAACTGGTTTCTTCCTTTTGAACCCATTCTTCAAATTTCTTGAGATAGCTTTCATAAGTATAGAGGCCAAGGGCTGTTAATAAAGTTGACATAATACTGTGTTTATTTTTTCTTTTGTGAAAGGCCATGCTGGCCAAATTCAATTAATTGTTTTGGGCTGATGTATCCCTGCGTATAGGTAAGGATATTACCCTCCGCATCAGCAATAATTAATGTTGGATATGCAGTAACCCTGAATTTTTCTCCCAAAGATGGGCCATCACCTTTTTCCATATCAATGGCCACATTAATAAAATTCTTATTAAAGAAATCTCCGGCATCTTTATTTGGGAAAGTATTTTTCTTCAGCATTTTACAGGGGCCACACCAGGAAGCATAGGCATCAAGGAAAATCATCTTGTTTTGCTTTTTGGCTTCTGCCAATGCTTTGTTCCAGTCTGCTTCAATAAACTGAATACCCTGTTCAGTAATGGCACCGGAATTTATTTCCGTTTTATCTGTTTTATTTTTTGGAATAAAAGCAAATACAATTAAGGCTACAACGATCGTTAGGGCTGACAGTAACATTTTTTTAAACATATCTTTTTACTATATAGACTGGCAACTATAATTTTCCTTACAATTTTATAAATACCTTTAACATTTCTTTAAAGTTTTAGTGTAGTGCCGGGCTTAATATTCCTGATGGTATCAATTCTATTACTATTATATTTAACCAACAACCAGGCAGGCACTTTACCGGCAGGAACTGCAAAATTTAAAGTGTTGGATTGATCTGTACTCAAACCTTCACCAATCATATTCCAGTTGGTTAAAAAAGTACTGTCGGTAAAATGCAAGGTCAGCTTAGCGCCCAAGGCTTCATTGGTATCGGGTATTTGTACTTTTAGGTAATTGGCTTTGCCGCCTTTATTTATAAAGGCTTTTGATTGGCCATTAATATTTATGTAAACTAAATCAGGGTATCCGTCATTATTAAAATCGCTGGTGAGTGGTGTTATGGCAAAATGTTTATTTACTACTGCGGCCTGTTCCTCCACAGATGCAAATTTGCCGGAAGGCATCTGTATTAAAAACCTGCAGGGCAGTGGAAAAAGTTTGTGTGGTGCAAAACTTACATAGTTTTCAGCCACTACCAGGTCCTGCCTTCCATCCAGGTTAAAATCTTCAAATAAACAGCCCCAGGCAAATTCAAAGCCTGCCACGTCTAATGACCGGGCTACATCGGTAAATTTAAAATTACCTTCATTTTTCAAAAGTATCCAGTCGGTAACCAATTCCTGGTCATCTCTTAAATCGCCCTTCGCCAAAAATTTAGGAATAGAAGTGCCGGTGTTGGAAAAGAATAAATCTATGCGGCCATCATTATCTATATCGCCTGCAGCAATGCCCATAGGATAACTGAATTTACCAGTGAGCGGATTGGCGGCAAGGGAAAACATCTTCCCTTTTTCATTTTTATAAATTCTGGGTTCTCCGGTATCATAAGCTACTACAAGGTCGAGCCAGCCATCATCATCCACATCTACAAACAAGCCCTGGAATGTATTGTGGGTATAGGTTAATCCGTATGCTTCGGTAACATCGGTTAAGGTATTATCGCCGTTATTCTGCAACAAAATACTGTTGGAACCATAGTTAGGTTTATTAAAAATGGTTTGCCCTTCCATGGAATCTTTTTTTAGATAAGTGGACAGGAACATATCCGTAAAACCATCTTTATTAAAATCGCCCAAAGTAATGGTTGCAGGATTGGATTTTGCGTTCAGTTTAATATCCAGTTTAGTTGCCGTAAAATGATCCGTTTCATTTTTATAGAAAAAAACACCGTCTTCCCTGGTTACCAACAAATCATTTTTACCATCTTTATCCCAATCATAAGATACGGCTCCAAGGGTTGCTGCATTTTTTACAGGTAGTTTTCCGGCCCAGGGTTCAAACTTATCTTTATTAAAAATAAATAAAGCATCCTGCTGGCCATATCCGCCGCCAATAAAGACTTCATCAATACCATCTGCATCAATATCTATTAAAGATGAGCCGAGGCTGGGTAAAGATTTTTCTTCATTAAACTTATGTATAAATGGCAATGGCACTTCGGTAAATTTTGGAATCACCGAATCGGCAACAGTAAAATCGCAATTTTTTACATAAGGGTCTTTGGTGTCCTTATAAAAATACCATGCAATAATCCCAGCCGCAATGATCAGGATTACCATAAGCACAATTGCTATTCTTTTAAATAATTTCATACTGTTGGTTGTTTATTTTTAAGTGCAATTAATGAAGCGGTAAAAACAACGATATGGGTAATGTTCATAGCAGTTGGCGCTATATAATTACCAACGAATGGCATAACAAAGAAGGTTAAAAACACAACAGCCAACACCAATACCGGGCTAAACCATGCCATCCATCGTGGATATAAGGTTTTGCCTTTTAATATAGCTGTGACAAACAATACACTTATGGCTAATACAATTATTCGTAACACCTGCACCAGTGTTTCCATCAGCAGGCTGTATTTATCCAATAATGTTGATGAGGCTTCGCCTGCAGCAACAGATTTTGCCATAAAGCCTAACATACCTCTTGAGGAAATCCACATTCCACCAATTACAAAAGCAAAAACGCCTAAAATTAAAATACCCAATGCCAGTGAACGACTTCCTTGTTTTATAGCCAGGTAAAAATGCCAGTAACCGGCAATATAAAACGGCACAAAAAACACTGCTAAAAAATGGCCAATAATTAAACGGTTATCAGCAATGGAAACAAAAAAAGCATAGTTGGCTCCACTGTAGCCATTGGCATTATAGTGCAGCAAAAATTCCCCAATACCCACCATCATAGCGCCAATAAGGCCAAGTACTCCGGTTAGTTTTAGATTGTTCATTGTTGGTTTTGGTTGAGTATCTTTTACCTGAAAAAATTAACGAGTTTCCTACCTAATTTATAAGCTGACCATTCCCTTGCTTTAAACATCTTATCAACTTCTGTATGAAAAATATGATTGGAATAATTGCTGATTGTTTTAACTGAAATGGCAAGAATAATAGCCAGAATATGTTTTTCAGTGTATTCAGCCATCAAAAAATCCTTAACATCTTCGTCAGACGGCCTGCCTCTTTTTAATAGCATACTACTGGTAAATTTTGAAAGAATATTAAGCCTGGCATCTGGTATCCTGGTATCATTCCTTATAGCTTCGGTCACTTCTACAGGTACTTTACTTATCATATCCGCCACTATACTATGTGCTGCCATGCAATAATCGCATCCATTCTCTTTACTGATGGTAAGAAAAATAACTTCTTGTTCAACAGGTGTAAATCCTCCTTCCTTGCGAAATAAATTGTATCCATTCCCGTAAGTTTCTAACAAGGCTGGAAAATTGGCCATGTTTTCATACATATTTGGCACCATACCGGTTTGCTTTTTTGCCGCTTCCAATAATGGTTTAGCTCTTTCATCGGCATTGGCCAGGCTTATTGGTGGCAAGCTGATTTTATAAGCATCGTGTTGATTTTTCATACTGTTTGTTTAAAGTTTTACTATTAAATTTATTCCCATCCCCATTTTTTAAAAATAGTATGAGCTTCATTTGATTTAAGATATTGAATGAATAAAGCGGCTTCTTTTTCCTGATTTGTAATTTTGCTGATGGCAACCGGGGTGCCACGGAATATATTTTTCTTTTTACGGATGGTAACCAGGTCAGTAATATCTTGCAGGCGATAATGCCAGGAAGCATAATTGATCCATACATCAATAGCCGGGTCTTCCTTCCACTTTTTGATAGCTGTGGCCGTATTATCGGCAACATAATAAATATTATGTCTTACGCCTTCCATAAAACCTTTTTGGGCCAGTAGATCTTCCCATAACCCCGTTTGACCAGAGCCGGCAACGATCATTATTTTTAAGTCAGGCACCGCCATCTCCCTTACTACTTTAATTTTTTTGGGATTGCCCGGTCGAACCAACATACCAGCACCTCTTATGTACAGGCCTTCCCGGGTATTGGTATTAACCAATTCGGGATACTTTAAAATAAAATTATCCATCATGTACTCAGCACCGCCAAAAAATATATCCGCATTCTGTTTTGCTGCATTTATCCAGTTTGGTTCGGGGCCTGCCACTACTTTCACCGGTACATTGTTCTTTGCAGAGAAAGCCATTGCGGCTTCATTCATGGGCCCAAAAGGGCCACCGGGGCCATAAATGTACAGGGTATCGGATGCACTGGCTCCAGCATATAAAAAGCCAGAGATAAACAAAGTCAACAGTAATTTTTTTAACATTTTACAATTTATTGATGGTGAAATAGCCGGTTGTTTCTCTACTATAAAAGTTTTGACTTTAATTCTTCCAATGTGGCAATGCCTTGTTTACGCCAAACTTCTTTTCCGTTTTTATAAACAATAAAAACAGGAAGTGCATCTACTTTCATTTGCTTCATTATTTCAGTTTGGGTGGCCGCATCAATATTTACTACTTTGTATTTATCTGCGGCATTATTTTTTAGTTGTGCTATAACCGGTTCCATTTTTTTGCAGGGCGGGCACCACTCAGCGCCAAAATCAACCAGCACCGGTTTATTCGATTTAACCTGTGCATTATATTCTGCAAGGGTTATCTGTTTCACTTTAGCTGCACCTTCAACAGGTTTATTCGCCAATTTCCATGCGGTTAATCCTCCTTTTAAATCCTGCACATTGGCAAAACCGTTTTGTTTTAATTGCTTTACAGCGGCGGCGCTTCTTACCCCGGTTAAGCAATACACATAAACCGGTTTTGATTTATCCATATTATTTGTACGCTCCTTAAACTGTTGCTGGTTGTACCAATCGGCCTGTAACGATTTTTTTAAATGGCCGGAATTGTATTCTGCTGCCGTACGAACATCCAGTACCTGTGCATTCGGGTTGCTAATGGCATTTTCAAAATCAGTAGCAGGCAATGCCGTTTGTTTAGTTTGAGCCTGGATGGAAAAAGAAATTATGTAAAGTATAATAACACCAAAAACATGCTTCATGCTTAAATTTTTACTGAAAGAATTTGATTTACCCTTAATGACAATAAAATGTTTAAAACCTTACAATTATATAGATATTGGCCCAAAACCTTACCTTGGCAGCCTGATGAAATTATTTGTACAATCTTCTCCTGTTACTCCACCTTGATCTGAAGGCAAACAGATTTTTTTACCTGCAAATTTATTAGCAGCAATTTCTCATTAGACTTATTATTCCAGTTCACCTAAACCAGCATTACATGAGGGCTTATCTTAATTTATTTGACTTTAAACAAAAAGTAGATTACAAAGTAGAAGTTTTGGCGGGGCTCACCGTAGCCCTTGCATTAATACCAGAGGCGGTAGCATTTTCATTAATTGCCGGACTATCGCCACTTACCGGTTTATATGCAGCATTTACAATGGGATTAATCACGGCCATTTTTGGTGGCAGGCCTGGTATGATTTCCGGGGCTACAGGCGCAATTGCGGTTGTTATAGTCGCCCTGGCCAAAGCACATGGCGTAGAATATGTCTTTGCTGCTGTGGTGTTAGCAGGAATTATTCAAATGCTAGCTGGTTTTCTCCGACTAGGCAAATTCATCCGACTAGTTCCACACCCCGTTATGTTTGGTTTTGTTAATGGATTAGCCATTGTAATATTTATGTCGCAACTCGTACAGTTTAAAAATGCCGATTCAAATGGTATTTTACATTGGATGAGTGGTGCTCCATTGTATGTAATGCTTGGTTTAGTGCTATTGACTATGCTAATTATTTGGGGTTTGCCAAAACTTACCAAAGCAGTTCCATCATCATTGGCTGCAATACTGGTAATCTCTGCAATTGTTATCGGGTTCAATGTAGATACCCGTACAGTAGGTGATATTGCATCTATTAAAGGAGGCTTTCCGCCTTTTCATATTCCTGAAATTGCATTTAATTTTGAAACGTTGAAAATTATATTCCCTTATGCGCTGATAGTTGCCGGTGTTGGTTTAATAGAAAGTTTGCTGACCTTAAACCTGATTGATGAAATTACAGAAACCCGTGGCCGTGGAAACAAGGAAGCCATCGCACAGGGAGCGGCAAATTTCATTACAGGCTTTTTCTCTGGAATGGGCGGTTGCGCAATGATTGGGCAAAGTTTGATTAACATATCTTCCGGTGCCAGGGCCAGAGTTTCAGGTATAGTTGCTGCAGTGATGCTGTTAGTGTTCATTATGTTTGGCTCTGCTTTAATTGAAAGAGTGCCAATGGCAGCACTTACCGGCGTAATGATAATGGTAGCGATTGGCACTTTTGAATGGGCCAGTTTAAAAACCTTTGGTAAGGTACCAAGGCATGATTTGGCGGTAATGCTGGTTGTTACATTAATTACAGTATTGCTGCATAATCTTGCATTAGCTGTTTTGATTGGCGTAATCATCTCTGCATTGGTGTTTGCATGGGAAAGTGCTAAAAGGATCAGGGCAAGAAAATATATTGATGAACATGGTATTAAGCATTACGAAATTTACGGTCCACTTTTCTTCGGTTCTGTATCAGCCTTCAATGAAAAATTTGATGTATTGAATGACCCTGCCGAAATCATCATTGATTTCAGGGAAAGTAAAGTGGTTGATTTGAGTGGCATTGAAGCGCTTAACAAATTAACTGAACGATATTTGAAGCTTAATAAAACTTTACATCTCCGTCATTTAAGTGAAGACTGCAAGTTATTGCTTAAAAATGCAGATAAAATAATAGAGGTAAATGTGCTGGAAGATCCATATTATAAAGTTGTAATTGATAAAATTCAAACCAATGACAGCAATTGAAAAAGCCGATTGAAAAACTGCTATTGAGCAAAAAAAAAACAGAAGCAGGCATCGCTGAGTACAAAGAAATGACTAAGCCGGTGGAGCCTGATGTGGCTATTGGCCGCATCAGCCGTATGGATGCCATCAACAATAAATCGGTGATGGAAGCCGCTTTACGGGAAGCAGAGGCTACATTGAGACGGTTATTAGCTGCATCAGAAAAAATTGATGATCCGGACTTTGGTATTTGTACAAAATGTCATGCTGAAATTCCCATTAAGCGATTAATGATAATGCCGGATAGTACAAAATGTGTAAAATGTTCTTGAAATTATATTTAGTCTCAGAAAGAAAACTCACCAAAAGTGAAAAACACATTACGTAATTAAATAATATAAATAATCTGCCAGCATCAAATTCAAAAAATCCTGTCAATTGTAACCTCTTCCTGTTCTTGATAGATAGATTTTATTGATAATTGCCCGGCCTTTCACATAGGTATCCCATACAACTTTTGTAAGATGTTGTTTTACTGCTATAAATTTTAGGCTGCCTTCTTTTG
>JBGSMI010000095.1:0-39384 GCA_041740215.1 Ferruginibacter sp.
AGTTCGCTGCCGGGTAATTTAGCAATTGTTTTTACCATTTTACCCATCATGTCTGTTATCAGGATGGTGCTGTTAAAACCCCTGGCTGTTACGAGGTAACTAAATGGTTTATCAATTCTTTCAATCAATAAATATTTTTTATCTGGCGATGCAGCTACGCTGCTATAGATAGCCGGTGAGCCAATGTTGGTTTCGATGCCATTGGTATTTTTAACCATCTGTGTGGTGGCATAAAACTCAAACTGGGTTTCATCAAAAGGTGTTTTAATCAGGTCCTGGTAAGTGGCGCTGGCGGCAACTTTACCAAGATTTTCCTGTATCACCGGCCCTTTTGGTGCCAGCGGTTTTTTGGGCGCCATTGCAAGTGATTTGTTCACTGTAGTGTATAAGATACTGTTATTGTCTATCCAATCGAATGAGGTACCAAGCACAAGGTTTACAGAAGCTTTATTTACCTTGGTTGCTTTGCGTGTTTTGATGTCGATAATGTAAATATCAACCGCAGTATTGGTGGTGTTGGTAAAAGCTGCTTTATCGTCGTTGGGACTCCATTGTAAGTTGCCGGCTTTTAAATTGGCAGGCAGACCGCTTACCTTAAATTCGGTTCCGGTTTTAACTTCTTTAATGGTGATGTTGGTAAAATATGCGCTTCTGCTCGGCGAAAAATTATTTGGATTGATGCGTAATCCTGCAATGCGTAATTCTGGTTGGGCAAGGTCTTCTACTGATGGCATGCTGCTGCGGTCAAGCACCAGCATAAATTGTCCCTTACTGTCGAAGGTTACACCAGGCGTGGGTTGGGCCATCACCAGGTCGTAGATTTCTTTGGGTGGTGTTTGGTATTGAATGGCATCCTGTGCATAAGTATGCAGGCAGGCAAAGAGCAAAACTAAAAGGAAATTTTGTTTCATCATGAGGAGTGTTTTTTATACTTGGTGATTGAATAAACTGGTTGTATTGCCGGTGTTTGATTAGGCGAAAATAGGTGATTGGCAGGCATCCTTATTTTGTTGTTTAAAATTTTTTATTTTGGGGGCTATGTGAACCTCACCCCCAGCCCCTCTCCGAGGGGAGTGGGTAGTTTGACTCTGGTAATGACTGGCTCTTTTATTTTGACAATTCATTCGCTGTTTTTTTTATTTCTTTTTGTTTGAATGGCTGCGTGGCTTGTAGTGTGCCCATCAAATCCTATAAGGTTTTAAGAACCTTATAGGTTTACGAAGACTCCAACACCTCTTTGCCAAAAGGCAAGGGGCTTCGACAAAAGCCGGCGGGAGATTGATCCTGCTCATGTCAGTCTATGTTTTTTTATAATTAGTGAGCTGTTTTTTAATTCTTTTTTGTGAAGTTTCAGCTCACTTCCAGTTTACTATAACACAAACGAAAAGAAAATTTTTTAAAGATACCCTTTGGCATCATAGTTTTTTGATGAGGGATGAAGATAAGTATTCGACTTTAGAAACAGGCCGCTTTTTTAGCTGTACTTTTGCTCAAAATTTTCGAATGAGCCAGGAGCAAAATAATGAAGCAAAAGAACTAGGATCTTTGTTATTGGATGTTGGCGTTTACCTCCTCAGCTCGGGCGCCAGTTGCAGCAGAATTAGAATTACTATGCAAAGGCTGGCCACCAGTTCTGATTACACAACCCATATTTCAATTGCGCCTAAATCGGTTTCTCTTACTTTAAATGATGAGGATGATAACGCAATATTTAGCGGCATGCGCACAATCCTTGCACAAGGTGTAAATTTTAAAACCATTTCGGGTATTAGCAGATTAAGCTGGGAAGCAGTTGAGAAGGGATTTTCCATTCAACAGGTGAGGGATGAGTTGAACAGGCTGATTGCTTTGCCTCATTATCCCCGGTTGATTGTATTGATTTTCGTTGGACTTGCCGGCGCAGGATTCTGCTTTGGTTTTGGTGGAAAAGCACCTGAAATGATCATTACTTTTGGAGCAACGGTATGCGGGTTGTTTGTGAGGCAGGAAGCAATCAAACATAAATTCAATCCATATATCTGCGTTTTCATGGGGTCGTTGGTAGCCTCATTATTTGCCGGTGCATTTGTAAAGGCAGGGCTGGATATCAATTTTGAACATGCTTTTGCTACCTCCGTTTTATTCCTGATACCGGGTGTGCCATTGATCAATTGCTTCACTGATTTAATAGATGGCAATATTTTAAATGGATTGGTACGTGGTATCAATGCACTGATGTTTGCATTGGCCATTGCGTTGGGCCTGTTGGCCGCAATGTTGATTTATAACCTGAAATAAAGACTGCATGGATTGGATCACGATATTGGGTAAAGCATTTTGGTGCGGATGGGGTGCGCTTGGTTTTGGTATACTTTTTAACGTGCCTCCACGAACTTTATTTGCTATTTGGATTGGTGGCGCAATGGGCGGATTTTTAAAATTTGGATTACTGCAATTAAGCGCCGGGGTAGTGCTGGCTTCTTTTGCCGGTGCGTTGGCAGTGGGGTTTTCAAGTATTCCGATCGCTCATATTCGTCATGTGCCTCCCATGATATTTGCTATACCATCGGTAATTCCTTTGATACCGGGTGTGTTTGCCTATCGGACTATGCTGGGCCTGATGAAATTAACCGGCGCCATTGGACCGGACTATAACCAGGTACTGGCGGAGACCGCTAACAACGGCGCAAAAGCAATTTTTATCATCATGTCGCTGGCAGTGGGTGTGGCGGTACCTATGCACCTGATGCGTAAAGAATCGGTAAAGAATGTGCGGCTGATTAAGAGGAAATAATTTGCAATTAAATGTGTCTATCTATTTGTTTGAGTTAGCATATTCTAACCCGTTGTGACATCTTTTCAATAATTTCCCATCCGCTATTTCGGACTTTAAAAGCGATTGCCTATTCCGTCAAGCCGCTGTTGGGTCTCCGACCAATAGCCGAAGCCTGGCTTCAAAAATTTGGTTGAATTTTTTTTAATAGTTTGTTAGGAACAGGTGTCTCTTTTAGATTGGTGAACTACGGTTGTTGGTCAGAGACACAACAACGGCGAACTGAATAGGCGATGTCTTTTTACTTCTCAGGGGTTACATTAGTCAGTTGATTTTACACAAGAAAAAAGACCAACTTTTTTAGTTGATCCTTTTTTTATTTGTTCTCGGGGGAACGGGTTCGTTTACGGTGGTTATTTTTTCTTTTCTCTAAAATCCGGTGTGTAATAAAAGAACCAGCGGAACGTATGGTTTTTATCATATTGGTATCCAGAGGCTTTTTGCTGATACAGCAGCATATAACCCATATCAAAAGAAAGCGCTTTGCATACTGGCTGCCGGATGCCTACAAAAAGCCGGTTTTGATCAAAGGTGTTGTACACCACTTCTTTGCCAAATTGTATGGCCAGCTCATCCGATAAAACCAGGGCGGGGTAATGCGGATTTTTAAAAACAGGAATGGTCATACTAAAAAGATAGCGTACTCTGCTGGTAAATTTATACTGATTGGTAGACTTGTCATTTACGATTTTCTCCTGCCAGCGTTGCTCATTTCTTAGCCGGTTTAGCAATCCGATTTTTCCAACTTTAGTGCTCATTTGAATTTGCTGGTACACCCGTTTTTCGAGTGCGTAATGGCGCCAACCTGCTTTGGCCGGAGCGGCCCATAGTTGTGCATATCCGGCTGTAACAATGATGTTGTCTTTTAACCAGTAGTTGGCTCCAAGCCTTGCAAAATGGAAACTTGGGTTGCTTATAAAATTATTCCGGCGCTCATGCAGATCTACCATCATCCCAAATTTTTTACTTAGGCGGATGGTACTGTTGATGCTAAACCAACTCTGGCTTTGTTCTCGTATTTCTTTAACATTGGTTTGCGCAAATGTATTGATTTGAAGCAAGGCTAAGGCAATGATCAGTAAAGAAAGTAAACGTATTATTTTTTGACTATTTTTCATTTATTATTTCATTCGTTATAAAAAAAAGCCATGTACCTATTTTGGTAGGGTAATGGCTTTATGATTGTTGGTAGTTAAGGGATCAATCAGATCAGGTAAAAAACAAAATCAGCAATTGGGCAGCCAGTATCCTAAGAATCATCGTTAACGGATAAACCGTTGCATAGGTAGAAGATGGAATATCATTTCCTGCCATTTTTAAAGCAAAGGCCAGTGCCGGAGGATCGGTGCAGGCACCTGCCAGCAAACCACACAATTCAAAATAGGTTTTCCTAAAAAACTTTGTAGCAATGATGCCCACTATCAATAAAGGAACCATAGTAATGGTAATGCCCATCAATATCCAACGGTAGCCGCTGCCATCGCTAAATGCAGAGGCGAGGTTGTGTCCGCTGCTCAGGCCTACACTGGCAAGGAACAAGGCAATACCTATTTCCCTCACGATTAAATTGGCACTGTTGGTGGTATAATTATTTAGATAAAGATGATTGCCAAAGCGGCTCAGGAATAAAGCAATAATCAACGGACCTCCAGCCATCCCTATTTTTACTGGTACCGGAATATTGGGGATATAAAAAGGGATACTTCCTAAAACAACGCCTAATACAATGCCCATAAAAATCGGACCGAGGTCTGGAGCTTCCAGCCTTTTCAGCGAATTACCCACTACTTCTTCCAATTCTTTTACAGCATGTTCCGTGCCTACTACCGTGATGGTATCTCCTAACTGTAAAAATATATTACCATGTGCTACCATTTCAATACCTGCTCTTTTAATGCGGGTAAGTGTTATTGCTTCGTGTTGTATTTGGGGTAAATCGCCCAGTCGTTTGTGCGTAATTTCTTTCCTTGTTACTACAATCTGCCTGGATATTAAATCGCTGGCGGGTTCGTTTCTCAGGTTCATGTTACTTTCTGTTCCTACCAATATTTTCACTTTCTCCATTAATTTTTTAGGAGCTACAAATTGCATCACATCACCTTCAGATAAAACGGTATCGGGTGTGGGAGTGATGATTGCACCTTTGTGAAACATTCTGGAAATTATTACTGGCTCGTTCAGCATTTTAAAAATCTGGCGAACCGGTTGCCCGATCAGTTGTTTATTTTCTAACCGTATGTGGATGGAAAGTGGGCGATTGGATTGAATAAAGCCAAGTTTGCGATGTTTCTCTTGTTCATGCTCAATGTTAATGCCCAGAAATTTTTTAAGCAAAACCAATGATAGGATGATGCCAATTACCGCAAATGGATAGGCTACCGCATAGGCTAGGGTGATGGTAGAAGTTTCAACGCCGGTTACTTGTAAATCTTTTACTGCAGCCTGTGCCGCAGCCAAACCAGGTGTGTTGGTGACGGCTCCACTCATTACCCCTGCCATAATCGCAATGTGATTGCCGGAGGTATAAAAGAAGATAATGGTGATGAGTACGCCCAACAAAACAACCGAAGCTGCCATACTATTATTACCGAGTGCACTTTTTTTAAGCGAAGCAAAAAAGCCGGGACCTACCTGCAGGCCTACGGCGTATACAAAAAGTATCAATCCAAATTCTTTTACAAAGTGTTCGGTATCCTTATTAATGGTAATACCAAAATAGGAGATTATTAATCCAATAAAAAGCACCCAGGTAATTCCAAAGGAGATACCGAAAATTTTTATTTTTCCGAGGGCGCTGCCCGCTGCAATTGTTAATGAATAAACAATGACTGCCTGGGCAACCGTTGGCTCTGTAAATAATTGTGTAAACCAATTCATAGATTATTTTTTAAAAATCATCCTACTCCGGGTTAATCAATTTTGACTAACCAACATTTTTTGGAAGTAGCATCATTCGTATTTTGACTAATAAAACAAAATTAATGTTCTATTAATTCATAAAGCGGGCAATCGTTAAAAAAACAATCAATCGTTGGAAGGTGCAGACTGCACCCATATGCAGTTTTAAAACTGCGATTGTAAAAAATAAGTGTAAATAGAAAAGGAACGGATATTTGCTACCCGTTCCTTTGTATTAAAAACTAAACGTGTTCTGGTGCAAGTGCCCAATGTTCGGGTGAGCGCCATAAAGAGCTTAGTAATAATTCTCTCATAAAAAAGAATTCTTTTGGAAGTCTGTCGTAAAACTTAGCAAATAATTCTTCGTGCGACATCAACTCCTGTTTCCACGGTTCCCGGTCAATGGTCATGATTTTAGCAAAATCTTCTTTGGTAAAATTTTCAATACCGGTCCAGTCCATATCTTCATAACGAGGCATCCAGCCAATTGGAGATTCAACAGCGCTTGCACCACCATGAACCCTTTGAGTGATCCACTTCAATACACGCATATTTTCACCAAACCCCGGCCATAGGAATTTACCATTTTCATCTTTTCTAAACCAGTTAACACTGAATATGCGTGGTGCATTTGGCAAGTTGCGGCCAAACTGTAACCAATGATTTACATAGTCGCCGATGTTATATCCCATAAAAGGTAACATTGCAAATGGGTCACGTCTTACTTTTCCTACTTCACCAAAAGCTGCTGCAGTAGTTTCGCTGCCCATAGTTGCTGCGGCGTAAACACCAAAGTTCCAGTTAAATGATTGGCAAACCAATGGTACTGCAGTGCTTCTTCTTCCACCAAAAACAAAAGCTGCTATATGAACACCTTTTGGGTTGTCCCATTCGCTGTCGATGGCCGGATTTTGATAAGCTGGTGCTGTAAACCTGCTATTGGCATGCGCTGCAGGCTTATCACCTGCTTTGTCATAAGGTTTACCATGCCAATCAGTCAATCCTTCCGGTATTTCTTTGCTCATACCTTCCCACCATACATCTCCGTCTGCTGTTACCGCAACGTTGGTAAAAATAGTATTGCTCTTAATACTTTCCATGGCATTCGGATTGGAGTGGTAGTTGGTACCAGGAGCAACTCCAAAATAACCAGCTTCAGGATTGATGGCATACAATTCACCATCATCGCCTTTATGAATCCAGGCAATATCGTCGCCTACGGTAGTCACTTTCCAGTCATCAACTCCGGGTGAAGGAATCATCATGGAAAAATTGGTTTTTCCACAAGCACTTGGAAACGCAGCGGCGATATAAGTTTTTCTTTTTTCAGGTGATTCAACTCCCAGGATTAACATGTGCTCAGCCAGCCAGCCTTCTTCTCTGCCCATTACAGATGCAATGCGAAGTGCAAAACATTTTTTGCCCATCAAAGCATTGCCACCGTAGCCACTACCGTACGATATCACCAGTCTTTCTTCAGGAAAATGAGATATATATTTGGTAGTAGGGTTATTGGGCCATTTAGTATCGGGTATTGTTGAATTAAGTGGAGCACCCACAGTGTGAATACATTTTACAAATTCATTTCTTTTAATGTGAGGATAAATGCGTTCCCCCATACGAGTCATGATGTACATGTTAACTACCACATATTCTGAATCGGTTAGCTGAACGCCATATCTTGAGAATGGAGAACCTACCGGACCCATGCAAAAAGGAATTACATACAATGTTCTGCCAGTCATGGCACCATCCATCAAACCGTTTAAGATTTGTTTCATTGCCTTTGGTTCCATCCAATTGTTGGTTGGACCAGCGTCTTCTTTTCTTCTGCTGTTGATAAACGTTTTGTCTTCTACCCTTGCTACATCACTTGGGTCTGAAAAACAAGCAAAACTATTGGGACGTTTTTCCTGATTTAATCGGATGAATGTTCCTTTTTTTACCAATAATTCGCATAAATTATCATACTCCTCTTTTGAGCCGTCACACCAATGTATGTTTTTTGCATTGCATTGTTTAGCTATACTGTTTACCCAGGATTCCAGCTCTGTTTTTGCTGGAGAAGAATCGTAAGATGGGAGTTTACTGTCGTGAGTCATAAAAAATAAATATTTAGTAAGTGAATAAATTGCTGTTATTATTACAATGCAAATATTGGTTAAATCTCATTAACCAAATATGACAAACATCAGATCGTAAATGATATACACGTATGTTTTTAATCGATGGAATGTATTATAATTGGGCGTACCTACTTAAAATATGGGTGTGTGTCATCTCAAATGTTTAGCGTTGCTTCTTTTGTCGTGACTTAGTCATTAAATTAAAATGTTTGGTTTTTAATTGTAATTTCATCTACAGGATCTACAATCGCAGCTTGCAGTATTTTTATCCTCCTCTTTCAAAATCAATGAAAATTCCTTTTGAGTTTAGTGTTGTATCGGTTGGGCAACAACTGTGGAGCTATTGAATTAGCCGTCGTAATATGTTGTTTTTAGAATAAAAGTCAGGTGCTTTAAAAATCATAGAAGACAAACAGTGGTTTTCATTTTTAAAGTTATCCAAAGATCCAGGGTATCGGGATTGAATAATTGTATTTGATTTTTAATTAATACTATAAATAATGAGGAGAAAAAATTTCCTTACGTGTGGTCTCCTTTTAATTTTGCTATGCTCCCTAAGAAAAGCGGCGGCGGATTCTGCCGATCCTTATTTTCTTCAGCATTATGACAACAGGAACGGTCTTTCTAACAGTGCGATCAATCACATTTTTAAAGATGCCAGCAATTTGCTGTGGATAGCTAGCTGGGATGGTTTAAACATGTACGATGGAAATATTTTTCACGTGTTTAATTATAGCAAGGAGAATGATTTTAAAAGTATCGGTAGCAACGTTATTCAACAAATAACGGAAGATAAGCGGGGAAATATATGGGTAACCACCATCGAAGGTATCTCCAGGTACGAAAAACAAACGGGCAAATTTTACAATTATTTCTACAATCAATTTAAACAGGGCCGGGTAAGCGAGCAGGAGTACGCATTGGCAGTGGATACAGCCGGAACGGTTTTTTGTCTGAATCAAAGATCGGGACTGAGTTGCTACGATGTAAAGGCAGATAGTTTTCGCACCTGTAGATTGCCAAAGCAAAATGAAGCGGTTAATAAGATTGCTTTTGATGAAACTAACCGCTTATGGTTACTAAATGAAAGCGGCCGACTCGACGTATTTTCTACCGATGCCAAACAATTTAAAAAAGTACATACTTATAGCGAGGCAACAGTAATCAATAATTTTTTCAATACCAATCACCAGCTTTTTTTTACTACTGCGGATGGAAAGTTGTATTATATCCCTGCAGGCACACTTATTCAAAAGCAAGTGATGCAAATGAAACACGACCTTACATCGCTTATCTTTTATAAAGGGCATTACCTGCTTGCCTGGGCTACCAAAGGCTACGGTGTTTATGATGAAAAATTTCAACTATCTTCTTTTTTGAAAAAGGAAACCCAGCAAATGCAAGACGTAAAAGTTACCTCCTGGGCACTAGGCAGCGAAGATGTTTTGTGGTACGGTACCGATGGAAACGGCATTATAAAAATATACCCTAAAACAAAATCTTTTGGCACCATTGCCACCTCTGATAACGGGATGCCTTACAATAAATCTGTAAGAGCATTCTGCGAAGAAAATGGCGATTTATGGATTGGTACCAAGGGGAGCGGTATCATTAACATGCAAAATTTTTGGTTTGATACGGGAGCAATATATAATAAGCAAAATTTTCTGGCACCGGTGCAATTGGATAACAATTCTGTATTTGCATTGAAAAAAGGAAAAGACAACCTCATATATATAGGCACTGATGCAAAAGGAATAGGTGTTTATGATATTAAAAGCAGGCAGTTTATAAAATGGTCAGCCATTAGTGGCGCTCAGAATTATCCTGCATTCGGATCTGTATATGCCATCAGTCAGGATACCGATAATTCGGTGTGGCTCGGCACCAGTGGTTATGGGCTGATCCATCTTAAAATTGATCGGGAAAAATCAGGCAAACTTTCACTGGCTTATTTGGAACGGTTTACTTTTAATAGCTACAATAATAATACAGGTCCAGCCAACGATATTATTTATGCGTTGGCAGAAGGGGATAAAAATCATTTATGGATTGGTTGCCGCTATGGCGGACTGAGCGTGTTGGATAAAACCACGCAGCTTTTTAAGACTTTTAAAGCATTAACTTACGAAGGAAGCCTGTCTAACAATGATGTACTTTCGTTGTTTAAAGACAGCCGGAACAGGATGTGGATTGGAACCAGCTATGGCCTCAACTGGATAAATATTGCAGATGCATCCAACAAAGAACCGATCTTTCAAAAGCTAACCACCGCCAACGGCCTGCCGAACAATACAGTGCATGCAATTGAAGAAGACAGTACCGGGTTTATATGGGTAAGTACCAACAAGGGGCTGGCTAAAGTGAACCGGCAAGACTTTAAAGTTTCTTACTACCAGCAACTGGATGGGTTGCAAAGCAATGAATTTTGTGATGGTGCGGTATGGAAAGACCAGCCCGGTAATTTGTTTTTTGGTGGCACTTATGGGTTCAATCATTTTCTGCCTCAGAATATCCGGAAGTCTGGCTGGCAGCCCAATTTGCTTTTATCCAATATTTTGATTGGCGGAAAAGACATCAATGAAAATGGATTCTCCGTACTCTATCCTGGCAATAGTAATCCGCTCGATTTTTCAATTGGCAGAAAGGATAATTTTTTTGAACTGGATGTTAAAGCAATCAGTTTTTTAAATGCAGAAAAATGCGAGTATGCATTTTATTTAGATGGGTACGATAAGTCGTGGCATTATGCGGGCACTAACGGAAAAATAGTTTATAGTAACATTTTGCCGGGTAGCTATTCACTAAAAATAAAGTGGAGTAATGGTGAAGGTATCTGGACAGCAGAAATGCCATTGTTAAACCTTAACGTAAAGCAATATCCCTGGCTTACTTCATTGGCGTTTTTGTTTTATGTCATTATTTTCTCCATTATGGTTTACATACTATATAGGTATCGTAAAAATAAACAGGAAATTAAACACCAGTTGGCTGTAGAGCATGTATTGCGGGAGAAGGAGGAAGAAATACACCAGAACAGACTGGGCTTTTTTACCAATATTGCACATGAACTGCAAACGCCGCTAACCCTTATAATGGGAAGTGCAGAAAGGTTTTTAGATAAATCCGTATTGTCTAAAGAACAGAGAGATAAACCTTATTTTTTATCGCTGATACATCAGCAGGCATCCAGACTTACCTACCTTGTACACCAGTTGCTTGAATTCAGAAAAGTGGAGGCTGGCTTTTTTAAAAATCAGTTTAGTCACCTAAACATATCGGAGTTACTGCAAAATCTTGCGGAGCCATTTGTACCGTTGAGCGAACAGAGTAAAATGGCCTATGAGATACATATTTCACGAGGCATGATTGGCTGGATTGATAAGGATAAACTGGAGAAGATAATTTTCAATTTGTTGTCCAATGCTTTTAAGCATTCCGGAAAAAATGAGCAGGTTGTTTTTTCGGCCGTCGAAAATAATGCAGCAAACGAACTTGAAATTGTTATTGTTAATTCAGGTGTTCAATTACCGGAAGGCAAACTGGACCAGTTGTTTGATCAGTTTTATGTGGTTCATCCGAATAATGCAGACAGCGGTAAATTTGGAACCGGCATCGGGCTTGCATTTACACGGCAATTGGTAACCTTGCTGAATGGGCGTATTACAGTAGGATATGAAAATGAACGCATCACTTTTAAGGTACATCTTCCATTACTGATCAACCAGCCCGACGGGATGCCTGCAACTGCTGGCTCAGTTACCAGTGATAAACCTTCTTATTTGTATCAAACGATTACTGCTTACACAGCGCCTGCCCATCCCGTAACGCCCATCGACAATAATAAACAGGCCATCATAGAAAACCTGGATGCAGGCAATCGCCGCAGCAATATTCTTGTGGTGGAGGATGATCCTGATATCCGGTTTTTATTAAAGAATATTTTAAAAGAGGAGTACATTGTTTATGAAGCATGCGACGGACTAAAGGCGCTTGAACTGATCAATAGGATTACGCCCGACCTGGTGATTTGCGATGTAATGATGCCCAACATGAATGGGTTGGACTTATGCAATCGAATGAAGAATGCCCCGGCAACCTGCCATGTGCCATTTATTATTTTATCTGCCCGTGGCAGCGAAGATCATCATATAGAAGGTTACGAAGTAGGAGCGGATGCTTACATTGCCAAGCCTTTTCAAACTGCACATTTAAAAATACGTGTTCGCAAATTGCTGGAATACCGCCAAAAGTTATTGGAACTGTTTAAAAATGACCAGGTGGAAGAACTGCTGATAGAAGCTGACTTGCCGGCAAGCGATAAAGAATTTTTGTCGAAACTGGTGCAGGTAATTGATGAACACCTGAACGAAGCGGAATTAAGTGCTGTGTTGCTGGAGAAACATTTTAGCATGAGCAAGATGCAATTGTACCGAAAACTTAAAACCTTGACGGGTATGACACCCGGTGAGTTTATAAAAAACATCCGGCTTAAGGAAGCCGCTAGTCTGCTTGCCACCACTGGTTTAAGCGTTACAGAAATTTTTTACCGTACCGGATTTAATAACCAATCGTATTTTTTCAGGGAATTTAAAAAGCGGTATGAATGTGCGCCCAATGAATATCGGGAACGACAAACAAGTTCGTTGTCTCCCGAACGGGGAACGTAGCCTGGTGGTTTTTGAAGTAAGGGATATGTCGGGTGGGGATAGTATCTTTTTAGTTTTGATATTCCACCCGGCAAGTGGTTGTTGGTGTTTTTCTCCAACAACCGAAGCCATAGTCAGTTTATTCGCCTATAGCTGTTATTGGCTTGCAACCTTTTTTTTGACAACTTCAAAGAGTTAAACGCATTAATATTTTCCAAATCAAAAGCATATAAATTGTTCAACTCTTGCAGGTTGGTTACCGATCATCTGAAATAGATAACCATGGCTTTCACCCAAGGCTACTCACATTCAATCTGCTAGGTAGCGGATTGGATGGCTTTGGTAAAAAATGTCTAAATCAGTGGCAGCAACCCATCGGCTTTTTGGATTCAACCATGTCAGTTTGGTACTTAATATATACAACAAGTAATTAACTGGCACGTGGGTCTTTTCGCTCCCCGAATATAAAAAAAATAAAGATTGTGTGTCCCGAGGCAGCATACAAAACCGATCTCGGGATAACAACGTCATTTGATCTGTCGGATGAGAGTTTTCTACTGGCTCAAAAAATGGCCACTGGTTTATCCCATGTTTCCTGGAAACGCATCTTGTTTTTACCTTCCAGCTTTCGTTTTTTTTTACAAGTTGATTGCGGCATAATTTTATTGTTGAACAGATAATTTTTTTTCAACTTAAAATGCGGCATTTTACACGCAGATTGTAATCATAGTACAGTAAAATGTTAGTATAGTGCATAATACCGCCTACCCTTAAAGTTAGCTTTGGCATTCAATTGCTTCTCATGATACATCGTTCAAACAGGTGGAGGTCATTTATACTTTGCCTGTTTATTTTACTCACTTATACACCTGCCATTGGCCAGCCGCTTACACTAAAAGTTGCCGGTAATAAGCAAGTTGGGTATCATGTAGACATCTACAGTAACAACCACTTGCTGGTCAGCAATACAGAAGAGCTTTCCTTGCAATTATTCAATCACGATTTAAGTACAGTTGCCAGTTTACACCATTGGAATGGGCAAAAATGGGGTGGCAATAATCAACGGATTTCTTTGCAACGAGACGAGTATGTAAAAGAATTTGATGCCAACCTGTCGGTTACAGTAACTTATGAGGTGGTAAATACAAATGTTGTTAAAAAGACCATTGAGCTGTTTCAGCCATCCATGCCGGGCATGTATTATATCTTACAACAAACTGCACGGCCTGCTGAAAAGCCAGAGCGGTATGTAAGTTTTGAATACGATAATTTCCCCGGCGGCTTTGTGCATGAAATGTTTCCTTCCGCAGGATTTATTACACCTAATAATAACGTGGTTGGGTTTTTAACGGATGCCGGTTATAAAAATCACTATACAAGAAATACCCGTCGGCGGTTTAGCGGACGGGGTGGAGGGTTTGTTGGCGTGCGCCGTTTACCGGACGTCAATTTGTTTTCTATTGCGGATGCATCCGAACAAGCTGCCAATAATCATTTCGTAAGGCAAACATTTGGCGAACTGTACAATCTTGATGCTGGTACCACGACTGTTTTAAAAACGCCCGATACATTTCAAAAAGAAGGCAACGCTGAAGTAACCAGCAAACCAGGGCTTATTTCAATAACTGGTCACCCGGGCGGTAGGGCAGGAGTAGAAATGATAGCACCTTTTAAAGATCAAAAAGTATATACCATTTCATTTTGGTGCAAGGGAAATACTCCTGTCGCTTTTAAACTGTTCCGGTTAAAGAATGGGCAAAAGACGATTGAGCTGGAAGATGGTGTAAAGTACATTGATAATTTTCCGGCTTTGGACAGTGATTGGACATTTTTTAAAGGAAGCATATTAGTGCCTTATATTGAAAATGACAGTGTGTCGATGTTTATCGGAACACAGTCGGGTAAAGAATGCCGCTTGCAAATAAAAGATCTTCAATTTACAGAGCACCAGCCGCAGGCAGAGCCCTACAATATTTTACCGCTGGGCGAAAAAGTAACCAAGACCACTTATGTTTTTGTAGAACCCTGGAAATCGCACCAGCAATTTATGATTGCTTCACAATCACGGTTAGCCGAAGGCAAAGGTTTCGAAGGATCGCAGATTGAAAAAATGCTGTATGCCAATTTAAACATGCTTACCTGGATCACTGATGTAGACAACTTTTCGCCATTCAATGTGCCTAACATGAATTATGCGCCGGACATGTATAACCGGGATTCCTGGTTTTCAATCGTGTCTACTTACAACAAGGAACTGAATTTATCCATCTGGGAGCAATGGGGCAAAACGCAAACTTCCAAAGGAGTGATTGGTACCATTATTACCCCGTTGATGGGATCGGTAGAAGCCAAAGACAATGAAGCCACCATTGAATGGCTGATGTGGGCATTGGTGAACAAGCGGCGTTTTGGAGTTACCCTTCCGCATGATAAAATCAGCAAGGCGGTTAAGTATGTATTGAATGCACTTGACTCTTTGGGCGATGGAATTTGCCGGGCGCATTTTTCGCTGAGCCAGGTTGATATCATCGACTTCAATCCTAAAACGGACCGGTTGGGTGTAAACCAGGGAATGCTGGCAATTGCATTGAGAACAATAAAAGAATTGGGTTTTAATATCACCGAGCCGCACATACAAAAAGCGGAACAGGCTTACCGTGGCTTTTATGATGGAAAGAGAAAACACGTACTCTTCGATCGCAATTTCCCCGACATTATTTCTTTCACAGATCTGGAACCTGAATTTTTTTCGCTGTGGCTTTTTCACCGGCCCATTCTTACAGACGAAATGGTAAAAAATCATTTGGATCAAATGCCGGTTTTAAATAAAGTAGCCAATTCGCCGCACCCTGGATATGGCACTACAGCACCTGTTTGTGTTAGAATCACAAATGATGCAAAAGGCTATGCTTATTTAAGCGGCGACTATCAGCCCTTTGAAAAATTTGGACAAGCCAACTACAGTGATGGAAAAAGCGATGGTTTTTATTACAACGGCGGAAGTTGGTTAAGAGCAGAATATTGTGCGTATGTAACCGGACTAAAACATGGTTGGACAAAAGCAAAACCGCTGATGGAAAACCGGGTATGGGCAGAAATTTACCTGAATCCAAAATGGCCGTTCAGCAAAGAATTTATACCCACCAAATGGACGACCACTGATAGCTGGTGGCCCTCCACCAAAGGGTTGTGCTGGAATGTATTTATACTGATGGCGAATGAATTGGCAGCGCTGCGAACACCGGAGATGGATCCGGATTATAGAAAATTAACATCAAAATAAATAGCCCAAATACTTTTTCAGAATCAACAAACAACAGCAATAAAATTATTAACCATTAAAAATATCAACATAAAAAAATGATGAAATAAAATCCAAACAGGTTATTCAGTAAAAGCATTTATACAAAGAAGTTATAAATGTGATGTATAACAAAACTGCTTAAAAATTTTCGGTTCCTGTGATGAACCAGGTATTTAATTTTTCTAAAAAAATATTAAAACGTAGCAATTATGAAAGAAAATCTTACGAATGTCATTCGTCTCATTCCCACAAAATTATGGCCGGGCCTAAAAGGCATTTTTTGCATCATTGCCATTGTAATGCTCCAATTTTCAGCATCAGCCCAGGCAGATCCCAATGATAAACCCATTTCCGGAAAAGTAAGTTCAGCGCAAGGCCTGCCGATGAACGGTGTTACTGTAGCGATTAAAAATACCACAAAAGCAACCACTACTGATAACAACGGTGACTTTACTTTAGCTGTTCCAGATAATGCAATCCTGGTGGTTACTTATGTTGGCTTTAAAACACAGGAATTATCAGTTTCGGGCCGGTCGTCCATACAGATAACAATGTCTGTTATGGAAAATACCCTCAACGACGTGGTTGTAGTTGGTTACTCCAGCCAGCGCAAAGGTGCCATCACCGGCGCTGTCGCTTCCGTTAATATAGATGATCTTGAAAAAAGAAGGGTGCCAGATGTAGCCCAGTTGCTGCAAGGTCAGGTGGCTGGTGTGCAGGTAACACAAAGCACTGGTGCGCCCGGTGATGGTATCAATATCACCATCCGTGGAGTAAGCTCCATTGGCAGCAGTAGCGATCCGCTGTATGTAGTGGATGGATTGCCAACTACCAGCATCTCTTTTATTAATCCTGCAGATATACAGTCGATGACTGTGTTGAAAGATGCCGCCGCCGCTTCTATTTATGGTGCAAGGGCAGCAGGTGGGGTAATTGTTATCGTTACTAAAAACGGACGGAAAGGAAAATCCAGCATTGATATTAATTACTTTAATGGGGTGCAGCAGGTTGCCAATTTGCCTACAATGCTCAACGCTACTCAGTACATGAGTAAAATGGAAGAGAGCTGGAATAATTCGGGCAATACGGGCACTAATCCTTATACAGCAGACAAGGGAAGAACAGACCTTGCTAATACAGACTGGTTGAATCAGTTATTTGTATTGGGTAAATCGCAGAACCTGCAGTTAACGGCCAGCGGTGGTTCAGAAAAAGTACAATACCTGATCTCTGCCGGTTACTACGGTCAAAATGGAATTGTGGTATATGACAATGACCAGTTCAAGCGGCTTAGTTTCAGAACGAATGTGAATGCAAATATTACTGATCGGTTTACAATAGGAACCAACCTGCAGATATCCAATAGTGTGCAGGACAAAATATCTTCAAGCGGCGATGCACCCGGCGTGATAAGGCATGCTTTTTTGCGCCCGCCCGTATTGGGAGTTTATAAAAATGAAAATGATCCGAGTTATAATGTGAACGATCCCTTTACAGATCTTCCTTTTTATTCACAAAACGTTGCCGCTAATGGTGGCAGGTGGAATGGTGGTGCAAACAGGTACGAGTTTTCCTCAAACCCCATTGCCATTGCTAATTACACCAATGATAAACGTACCAATTTTAAAACCTTTGGTAGTGTGTATGGCGAATTTGCTTTTCTGAAAAATAAAGAACTGAAACTGCGGACCAATCTTGGTATTGACCTCAATATGAACCATAACAAAGCTTTTAATAAAAACTATGGTGATAATGATGGATACACAAGTAATATCCCTGCAGATACTGGTCAAGGTCGCCAAAACCGTCCAACTAATTTATCTGAGAACAGGGGACAGGATGTTACCATTACCTGGACAAACACTGCTAACTACATGAAGAAAATAGCGCAGCATTCTTTTAGTGCATTGGCTGGAACAGAATTTATTACTAATCAGTCATCCGTAATAGGCGCCACCAGATCAAGGTATAGTAATCCTAACAATTCATTTCAATATATAGATTTTGGTGGAACAGTGATTTATGACAATGCCGGAAAACCAATCAACACGCCATGGAATGGTGGTGCTGCTGGTGAATGGGCTTTGTTCTCCGTATTTGGTTCCGTTAATTACAATTTCGACAACCGCTTTTTTGCAACAGCCAGTTTAAGACAGGATGCTTCAAGCAAGTTTGCTGCTAACAACCAATACGCTGTGTTTCCTGCTTTTTCTGCCGGATGGAGAATATCCCAAGAGAGATTTATGGAAGACGTAACCTGGATCAGTGATCTTAAATTGCGGGCAAGTTCCGGAAAACTGGGCAACCAGTCTGGTCTGAATAATTACAACTCCCTTGCTATTTATAATGAACAGGGTACTTTATTAAGATACGGAAACCCCGATTTAAAATGGGAAACTACCAATCAAAACAATATTGGGTTGGATCTAAGTATGTTCAAAAATAAGCTTTCTATTACAGCAGATTATTTTCAGAAAACTACTTCCGACCTTTTATTGCCGCTTGGTTTACCAAGGTTTGTGGGAGATGTGCAACCGACCTTAGTTAATTCAGGTACAGTAAGCAACAAGGGTTTTGAGTTGGCAATTGGTTACAGAAATAATGACCATGCATTTAAGTACAGTATAAGCGCCAATGCGGCATCGGTTAGCAACAACGTTGATAAACTAAATGATAACCTACCTAACTTAACGGGACAGGTTTCTAGAACAGAACCCGGCCATCCATTAAATTCTTTTTACGGATTTAAAATGGTAGGTATTTATCAAAACCAGGCAGAAGTGGATGGTTACTTAACAGGTGCACCTCATCCCGAAGTAAAACCGGGTGATATTAAATTTCAGGATCTTGATGGCAATGGTATTATTAATGAAAATGACCGCACTTATATTGGAAATCCAAATCCAAGAATATCCTTTGGTTTTAACCTTAGCGCCAGTTACAAAAGTTTTGATTTAAACGTATTATTCCAGGGTGTGAGCGGTGTGGAAAAATACAATGACCTTAAAAAGATCATTGATTATGATACCCGTCCTTTTAATCACACGGTAGCAACGCTAAATGCATGGAAGGGTGAAGGCACCAGTAACACAGTTCCACGTTCCACTTTTAACGACAATGGCAGCAGCAGGGTATCCAGTATTTTTGTAGAAGATGCATCTTATTATAGATTAAAGAATATTGAGCTTGGCTATTCAGTCCATAATTTATTTGGTAAAGCAAAATCTGTATTTCAGGATATACGCCTGTATGTTTCTGCTCAAAATTTATTTACTGTTACCAAATATACCGGGCTAGATCCTGAAGCATTCAGCATGTTTGACCAGGGTACTTATCCGCAATCGCAGGCATTTTTATTTGGCATCAACGTTAAGTTATAATTCAACTATTAAAAATAAAAAGTATGAAATCAATCTATAAAATACTGGCAGTATTGGTGATTATGTCAACAGTCAGTTGTAAAAAAGATTTGGATAAAACACCGATCGGTATTATAACCGAGGGCGTTGCACCCACCAAAGAATCAGTTATTTTTTCAGCACGTTCGGCCTATCAACTGCTTTCCAATACCCTTAATATTATTGGCGAATGGGGCTGGGATGATGGCACCGTACTTCGCAATGACTTTATTGTACAGGATATAGCCTCTGGCGATATGCAGAAAAAATGGAACCCCGATGGAGACCAGGCATGGATGGATCAGTTTAGTAATTTTAGTTTCACATCAGCCAATGGTGGTATTAATGGACAGTGGAGCTACAATTATGCAGGCATAGCAAGAGCAAACCTGTCTATCAGCTACCTGGCAGATGCTACAATGGCAACAAGCCTTGGTATTAGCGACAATCTGAGAAAAAATATGTTGGCAGAAATGTATTTTCTAAGAGCCTTTTATTATTTTGACCTGGTTAATTTGTACGGCGATGTACCATTATTAATAAAGCCACTGGCAAATTTTAACGAAGCGTATAGTGTTGCTGTTAGAGAAACCAAAGCGAATGTTTATATCCAGATTAATAAAGATTTGGCAGAGGCAAAAACATTAATGCCCGCTGGCAAATTTTCGGATCCTGTTGAAAAATGGCGTGTATCAAAAGGTGCAATACTGGCATTGCAGGCAAAAGTAGCCTTGTACAACCAGCAATGGCCGCAGGTGATTACGAATATAAATGAACTGGAAGGGCTAAATTATTACAGTTTAAATGCAAATTATTTTGACAATTTTAGTATCGCAAAAGAGTTCACAGACAATGAAGTCGTCTTTGCTTTTGATCATCAATCCAATACATCGCCAAGATCCGGGAACGGGCTTTGTGCATTGCTGGGCTGGGGTTTTGTGGCACCTACCACAAATTTCATAAACGCCTTTGAGCCAAACGACCCCCGGTTAGGCTATACTGTTACCGGCCAGGATGTGTATAAATTTCTTGGGGAACTGAATGGTAATAACAAAGGCAATGATGATGCCGCCAGCAATAAAATATACATCCGCTGGGCCGATGTAATGCTTTGGAAGGCTGAAGCTTTAAACGAAACAGGTAATTACCCTGCAGCCATTGCTTTGATCAACAAAGTGAGGGAACGTGCAAGGTTAACCATTACCGCAACAGGTACAATTGCACCTGCCGGAACATTGCCCGATAGAAATATTGCTTCAACAGATAAGGCGCAAATTAAAGCCTGGCTGGTGCAGGAAAGAAGAGTAGAGCTGGGGTTCGAATCTCAACGATTCAACGATCTTAAAAGGTGGGGTATTGCTAAAACCTTTTTAACAGGGCTTGGTAAAAATTTTCAGGATAAGAACATTGTCTTTCCGATTCCACAAGGTGAGATTGACAGATCGGGTGGAACCATCACACAAAATACAGGATATTAAAATTTTGTTTGGTAAACAAAAATAAAGGGGAGTCGCAGGTTCGCAAAAGCCTGCGATTGACACCTTCTTTTGTTAGCTGTTGTGTGCAATTCAAATCCCATAGTTATCGGATGTCGCTGCCAGTTTCGGCCAGTGGATACACCGGGCGGGCAGAGTAATGTTTGGTGGCTCCATCAACTGCTTTTAACTGTGTTAGTTTGAATTGCACCTCATCAATTACATGGTATATTTTTTAACTCCATAATTCGCTTGTACAAACTAAACTCACTTACATGAAAGGAAATGTGAACATGCGATGGCTACTATTGTCAGGCTGTTTTGCAATGTTGTTTTTAGTTGCCTGTAAAAAGCAGCCAGCAACCGTTGCACCACCTGTAATAATAGTGCCACAAGTACCGCAGCCTTTAATAACCGCCTCTATTTTAAATACCGCCCACCTGCAAAAATTAACTGTACCCGTTGTGTTTGGAAATGGTGATAAAGCTGAGGGAATCTATATTTATGCAGATGCGCCCAATTATAATCCCACCATTGCAGTTGGCGAAGGATATACTTGTGTGGATGATGTGGCTCGTGTAGTATTATTTTATGTAAGAAGTGATGCCTTTTCAACCGATACCCTTGTGCAAAATAAAGTATTTGCAATGCTCCGTTTTATTACAAATATGCAATCGGACAATGGGTATTTCTATAATTTTTTACAGACTGGAAACGTCATTAATAAATCCGGCATTACAAGTATTGATCAACCCAAATGGTGGTCGTGGCGTGCATTGCAGGCACTTACAGAAGCTGCACCGCTTATCAAGACAAAAAATAGTTTACTTGCAACCAGGGTTAATTTTGCAATTGACAAACTGGTGGCTACCATTAAAAAAGATATGGTGGATATCCCGGCGACTACTTCGCTGGTAAACGGCATCGCTGTTCCTCAATGGTTGCCCGAAGGCGCCGACCAGGCCGCTACATTATTATTGGCATTGATTCCTTATTGCGAAGCTAGTGGTGACGCCGTGATTAAAACGTATATCCGAAAATTAGCGGACGGAATCATTCTCACTCAACTGGGTGATGCTACCCATTTTCCCTATTCCTGTTTTTTGAGTTCGGGCAATACCTGGCACGCATACGGCAGCGATATGGCATCAGCAATTTTTAAAATAGGTACATTTTTAGTGGATACAAATTTTATCAGTAAAGCCATGGCGGAAGTAAATAATTTTTATCCCTGGTTGCTAAGCAATGGTTTTAAAAATTCATTCGATGTAAGCCTGGTGAATAATGTGTTAACAAAAGAAAATTCAAAAGAGTTTGAACAGATTGCCTATGGCATAAGACCAATGGTTTTTGCAGCCATTGATGCATACATCATTACAAACAACGAAAAATACGCAGACATGGCAGGGCATTTAGCAGCCTGGTTTCTGGGTAAAAATTCAGCTAGAAGTAATGTGTTTTCTATTACTACAGGCCGGTGTTTTGACGCAATTAATACCGGCAATAATGTAAATAAAAACTCCGGTGCAGAATCTACTATTGAAGCATTATTGACGATGCAGCGGGTGAGTATGTATCCTGCTGTGAAAGCGGCCATGGATAAGTATAAATTATAGCAGGCGAATTATTTAAACACAAATTTCACGAATTAAACGAATTACTAAATGCACGGTTTCAAAAATTAATACAGGACATAACTTGTAATCGGGTTTTCAAATTCTTGTAATTCGTGCCTTGAATTCGTGTTATTACTGCTTGAAATTCGTGATATCACCTACCTAAATTATTTTTTATGAAAGATATTGCAAAACGCTTTGCAGAAAACCCACTGTTGTCGCCAAAAGATTTGACAGCCAGTACTGAAGGACTCGAAATAACATGTTTGTTAAATCCGGGAGTATTTCAATATCAAAATAAAACCTGGCTGATTGTAAGGGTAGCAGAAAGACCTGCACAAAAAGACAATATCATTTCATTTCCCATACTAACGGAAACAGGTTCCATCAAGATTATAGAGATAGCGGCAGACGATCCTGAATTAAACGCAACGGATGCACGGGTAATCAATTACAAGGGAGTTGATTATTTAACCACGCTCTCTCACCTGCGGTTGTTATGCAGCGATGATGGTATTCATTTTTATGAACCGGATGGTTACCCGCCATTGGTTGGAGAAGGAATATTACAAACATTTGGCATTGAAGATTGCCGGGTTACATTTTTGGAAAACAAATACTACCTCACTTTTACGTCGGTATCGGGCAATGGTGTGGGAGTTGGTTTACGCACTACCACTGACTGGAAAAATTTTGAATCGTATGGTATGATACTGCCACCACATAATAAAGACTGCGCCATTTTTGATGAAAAAATAAACGGAAAATATTATGCCCTGCACCGCCCAAGCAGCGTGGATATCGGCGGCAATTATATCTGGATTGCAGAGTCGCCGGATGGCATTCATTGGGGAAATCATCAGTGTATTATAAAAACAAGAACCGGAGCCTGGGACAGTGCAAGAGTGGGCGCAGGTGCGGCCCCCATCAAAACGGATAAAGGTTGGCTGGCTATTTACCATGGCGCCAATCAAGAGCATCAATACTGCCTCGGAGCCTTTCTGATGGATCTTGCTGATCCTTCGAAAATAATTGCCAGAACGGACCAGCCCGTGATGGTGCCAACAACCGATTATGAATTGAGTGGTTTTTTTGGAAACGTAGTATTTACCAATGGACATATTGTGCATCCCGATGGTGACCTTGTTACCATTTATTATGGCGCTTCCGACGAGTTTGTTTGTGGCGCTCAATTTTCTATTAAAGAGATCTGCTCACTTTTAAAATACAATCATGTTTAAGAAATTGAAAATTGAAATCGACCATTTTAAAAGTCAGCCACATAATTTCCAAATACTGATTTTAACCAATTTAACCTACGCATTTGTATTGCCGGTAATTGATACATTTGTGGCGGCCTATGTAATGCGCAACTCAAATGATCCAACAAAAGTGGTCATTTATCAATTGACTGTTTACACCGGTATACCCATTACATTTTTGCTGAATGGGTTTTTGCTAAAGCATTTTAATATCCGCAAATTGTATTCTGCTGGGATGATGCTGAGTGCCGTGTCGATGATATTTATGATGAGTTTGCATAGCCTTAATAATGTTGGTTTGGGTGTTGCGGGTACAATCATGGGTTTATCATTCGGATTTTATTGGGCTAACCGGGATGTACTTGCTTTGGCTATTACCAATAATGGCAACCGCAATTATTACTATGGATTGGAAACATTTTTTTATACCATCATCGCAGTTGTTATACCAGTTACAATCGGCTGGTTCATTGAAACGAGGGGCGGTGCCAACCACGATGACGCTTCTATTCACGGTGCTTACAAGGTCATCACTGGTGTTGTGTTTTTAATTACAGTAGTGGCATCCATCGTGTGTTTCAGAGGCACATTCCCAAATCCTATACATAAGAAATTTGTGTTTTTTAAGTTTCATCCTTTGTGGTATAAGCTGCTTTCATTGGCACTGTTAAAAGGTTTGGCTCAAGGCTTTCTGGTAACTGCACCAGCTATGTTGATCATGACATTACTAGGTAAAGAAGGTGCGTTGGGAACTGCACAATCAATTGGTGCCATCATAGCAGCGATTATTATGTATGTGTTGGGAAGGCTGTCGAAGCCCAAAGACCGGATTAAAATATTTGCTGTAGGTCTTGGCTTATTTGCGCTCGGAGCAGTCGTTAACGGTATTTTATTTAGTGGCCTTGGGGTAATCATTTTTATTCTTTTACTACTCATTGCTAAACCGTTGATCGATCTTGCATATTTCCCGATTCAATTTCAGGTGATCGATATAGTGAATAAAATTGAAAAACGTGGTGAGTATGCATACATCCTGAATCATGAGTGGGGCTTGTATGCTGGCAGGCTGCTGGGTGCCGGCACTTTTTTAGCACTGGCTTATGGTATTTCTACCGAAATTGCTTTGCGCTATGCAGTAATAATTATCGCCGTATTACAGTTGTATTCGATTGTAGTAGCAAAGAAAATTATTTCAGCAGGAAAAATATTATTACCAGAAGAATTGGAGATTGATAGAAAGGTTATCGGCGAAGTGGCAGAAGCCATTGTATAGGGGATATCTTTTTTATGAAAATAATTAGTTTAAAAATAGTAGGAACCTGGCAGATTTTCCTGCAAAAAAAATATCAATAATGAAAAAAAGATTTAAGAATTTTCTGGCTTGTACGCTTTTAATGAGTTGTGGAATTATAGCAACAGCACAGGTGAAACAACAAAATATTCCCCGGGTAGACCAAATGCCCAACCTGCCGAAACTTTTGCAGATAATCGACTATAAAAAACTGGCACTACAGTTTGATAAAACGGTTTACGACTTCAACGCAAAAGGCAAATTCTGGCCTTTGGTATGGATAGATAGCAGCAAGAAAAACTTTCCTCAAAATGTGGTAGGTTTATACACTGCTTTGGCAGATGTGCGGCAGGGTACTAACAACAAAGGCATGTTTCATGAAGCACTGGCTACAATGGGAGCTACACTGGGAGCAAGTTTGGTCGGCATCAACAAAGCGGGTGGGGACGGACGCAATTATGTGGGCATGCTTAAAAATTACTACAATAAAGAAATCGGCTGGGACATTATGATGAACAATACCTGTCCGGAAGTGGCGTTGCTGGGCGGTGGTTATGGCCGTGACTGGTGGTATGACGTATATCCAAATTTATTATTTTATGCCGTGTACGACCTGTACCCGAATGAACCCGGCTTTACGGAAATTGCCCGGAGCATTGCTGATAAATTTTACCTGGCAGATTCAATATTAAATGGGAATTATGATTGGTCTTATTTTGACTATGGCAAAATGAAGCCAATGAAAAATCAGATTTGCACGCAACCGGATGTTGCTGCCGGTCATGCCTGGGTGCTGTATGCGGCCTATAAAAAATTGGGTGATCCCCGATACTTAAAAGGTGCCATCAGTGCATTGAATGCATTGCAGTCGCAACCAATAAATCCTACGTACGAATTGCTGATGCCGTTTGGTGCTTTGCTCGCCGCCAGGATAAATGCTGAGCAGCAAACGCAATATGATGTAAAGAAAATGCTTGCCTGGAGTTTTGATGGCACGGCTGTGTGCCGGGAAGGCTGGGGGGTGCTGGTGGGCAATTGGAATGGAATTGACATTTCGGGTATTGTTGGCAGTACGGTAGATCATGGCGGGTATGGTTTTTTAATGAATACCTATGATGCTGCATGGCCACTGGTACCAATGGTTCGTTACGACCAGCGTTATGCAACGGCCATCGGTAAATGGATGTTGAATGCCGCCAATGCCGCCCGTTTTTTTTACCCTCAATATATGCCGGACGATCATGAAACAATTCCGCAATTGGCCGAAGTTACCAAGGGCGTGATTGGGTACGAAGGCATCATTCGCCAATCGAGCTATCAGGCTCACGAAAATCTAAACGGTCCGGTAGCACAGGGCGACGGACCTTTGTGGGTACCGGGTAAAAATCCAGAGGAGTCGCAATTTAGTGTGTATGGCAGCGGTCATGTAGGCATTTTTGGAAGCATCATCCGTACTACCAATGTAAAAGGAATACTGCAATTGAATTTGTTGGCTACAGACTTTTTTCATGATAAAGCCTTTCCTACTTACCTGTTTTACAATCCTTACGTCACCAGTAAAAATGTATCATTCAAAATAGCAGCCGGCAAAACAGTCGATTTGTACAATACTGTAACGGGAAAGTTTACAGCAAAAAATGTTGCAGGTAACGCCGTTATAAAATTACCTGCGTTACAGTCTGCAGTAATTGTTTGTTTACCGGCCGGTGGTAAAATAACTTATGATGGATCAAAGATGCTGGTAAATGGTATCGTAGTGGATTATATGGTTCAATAAATGCCTGCCAGATTAAAAAAATTATTTAAATAAAAAAAACTCATACCATTAATGGTATGAGTTTTTTTGTAGTTTTTATTTAGCTATTTTTTCCTCATCACCAGGGCTGTCCTGTTTGTAAGGTAGATACTCAGTTCCTTGTCTGCATTTGTTGTGTAGTCCAGGGAGTCATCTATTCTTTCAAAACCGCCAAACTCGGCATTGTCCGAATTTAAAATGATTTGATACCTACCAGCTTCCGGTACCTTAAACTGGTAGTCAAAAATAGAATTGTCGGCGCTGAAATTGAAAATAAAAAGCAGGTGATTCTTCTCAAAGACGATTACTTTGTTATCTCCATCCATGTGCAATTGTGTTGCATCCGCAGCGGACAAAATGTTGTTGTCAACAACGAGTTGAATCATTGCTTTATCAAACGTGGACAAGTACTGGTATTTCAGGTCTTCATTGTCTGCGAGCGACCATTGTCTCCTGGCATATTGGTGACTCCAATCGTTGCCTTCTCTTGGAAAATCAACCCATTCCGGATGGCCAAATTCATTGCCAATGAAATTCAGGTAGCCTTGTCCACCCAAACTAATGGTGATTAGCCGTAATAATTTATGTAATGCAATACCCCGGTCAATAACCGGGTTATTATCATTTTTACTCATGTGGTAGTACATCTCCTGGTCCATCAGCCAGAAGGCAATGGTTTTGTCACCCACCAATGCCTGGTCGTGCGATTCCGCATAGGCAATTGTTTTTTCCTTCTGCCGCCGATTATTGAGCATACTCCAGATTTCATAAATATTCCAGTCTTCGTCTGTCGTCTCTTTCAATATTTTGATCCAATAATCAGGTATGCCCATTCCCAACCGGTAATCAAATCCAAAGCCGCCTTCATCGGGTCGTCTGCATAAGCCCGGCATACCACTTACGTCTTCTGCGATTGAAATACTGTGCTGTTTAAATTGGTGAATCACTTCATTTGCCAGTTGCAGATAAGTAATCGCATCCCAATCAACTCCTTCTCGAAAATATTTTTCGTAGTTATCAAATGTTGTAGAGCCATGATGGAAATACAGCATAGAAGTAACCCCATCAAAACGATAGCCATCAAAATGGAATTCTTCCAGCCAGTACCTAACATTGGACAACAAGAATTTTTTTACCTCCCATTTTCCATAATCAAATAATTTAGAATCCCATCCTTCGTGATACCCTTTGCCGCCGGGATGAAAGTATTGGTGATCGCTGCCGTCAAATTCGTTCAGTCCTTCAGCCATGTTTTTTACCGCATGCGAATGAACAATGTCCATGATCACTGTAATGTGTAGTTGATGGGCTTTATTTACCAGGTATTTCAAATCTTCGGGTGTACCAAACCTGCTGGAAGGGCAGAAGAAATTTGACACATGATAACCAAAGGAACCATAGTAAGGGTGCTCCATAACGGCCATCAATTGAATGGCATTATACCCGCCTTCTTTTATGCGGGGTAAAGTTTTGTCAGCAAATTCAAGATAGGTACCCACTTTTTCTTCTTCCTGGGCCATTCCGACATGACATTCGTAAATAATCGGTTGCTGAATATTTTGCGATAGGTTAAAATGATGGTCACTCCATTCAAAATCAGTTGCTGGAAACCAGAGCTGTCCAGCAAAATCATGCGTGGCCGGATCTTGTATTACCCGCTTAATCCAGGCAGGAATCCGATCAATAATGCCTTTTTCTGAATGGATAGTAACCTTTACTTTACTTCCATGAATAAACGTGTCTTTGTTTTCGTTGTAAGGCAAAAATATTTCCCAGTCGCCATCTTTGTTTTTTTCCAGTTGGTGCGAAGTTCTGTCCCAACCGTTAAAGTCGCCGGTGAGGTACAACTGTTCCGCTGCCGGTGCCCACTCCCGGTAAAACCAGCCATTTTTAATTGGGTCGAAATTGATGCCATAGTAATGATGACCCTGTGCAAATTTGAGCAGGCTACCAGCCGCAGCTTCAATTTCGTGCAATGCTTTTTGGTAACGGCTATATCTTTCGTTCACATCAGGTTCATAAGAAGCCATCCAGGAATCTTCCTTAACAATGGCCAGCGTTTCGTTTTGATTCATAAAAAATGAACTTATGGGTGAAGTACTAAGTTAGGGAATGAATGTGTCTTAATCACTGAATTTATTTTCTTTTCTGTAAAGGCAGTGGTAGCATGGAAAGTAAGTTATGTTGGGGAAAGATAGGTGCTGAATAATTGATGGTTGATTTGGGGGAATATGTTATGCTGATACAAGGAAGTACGCTACCCTGGAGAAGCAGTTGAGATGTTATATCAATTTTCGGAAAGAATCCATCCAACTCAGTTTCTAAATGGATAATCCTCCTGATGGTGCTATATTTGATCCATAAAACAGTTTACATGATTCGGACAGTGCAAATGGTGCGGTATATAACTCCACTGCGGGAAGGCGGTTCCCTGCCGGCAATTGTGGAAGCAGATGATGGGTTTATGTACGTGTTAAAATTCCGGGGAGCCGGACAGGGCGTAAAGGCATTGATAGCAGAATTGATCGGGGGTGAAATTGCCCGGGCACTTGGTTTGCGAGTACCCGAAATCGTGTTTGCCAATGTAGACAGTGCCTTCGGTCGCACCGAGCCGGATGAAGAAATTCAGGATCTGCTAAAAGCGAGCGTGGGGCTCAACCTCGGACTGCATTACCTGTCTGGTTCAATTACTTTTGATCCAATGGTTAATACCATCGAATCAAAACTGGCTTCGCAAATTGTTTGGCTCGATTGCTTGCTTACCAATATGGATCGCACGGTACGCAATACCAATATGCTGACCTGGCATAAAGAATTGTGGCTGATCGATCATGGGGCCTGTCTTTATTTTCATCATAACATGCTTAATTGGGAGGAGCAGGCTTTGCGGCCTTTTGTGCTGGTAAAAGATCATGTGCTGCTACCACAGGCCGGCGAACTGGCTATCGCAGATGCCGAATTTCGAAGTGTACTTACTGAGCAGCTTGTTCGTAACATCGTGGATACAATTCCGGATGAATGGCTGGCCAGCGACCCGTCTTTTGAATCAACCGCACAGCACAGAGAAATTTATTTTCAATTTCTAACTTCAAGGTTAGCCCATTCCAACATCTTTTTAAATGAAGCACTACATGCAGCAAAATCAATTATTTGAGTATGCGGTGATTCGCATTGTTCCCAGGGTTGAGCGGCACGAATTTATCAACGCCGGCGTAGTGTTGTATTGTGCCAAACAAAAATTTTTAAAAGCCATGTTCGAAATCAATCACGAACGACTGTCTGCTTTTTGTGGCCGTATTGAAATACCTGAAGTGGAAGAAAACCTGCTGGCATTTGAGCGCATTTGTAAAGGAGGAGACGGGGCCGGTCCGATTGGCAAATTGGATGCAGCCTCCCGGTTTAGATGGCTCACGGCTACCCGAAGTACCGTTGTGCAAACCTCTAAAGTGCATCCTGGTTTTTGTACAGATGCAGGAGAAATGTTGAATCGTTTGTATAATCAAATGGTGTTGTAATGATTGCCTGAAAAATAAAATAAAAAACAGGTTCAGTAAGGGGCATCAATAATAAAGACAACTCTTAAAACCTATTTTTTTTGACCTCACCTTTAATCCCTCTACTGTAGAACTGTAAAAAAGACCTCACCCCCAATCCCTATCAGATGGCAGAGGGGAGCCTGACCCTACTAATGTCCGGCTCTTTTATTTCCCAGTTCTTTTCAGCAAAACATCAGCGCCGCTTATTGTATACTCCGAAAGAGAGGATAAGGAAGGTTTTTAGAGGTGCCCATAAGCCGGTTTTTTAAAGAATGGCTTTTCTTTTACAAGGGCGAAGCCTTATGCCAGCATGTGCCGCACTAGCGCCGATTTATTTTAATTTATTTGCATACCTGTCAAGGCTGTCAAAAAAAGATTTTTTTCATCCTCTATACAAAATTTTCAATAAGAATTACGCCCCTTCAGTTATACCGTTTAATTCCAAATATTTTGCAAACATTTTTATATGTTTGCTGTGGTGGATGGTGATCCCGTATTTACTTCTTTGGAAGTTTGGGAGGCCAGCCACTTTTTTCTTGTCTTTATATTTCTTCCTGATACAGGTGCTGTTTCTAAAATAGTTTGAAAACGATGCTTTTTCTGTTCAAAAATTTTCTTTTCTTCATTTTCGGTTTTCTTTTTTGAAGCCTGCTTTTCTGCTGATTCGTTACGCCTGTTTTCTTCAACATCCACATCAAAAGGTTTCCCTGATTTAAGTACCCCAAAAATAACACGAAGCATTTTGTGCATTACAACACCGGCTGCAGCTTTATGTTTCATTCCCTTGGCCCTGGCATTTGCATATATCTTTTTAAACAAATCATTATACCTCACTGCCGACAAGGAAATCATATAAAGCACTGCCCGTATTTCACCTCTTCCCGTCTTACTCATGTGATTGCCCCATAAGCCATCACCACTTTGCTTAAATCTTGGATGCACGCCAAAGTAGGAGGCCATTTTTTTTGCATCTGCAAAACGATTAATATCTTCTATCTCCAGTATAATTGATACAGCACTGTCAATACCAATACCTTTAATCGCACTAAGTAATTTTACCGAAGCATGTTCCTTATACAACTCACTCAGATATTTTTTACCATTTGCTACGAGTTCTTGCTGGTGCAATACTTCTGTGGACGTTATACTTATTAAATGCCCTATGGCTTTACTGGTTGGCCGCTCATGAGTACTGATCTTTTTTAATAAAGCTGCTGCCTTTTCTTGGCTGATTCCATTGATTTTTGAAATCTTCTGTTCCCCTGCTTTTTTAATTTCTGCAGCTGTGGGATATTTTACCAGCAATTTCAGCAACCAGCCAGGCATTCCGTGACGGCAATAAACCAATAATTCCGGTAACTGCTGATACACCAGTTTCTCCAATTGATTGCCAAGCTGCACTTTTTGTTTAGACCACATCCTTATGCTCGTGGCGAACTGGCGGCCTTCTTTAAACTGCTCATCCTGCACTTGAGGCCGTAAACCATAGTCAATCTTTTCAGGATACTTGACTAGATAAGATGCAATATTAACAGCACTTACCGCATCTGTAATGGTACGCCTTAAAGAAGCATCACTAACTGATTTTACCGCCTTTGCATTTAAGCGGCTTGACCAGATCCCGCCGGTTGTTTGAAGGCCTTTAAGGAAGCCATACCAATTATTCTCATACCCTCCGGTACTTTCTACACCACAATACAACTCCTTTAAACCATTTTTCTTCCAGGTATCTATCAACTTTTTAAGCTCATTTCGACCTTCAAAAGTATCATTCAACTGAAAAAAATCTTCCAATACAATACACTGGCTATCCAGTAACACAAAGTCAGCATAGCCTTTACTTACATCAATTCCCAAATAACCTTTTTCCTGCATTTTAATTTGATTTAATAAAAAAATATCAAGCGTCGGCCAGCCTTATAAAAATGCGGCATTGATTGCCAAGTTATACCACAGACTCAACTTGATGGAGAAGAAACTGAAGGACGGTATTTATTACCAAGGGCTCTCTCCTCCTTACCTTCAAAGTTGATAACATTCAAACTCTCTTTATTAAAAAAATATATAAAAACTTAAAAAATACAAACATATAAGTACATGTGACTTTATTATACATTTTATAAAAGGCTGTTGCCCGTTACTAATTTATTGCGCCCTTTCGGAGCTGATAAGGCATGGTGAATTTTTAAGCTAGACAGCCAAACATTAACAATCTGGAAACCGCCAATGATGTAACAAACAAATATTAAAGGAGGCTGACCCGATGTGTAATTTGGGCTAACTGTTTTTTATTTACCTGGCCTTCTATTTTTGTGTTTTCGTGGATATGGCTTTTTTTAATAGGCTAGCTCTTTTTTGGGGTGAGCCACTCTTTAAGGAGTGACCCACCCCATTGCTATAATCATCAACAATCAATCCGGTATCAGTCCAATGGGTACAATAATCTCCCACTTGTTTTTTACGCCGGGGTTATTCAGGTCATTATCCAGCAGATGAGAGTACCGTACGCCAAAGCTTACCGGCAGCGCATTCCATGCTTTTGTATCGAAATATATTTCTGCGCCCGTGCTACGATTTTTTATGTCTGTCAAAGGACCATTTCTGGTCAGTCTTGCACGGGCAACAGTATGGTCATAGAAAGCATTGGCACGTACCCTTTGAAAAAAGATCATGTTGCCAAAACCCCAATCGGGATAAAAGATCGGGAAATGATAATTGGCGCCCAGCTTGTGCATTTGCCGGGTACTCAACGCTTCGTATCCTCTTGAGTACGAAAATGTATTGCTGAAAAAATTAAACAGGGTGTCTCTTTTTTGATAGGATCCATTTAGCACAAGGCTATGATTGGTAAATAAGCCGGGAAAATACAACGCACTGTTGATCACCAGTTTGTTGCTTTTGACCAGCTTAAATGCATCCCTGTAAGAAACGGAAACACTTTGTGCCCAGCGTGGATTGATATGTTGCCTCGCCTTGCGGCTTGCATGACTAAAAGCTAAAAACAAATTGGTATATTTTACAGAGAGGTTGTCAAAAACATTCTTGCCGTTTGCCCCATAAAACAATTGCTCAATATTATAGCCACCACCAAAATTGATCGATGTTGATGTTCGCCCGTTGATAAAGCTCAATGGAATGGATACCCCGGCATTTAATTTGGCAGAATTGAAATTCACTGTCTTTCCAACGGCGGTATCAATGTTGCGGTTAAAGCTATATTCACCTCCCAGTCTTATGAGCGGAAACCATCCGGCATAGGTCTGGTACAAGCCAAGGGTATGGCTTAGGTCGCTGCGGTTGAAGGTGTATCTTGCAGTGCTGATAAAACTGCTGAGCACATTGTTGCCATAAAGGTTATAACTATATTCCGGGTCTGCCGCTTCGGGGCGCCAGCTATGAAAATTAAACAGGCTAAAAGTCTTTTTGTATTTAGTTACGGTGTTGCTTGTGTCAGTCAGTGTGTACAAGATGCCGGCTCCTTGTTTACGAAGCGAAGTGGTTGTGTACAGGTCAGGTGTATTCGTGAAATTTTCATCCGTTACTTCCTGCCAGTTAGTGGTGGCCAGGTTTATTTTTGCCATTCTTGAACCATCGGCTGTAAAAGCATTGAACACCATTTCGCCTTTGTCATTTACCGATGGCTGGTAAACGCCATTGATATTATTGGTTAATTGAAATATTTTTTGTGTACCCAATTTTAGGGCAAATATTTTATCTGCATTTTTATTCATGGCGCTGAAATAAACCGTATCGCCTTTTACACACGGATAGCCAATTACGTTAAAGGAAAAAGGCGTGATTCTTTCAGTTTCGCCATTGGTTAAATCCACTTTTACCAGACACATTTTTCCTTCCGGGTTTCTTAAAGCAGCAACTGCTGTGTTGTAATCAATGTATTTGGATTGGGTGTAAAAATAATTGTGCGGATTGGGCAATTCCAGCAGCAATTCGCCGGTAACTGCACTAATGCGGTGTAGGTTGTTGGTGCCATTGGTGTTTACATTTACAGCCAATACTTCGGTGGCATCTTCATTGATATCAGGTGAGAAATATTTTGACTTAAAGCTAAGCTGTTGTTGCATCCTTGTTTTGATGTCTAACAATTGTATTACGCTGTAATTCCGGTTACCCCAGCGTGGATCAATCCGGTAGGCGGCATATACAATCTTGCCGTTTTTATAAGAATAATAATCATCAATCACAAAATCTTTTACCCTTATTTTTTCTTCTTTTCCGTCGGTTAGTAAATAAAAAGTATTGATTTCTTTATACGATTGTTTGGTAACCAAAATAGAATCATCGCCGGCATAAACTGGAAACAGGTAATCTACAACATTGTTCTTTTTATTACTGGTGATGAATTGAACAGCAGGGGCATTTTTTTCTACTGCATCAATAGAGCGGTCAATAAAATATTGCATGGCATCACTGCGGAATTGAGGGTATTTTTTGCCGGAATATCTTTCAATCGCTTTGTTGAAGGCGTAGAAAAGTCCTTTAAATTTCACCGCATCCGTGGTAACTTTTCTCCAGAAATCTTCGCCATAATTTTCATATCCGTAAGCAACCAATTGGTAGCCGAGTTCGTAATGATCGGGTGTGTAATCCCTCAGTGATCCGCTGCGTAATTTCATCCAGGAATATTTTTTGTTATCCAGCGAAAGTGATTTCATACCATTGTAAAAAGAAGGCAATCTTCCACGTCCCTGTGTACTTACCAATGTTTCCTGCCATACGGCATCTCCTTCAAAAAAATAATCCGGTATCACTATCCCGTTTGCTAACAACTGTCCTTCCTGGCCAAGAAAAAAAGAGAATACTTTGGTAAGGCCATTGTTGAAATTACTAAACTGTTGCATGTGCCTGTTTTCATGAATGATGAGGTTGTCATCCCAGCGAAGACTACCGGAAGCGAAATTATTTTGACCGGGCGTCATATATAATTCGCTCATAATGGGCGCCATGCGTACATAGGCATTGGGAATAGTTGTTTGATTTAATAAAAGAATATTCCACTTGCGTTGTTTACCACCGATGCTATAGGCGGTTCTATTAGCGAGTAGAGCATTGATGTTGTTGATGCGGTTTGCCTGGCTATCCAATCCTGCGGGAAAGATTACCCGGGTTGTTGTATTGTTGATTTGTTTCCATTTCAACGAGGATGGATTACCGCCAAATTCCTGAGCATAACTGTAAATGACAAGAAGTGAGAAAAGCGTTGTGGTCGCAATGGTTTTTATCCTGTTCATGTGGCTAAAGTTACAGTGTTATGGTTGATGTCTGATTTTATGTTGCTTGAATTTTTTGTTTTTATTCGGGGTTGTTGTTTTTTTTTATGGATTTAATAAATGTGAAGAAAAAAATATATTCGACACCCGTAAAATAGCCTTTATCTTCCAACAACAGGCTGTTATAGTTAGTTGCCTCAAATGACGTCTATGAATCATATAACAATTATTGTTCGCCCATCCATCACTCATATTTTGCGTTCATCATAAACATAAACTTAACCGAATCCGTTCATCCGCTATAAGTTGCGATTCATCCAAATTTATAAATTTTGCTGTAACATTTTTTAGTGCTTTGCGTATTATGACGAAATTTAAAAGTGGTACAATGAAAAATTTTACAATCGCTACAATCGCCGCCTTAATTGTTTTTTCAATGCAGTCGATGGCCCAGTCGCAGGGGAACGTTGCGGGTAGTGTAATGGACCAGGGGAATAAGGCAATTGCCTCTGCCAATGTAGCATTATTGTTGGCTAACGATAGCAGTATGGTAAAGGCTGCCATCAGTAATTCAAAAGGCGAATTTGAAATTCCTTTTTCTAAGGATGGCAACTATTTATTGAGTTATTCAATGGTAGGGTTTGAAAAAAAATATTCAACTGTATTTTCCTTAACAGCGGGTCAAAACTTTACAATGAAAACAATCAGTCTTTCACCAGCCGTTTCAAAATTAGAGGGTGTAACCGTTGTTGCTAAAAAGCCCCTGATTGAAGTAAGGGCTGATAAAACTGTTTTTAATGTGGAAGCCAGCATTAATGCAACGGGTAGCAATGCACTGGAATTATTGCAAAAAAGTCCGGGCATACAGGTAGATAATAATGAGAACATTAGCATGAAAGGTAAGAGTGGCGTTAGAGTATATGTTGATGGTAAGATGATGCAGCTTGATACCAAAGATCTTGCGGCATATCTCAAAAGCATTAACAGCAGCGATATGGAAGCCATAGAAATGATCAGTAACCCCAGTGCAAAATATGATGCCAGCGGCAATGCCGGTATCATCAATATCCGTTTGAAGAAAAATAAGAAGTTTGGTACCAATGGCAGTGTTAATCTTGGTTTGGTGCAGGGCGTAACGCCGAAGGGCAATGGTTCTGTAAACCTCAATTACCGGGATAAAAAAGTAAATCTCTTTAGTAATGTCGGCGGATTTATTGGTGATAATCAAAGCCTGATGGATTTGTACCGCATTCAAAAAGACACACTCTACGATCAGAAAAGTGTAAACATTAATGGAAATAGAAGTATGAATGTAAAGGCAGGCGCAGATTATTTTATTAACAACAAAAATACTATTGGTGTAATGGCCACTACAAATTTTAGTGATGCGGATTTCAGCAGTAGCAGCAATACGCAGATTTATTATCAGCCTACCAGCCAATTTGTGAAGAGTTTGCGGGCATATAACAATATTCCCGGAAGCCGAACCAATGCTAATTTTAATATTAACTATCGTTATATTGACACTACCGGTCGTGAGATAAATTTTGATGCAGACTATGGTTTGTTTCGGGGCACTGGCAGAAGCTATCAACCCAATAATTATTTTGGCTTCAACAATAATTTACTATACAGTATCGTCAACCGGAACAGCACGCCGACCGATATCGATATCTATACCGCTAAAATAGATGCAGAGCAAAAATTGGGTAAAGGCAAATTGGGCTACGGTCTAAAAACCTCTTTTGTAACAACTAAAAATACCTTCGACTTTTTTAATGATGATGCTAACGGAGTACCGGTTAAAATCCTTAATAGAAGCAATAGCTTTACCTATAAAGAAAATGTAAATGCAGCTTATGCAAATTACCAGCAACAACTGAATGATAAATGGAGCCTGCAGGCAGGTTTAAGGGCAGAGCAAACCAATAGTGATGGTAATTTAACAAGGGCAGATGGCACTGTTCAGGATGACAACCGGGTTAAAAGAAATTATGTGGATTTTTTTCCAAGTGCCGCCCTTACCTGGAATCTGAATAAAAAGAATGCATTAAACCTGACGTTTAGCAGGCGTATCGACCGACCGACTTACCAGGATTTGAATCCGTTTGAAAATAAGCTGGATGAGCTAACGTATGAAAAAGGCAATGCGTTTTTGCGGCCGCAATATACCAACAGTGTAGAACTAACGCATACGTTTATGGGCTTTATCAACACAACCGCCGGATACAGTCACGTAAATGATTTCGCTACCCAGGTGACAGATACAGCAGGCAATGCCACATATGTACAGCAACAAAATCTGGCTACCCAGCAAATACTGAGTTTTAATATTGGAGCACCCCTGCCCATCCGGAAATGGTGGAACGGGTATTTGAATGCATGGTACAATTACCAGTTATTTGATGGCGCTATCGGTGGTAAAGAAGTGAAAATAAATATACCTTCCTATGGTGTGTACATGCAACAGAGTTTTACATTGGGAAAAAATTACTCAGCAGAATTGAGTGGCTCATTCAATGGCCCTAATGTTTGGGGCGCAACATGGCGAACAAAGCCGCAGGGTGGTTTGGATATTGGCCTGCAAAAATTAATGCTTAAGAAAAAGGCCACCGTTAAAATCTCTGCTACTGATATTTTCAGAACCAATCCATGGACGGCCATTTCTGATTTTGGCGGTGCCTACATCAAGGGCCGCGGCGCCTGGGAAAGCCGTACAGTACGCATCAATTTCAACTGGCGTTTTGGTAGTAATGAAATTAAAAAATCACGGGATCGGAAAACAGGGTTAGAAAGCGAAGCAAACCGAATTAAATAGGATGCTTACTTTTCAGGCAACATTTAATTATTTTAGGCGCTAACTACCCAAATCTTAGCATAAAAGTGCACGATATTTAGGCGACTTTAGCATAATTGAGTGTAGGGATGATAAGCATGTTCTTTAATTTTAGTGCTGTTAATATTGCTTCTTTTCCAAGTGATGTGAGATGGTATTTATAGGTGTGTGCTACCTTTTTAATTAAGCCTTTTACCCAAAGTCTTTTTGAGTACTCCTGATATTTTATAGTCGGAGAATTGCTTGAATCTTTTTTTAAAATCTTTAGCCCTGAAACTTGGGATATTAAATTCGCCACTTGCTAAATGCAAAAGAATATCTTGATCTGTTTTATCAAAAAAATTAAATCCATTATAATTTTTATCCTTGCTTTGAGCGGAACTAGTTACTTTGAAAAGTTTTTTTTTGCCCACGCCATTGTCTTCGATAGCAGATATAAATTCAAGATACCTTTTGTTGGCTGCTTGCAGTATACCAATGAGTGTAGGTAAACTAAAAATATTTTTCTTCACATCCGCAATTTTTTGAGATGTAGTTCCATCCCGATGTTCTACCGTTGGGTAGTGTTTAAAAAAAGAAACGTCATTTACAGTAGTTTCTATGCGTAATATTTTATTAAACTTATCATACATTTTTATGGATACCAAGCCCATGGAATGCTTTATTCTGCTGCCTTCTATGCGAATGTTATAATTATTCCCTACTTCCCCCTGGTAGTTTCCGTTTAGTTTTTGTCCTAAAAATGTGGCTATATTGGCTGGTTTTACGGTGTGGATGGCTTTGGCAATAAGGTCTTTGTAAATGGGTTTTAGGTCAGCTTGTTTTTTAAATACAATGTCAGTTGCATATTCTTGTTGCATGATACTCCAATGATGTTTTTCATCTATTTTTTTATGCACCGAACAATAAATTCCTGCCAGCCATTGTAGTTTTTTAAACAATTTTTCCATATCCCATTCATTTGCCAATTGTTGGGCTTTGGCAAAGTCTTTAATGTAGTCAAAAGCATTATTTAACATCGTAAATTTTATGGTAGCTTTTTTTAACTAATAAACTATGTCCATTAAAATAAACCTGCAATTGAAACGGACACCAGGGGTGGGTAGGGTGCATTTAAAATTGTCGGAATGGTTGCCAACCTTGTGCAGGTTCTTTTCT
>JBGSMI010000120.1:0-4787 GCA_041740215.1 Ferruginibacter sp.
ATCTTTCGTAATTTAGTTTTGTAAGTTCGTCAGAACTTAGTTTAAAAATTGTAAGCATCTTCAGAAGTGGTTTTCCAAAGGTGCTTACTTTTTTTTTATTACTCAAAATCATTGCACATTTTTACAGTGCAAGGAGTATAACTGACCCGACAGCATGGGCTGGCCTGACAACAGGCCTCTGGTGCTATTATAATAACGACCCATCCAATAATGGCACTTAAGCCATACTATATACAACTGGTATGCCGTGAATAACCCGAGAGGTTTGGCGCCGGCTGGCTGGCATGTACCAACGGATGCAGAATTTACAACATTAATAAGTGCATTGGGTGGCGAATCGGTTGCCGGCGGAAAAATGAAAGTAGCGGGAACCTCTCTTTGGCTAACGCTCAATACCGGAGGTACGAATAGCAGTGTCTGGGCAGGACTGCCGGGCGACTTCCGTTTCAACAATGGAACCTTCTGCGATGTTGGCTACTACGGTTCCTGGTGGAGTGCTTCAGCATTCATAGCTTCACTGGCCCGGTACAGCAAACTGGACTATGGCTCCGCCATTGCTATCAGGAATAGCACAAATAAAAGGACCGGGTTTTATGTGCGTTGCGTCAGGGATTAATTTACTTGATTATTTGGCTACCGCCTTGTTACTTATGCCTCCATATTTAAAAACCGTCTAAATACCTATGCAGCAAGTGTGTTCAGACAGTAGTAACAAGCCTACACTCGAAGCCAACACACAAACCCATGCCTCATCCGATGGCTGTCGGAGTAGGCGCCTACAAGATTTAATATTCAATTATAATTCAAACCTCCGTTTCCAATACAAATACCACCAATCACTTTTGGTACCACAAAACCAACATTAGCCCAATAATTGCTGTAAATTCGTCTCATTCGCAAAACGCCTGCAAACAATGACTGAAAAAAGAATCACATTTCAAGAGGCTTCTATTTTTTACCGCACAGTTGGTGAAGGAAAAACCGTGGTGTTGATCCATGGCTTTGGTGAGGACAGCGATATCTGGGATTACCAGGTTGATTCTTTAAAAGATCATTTTCACCTCATCCTTCCCGACATTCCCGGAAGTGGCCGGTCTGAAATGTTACCAAGCGCCATTATAGAAACCTATGCAGAAATCATAAAAGCTATACTGGATAACGAACGTGCTACTGCTGCCCTTCAGGAAACAGCCAGTATAACAATGATTGGCCATAGCATGGGAGGTTATATCACCCTTGCCTTTGCTGAAAAATATCCCGAGCAACTGGATTCCTTTGGCTTGTTTCATTCTTCTGCATTTGCCGATAGTGAAGAAAAAAAACAGGTACGGGCCAAAGCCATCGATTTTATCAACGAAAAAGGTAGCCAGGTGTTTTTAAAAACCAGCACACCCGGACTTTTCACAAAAGGCTTTGTTGAAAAATATCCTGAAAGAATCAATGAACTGATCGAGAAAGGGAAAAGATTTAGTACTGAAGCGCTGGTTCAGTATTATAAGGCCATGATCGACCGACCCGATAGAACCGAGGTTTTAAAAACATTTTCTCACCCTATCTTGTTTATCATTGGTGAACATGATATGGCCATTCCTTTAGAAAGCAGCCTGCAACAATGTTACCTGCCTGTTCAATCGCATGTAAACCTGTTAGAAAAATCGGCCCATATGGGCATGTGGGAAGAAACAGAAAAGTGCAATCAAATACTGCTTCAGTTTTTACAATCCCTGTCGTCGGACAAATGACAGCAATTGCTGAACGTTCAGTTAAAGGGAATTTTTTAACAAATAGTGAAAGGTTAAAGAATTGATTTTTAATTATATTTATCGTTTTTACTGGCTCACTCAGTTGAATATGAAGAAATTTATTTTTATTGTTTTTTTTACGATATCCCTTTTACCAGGATTTGCAGCGCATATAAAAGGTGGCTTTTTTACCTATGAATACCTTGGGCCGGGCACTGTAAATCCGGGTTTTCAGCGGTATAAAATCACACTAGTTATTTATATGGATAGACGGCCAGGAGTAGGGCAGTTAACCAATCCTATCAATTTCTCCATATTCAGGCCCGGATCTCGAACGCTATTTGCTAACCCGGCAGTAAGATTTAACCTCCTTGACACTTTTAGCCTTTACAAAACAACAGACGAACCCTGCATAACGGGAGACCAGCGGGATCATTATTATACCATTGTTACCTATCAATTGAACAATTATGAACTACCCCCATCTACTGTTGGATATACCATCGCATACCAGCGTTGTTGCAGAATTCCAGGTATGGAAAATATTCAGAATTCCGGTGACGTTGGTAATACTTACGCTATCACCATACCGGGTACCAATTCTTTGGTGCCAAATGCCAATCGAAACAGTAGTCCTATATTCCCGATCAATGATACGGCAGTAGTTTGCGGTGGCAACTATTTTACCTATCCGTTTTCCGCCACTGATAAGGACAATGATGTATTAACTTATTCTTTGTGTTCAGCCTTTACCGGCGGCACTGCACTTTTGCCAACTCCCAATCCTTCCAGTGCTCCACCTTTTTCACTGGTCAGTTATAATCCGACTTTTTCTGGTTCACAACCCATGGGTGCCGGTGTTACCATTAATCCGGTTACCGGTTTAATCAGTGGTATTGCACCAATTCCAAATTCATCCGGCGAGTTTGTTGTAACCGTTTGTGTAACTGAGACAAGGGGCGGATTATATGTAGGTGAGACAAGAAAAGAGCTGCATATAAAAGTAAAAGACTGCACGCCCGTAACTGCAAGGCTTGCCCCCAAAGGGATAACCTGTGATGGCTTTACTGTTAATTTTTCTAATGCAACTACCAATACCTTTGGCGCAATTTACGCCTGGAACTTTGGTGAACCAGGCTCCGGCGCAAGCAATACCAGTTCTTTAGAAAAGCCCACACATACTTATAAAGATACCGGAGTATATAAAGTAACATTAACTGTAACACTTATAACACTTGGTGACGTTTGTTCCAGCACAGATACACTGATCGTTCGGGTTTATCCCGGTTTCTTTCCCGATTTTTCTACGGCTGGTCCGTTTTGCAAGGGGGTACCAATACTGTTCAATGATCAAACGACTGCCACGTACGGAACGGCTGCTTCATGGAAATGGGATTTTGGAAATTCCAATACCAGCGGCGATACCAGCAAAATTAATAACCCCAATTATACTTATGCTAATTCAGGATCGTATCAGGTAAAACTAATTGTTGGCAGTTCTTTGGGCTGTGTAGATTCAATCACTAAAACCGTTGTAATCAATAATAGTCCGGTTATTAACTTAATTCCCCGTGATACGCTTATCTGTTTCATTGATACCTTGCAGTTGAAGACCAATATTACCGGCAGTTTTGTCTGGTCACCCAATTATAATATCAGCAGCCTTACAAGTCCTAGTCCATTCGTAAGTCCTAAAGTGCCAACAACCTATTTTTTAACGCTCACAGATGCTTTCGGTTGTAGCAACAGGGATTCTGTATTTGTGGATGTTAAAACCAGTGTGACGGTAAATGCAGGTAATGATACAACCATCTGCCGGACCGACGGACTTATCATTAACACGACTGGTACAGGATTGCGTCATATCTGGACACCGGCATTGTACCTGAATAGCGATACGGCCAAACGCCCGTTTGCGAATCCTTTGGATGCTGTTATTACCTATAAAGTAGTTGCCAATATTGGTAAATGTAAAGACTCTTCCACAGTTACAATAACTACGCTGCCATATCCCGTGGCAAATGCCGGAAAAGACACATCGGTTTGTTTTGGCCGTACCGTATTCTTAACAGCGAGTGGTGGAATTTCTTACCAATGGACCCCTGCAACTTTTTTATCAGCAACTAATATTGCCAATCCAACGGTGCTTAACCCAACCACTACTACACAGTATATAGTTGCTGTAAGTGATGTGGTGGGCTGCCTCAAACCCGCTTTTGACACAGTGATTGTAAATGTAGATCCGCCATTATTGCCCAATGCCGGACCATCTGATACAACCGTTGTGTTGGGCGAACCCTTGTTTCTGAATGGCTCAGGAGGACAGACTTATCTATGGCAACCCTCAAGGTGGTTAAGCAATCCCGGCATAGCCAATCCCGTAGCTTTGCCTGAAGACAATATTACCTATCAACTATTGGTAACCAGTATTTCGGGTTGCCAGGCCAGTGATAGTATCCGAATTAAATTATACAAAGTACCACCCAGCTTTTATGTACCCACCGGATTTTCACCAAACTTCGATGGAAAAAACGATATTATCAAACCAATACTCCTTGGCATGAAATCACTCAATTATTTCAGGGTGTTTGACCGTTGGGGAAAACAAATGTTTTCTACCTCTCAAAAAGGCGCAGGATGGGATGGCACGTTTAAAGGAAATCCGCAGGATCCGGGCACTTATGTGTGGATAGCTTCAGGTGCCACTTTTACCGGCGAAGTAATTGTACGCAAAGGATATGTGGTATTGATACGATAAATGGTGATTTGGGGTGATTTGGTATGTTTGCATACCGTTATGGGTTTAATGGGAAGGAGAAATCGGACGAAATTAAAGGTGAAGGAAATAGTTTAGATTTTGGAGCGAGGATTTATGATCCAAGGCTGGGAAGGTTTTTGAGTGTTGACCCATTAGCAAGTAAGTTCCCCCACCAATCTCCATATTTTGCAATGGATGATGACCCCATAAATAAGACAGATCCAACAGGGATGGCAGCAAGTAAACCTGATGATTATTATGAAAATGCTAAAGGTGAAGTGCAATGG
>JBGSMI010000175.1:0-7620 GCA_041740215.1 Ferruginibacter sp.
ATTACGGCATCCCCAGCCGGTATTATACTCCGGGGGTTCAAGATCTTAACCTATCATTCGATTATGCCAAAGGCAACCTTACAAACCGGAATGATGCAATCAAAGGGCTATCAGAAAGTTTTGCGTTTGATAACCTGAACAGGCTAACAAGTTCTACCGTAAACGGTGTGCAGCAGTTTGCAATGAGCTATGATGGTACCACTACATCTTCGATGGGCAATATCGTTAGTAAAACGGATGCGGGCAATTATGTGTATAGAACAGATAAGATAAATGCTGTAGCGTACATTACAAACCCTGCCGGCGCACAGCTTCCTCCATCCACTATTTCTACCATAGAGCAACAGGTTACTTACACGCCTTTTTTAAAAACAGCCGCTGTTACCGAAGCACCTTACAGCCTCGATTTTACTTATGGTCCCGATTACCAGCGGGTGAAAACCTTGCTGAAAAATAACAATGCCTTAGTAGAAACAAGATTCTATATTGGAAGTTATGAAAAGCGAATAATAGCAGGCGGTGCAACCAGGGAAATACATTATGTAAGTGGTGGCATTGGGCTTTGCGCCATACTTGTAAAAGAAGCGGGCATTGTAACACCCTACTATGTTTACACAGATCACCTAGGCAGTTTATTAACAATTACAAATTCGGCAGGCACTGTAGTAGCTGAACAAAACTTTGATGCATGGGGGCGTAAGCGCAATCCGATCAACTGGCAATATGCAGGAGTGCCGACAACACCTGCATGGCTTTACAGGGGTTATACAAGCCATGAACATTTGCCCAATTTTACATTAATAAATATGAACGGTAGAATGTACGATCCAATACAAGGACGTATGATTAGCCCGGATAATTATGTGGCAACGCCCTTTGCTACGCAAGGATATAATAGATATAGTTATGCAAATAATAACCCGTTGAGCTATGTAGATCCGGATGGTAATTTTGCTTTCGCAGCTTTAATACCAGTTTTTATTGCTGCCGCCAAAGGTGCAGCAATAGCAAGCGCAGTGTATGTTGCTTCTAATTTTGCGAATGGAGGTACATGGAATAATTTGAGTATCGGAGCCTGGGGCAAGGCTGCTGGAATGGGAGCACTTGGTGGTGCGTTAGGTGGTGGATTTAGTTTATTAGGCACATCAATTGGATCAGTTGGGCAATCTATGGCTTTTGGTATCATGCAAAATATTGCAACACAAACTGCTGTGGATGCAGCATTTGGAAACAAGATTACCCTAGGAAGTGTTTTAGGCTCTGCTGTAGGGGGAGTTTTAGATGGAGCAATACCTCAATTTAAAGGGATACCCTTTAAAAAATATAATTTTGGAGCTGCGGTAGTTAATGCTGGCGCAGAACTGGCAATTAACACTGGAAGAGGTGCCCTAATAGGAGGATTTGGTTCCGTAGTGGGTGGAGGTTCGTTTGAACAAGGTGCAAAAAGCGGCGCAATTGGTGGTTTTGTAAGAACAGGAATTAACATAGCTATTTTGGGCCCAACAATAAGGCCTACGGGGAACATCAAAACCGCCTTAAATAAAATGGGTACAGATTTAGGAATAAACCTGACAGGTGCTTATGGCCCGACTTACAGGGCTGGTGGATTGTGGAGACGAGGTCTTACTGTTGGCAGGTCTGCAATGGTAAATAATAATGGAGACGGAGTAGATGATATAGGTACATGGGTTCATGAATCGTATCATTTTTATCAGCAAATTACGCAAGGCTGGGCTAGGCAATTTACAAATGGAGTTTATGAACAATGGTGGCTAGCCCCTTTCAAGGGTGTTGAAGTTTATGACTATTTAGAATATGGTACAATTTATAATGAAAGTGCTGCACAATATTATCAAAATATCACATATCCAAATTTAAAATGAAAATTTATTATATTAATATCTGTTTTTTTTGTTTATCAGTCGGTTTAACTGCCTGTCCATACAAAGAAGTTTATAAACCAGTAATGAAAAATGAATTTATTGGCAACGGCTTAAAAGTAAGTCCTACAGTTTTATTTTATGATTCAAAAAAAAATATTTCAATATGTAATATTGGTTTTAAAATTGGCAATCAAACTGATTCTATCCAAACCATGATTTTTTCAAAAAGTTATTTAATCAATTCAGGAGATTCTTTAACTATTGAAAAAATTTATGCTTTGGGCAGCGCATTTCCATTGAATCATGTTTTCAACCTAAGGCCTAAAAGTGATACGGTCTTAGGTTTAGAATTCAAAGGTTTAGAAAAAAATTTCGGCGATACCATTAAAATAGCTTTGGATATTTCTGGAGTTTGGAGCAATATTTTTGTCTATAAAAAAATGAAATAAAATTTTCCCAATTGTATAAGTGGATGCGTCTATAAATAGTATTTGTTGAACAAAAATGCTGTGCATCGGGAAATGAAAATTTAACCTAACTCATAAAAGTTCCGTGGAAGCATCTTTAAGTACTTTAAATTGGTAAATTCTACTTTCGGTCTCCGGATCAATATTTCCATCGACGTGCTGTAAAATGAAAACCTTTAAATGATTTGGCTTAGATTAAGTAACCTGACAAATTAAGATTTTTGGGAATTGCATTTGTAAACTTGTATTTTGACTATGGGATTAAAAATGCTAATAATTTAATTGCTTTGTGCAAGTAAAAAATACAAAACCAAGACCTTGTCAAAATGAAAAAAATCTACACCCATGTTGTAATCCTTTTACTAAGCATTGCATTAACCAACAAAGTAATTGCCCAGCAAAACAAGCCGGCATATCAACAAACCTACCTCGGCATAGGTGCAGGTTTTGATTATGGGGGCATTGGTCTTAAAGCAGAGTTTCTTCCTGTAAAATGGCTGGGCATTTTTGGCGGTGCCGGGTATAACTTAGTAGAACCGGCTTATAATATTGGGTTGTCTTTCAAAATGCTGCCTGATAAAAAAGTAAATCCCACTCTAATGGCCATGTATGGTTACAACGCTAGTATAAAGATTATTGGATATTTTGGAAACGAAATCCGTAACCAATCCTACTATGGGTTATCAGTGGGTGCGGGTGCAGAAATGAAATACGGCCTAAATAAGAATAAATTAAGCTTAGCCCTCTTAGTGCCTTTTCGTAATGCAGTCTTTCATAAGGATTATAGAACTCATAAAAACAATGGTACTAAATTCAACCCTGACATACTGCCCGTTGCCATAACATTCGGTGTAAACTTTGCCATCAAACCTAAAATAAAAAAGAAATAGATTTCTTGAAAAAATAAAACATTTATATGAATTACAAAACTATCCTTACCATTATTATCTCATTGTTTTCGTTGTCAATTTGTGCACAGCAAATACCTGTAGGCAGTTGCGGGATAGTAAATATTTACGATGCAACAGGCAATCGAACCAAGCGAACTTATTTTTGTAACAATGGCATTAATCCATACCCTCAACGACCAGCAGCGCAGCAGGTTGCAACTGCTGAGTTAGTAAAAGACATTACTGAATTCCAGGAAGTGGATGCGCTATACCCAAACCCAACAACGGGTAGATTTTCTGTTACTTTCAGTAAAGCGCTGGATCGGGCAACGATTCACATTTTAGATGAAGCAGGAAAAATTATTGTTAGGGTAAATGCAAAAGGATATAAAGTAGATGTTGATTTGTCATCAAAGGCTGCAGGTATTTATTTTGTGCAAATAGAAGATAACGGAAAAGTTATCACAAAAAAAGTAGTTAAGCAGTAAGGCAAAATGCCACAAGCGCTGATGGAAATGAATGCAGTAATAAGCTGGCAGTTTATTTCTGCGATTCACTTCGCAAGGGAATAACGCCGTTAAGCAATATCGGCATCGTTTATCATAATCCTGGGGCAATAGTGCCTGTGATAAATGATGAGCAAAGAAACGACGGATATTCCGGGCCACCGGAAGGCCGTTAATTATGCCTTCAATCCGGCTCTCACAAAACCCATATTTACTAAAGCAATCTTGCCATGTTAATACCTCTGCTGGCATATGTGAGCGTCGTAATCGACGGCTTTACAAACATCGCAAAACAATCTTGCCCGGAACCGATTACGTCTCTTCTACTACGATATTGTAAAAAAAGAAAGATTTTTAAACCTTTGTAAATCCATAAATTTGCAAACTGTTTGAAACACAATCCACCATATAAACTACTCGTTGCATTTTTCTTAGTGGCAGCTTTTTTTGCACAAACCTTTAGTAAATCACTCCTGGTTGCGGACTATTTTGCCAACACGGCAGCGTATGCTAAAAACTGTGAAAATAAAGCGAATCCAGCAATGAAATGTCATGGTAAATGCCAGATGAACAAGGCGTTGGGAAAGCAGCATCAGAAGGATGAGGAAAACCCTTGTAAAAGAGCAGCCTTCGAAAACGAACCATTGCTTTACTCCAAATCATATTTTGCCAGCATAGCCATTCCGGCAATTCAAATAATTGCTGAAAACAAAGTGGCCAACTGGTTTCCGGGCCACTCAACCAATGGTTGCCTGGATATTTTTCATCCTCCCCGGTTGGCATAACCGTTTCCTTCTTTTCTATATTTTCTTTAGTGAAAGAAAGCCGAAAAACGGGTGTTGAATTTTACTTACCGGTTGAAATACTCTATGGATGGAAGGGAAACAATCCTGCTCTTTAAATACATCCACTTTGATGCAATTACCCGATTGGGTATTGTAATGACGATGTTTCCATTTTATTAAAACAAAAAAATCATCAATGAAAATATTCAAACAAATTATTAGCGTTACTCTACTCTCATTCGTATGCCTTTTTTCGTATGCACAAAAACAAGCCGACTGGAAAGAGATGCATGATTTTCATGCGGTGATGAGCAAATCATTTCACCCGGCAGAAGAGAATAATTTTAAGCCGCTAAAGCAGCATGCAGATTCTATTGTGGTGGTTGCAAAAGCCTGGCAGGCCTCCATCGTTCCGGTTGGTTTCAATGGCGGTGTTACCAAACCTATTTTGGAAAAACTGGTAAAGCAAACGGAAGTTGTGCAAACAGCCGTGAAGCAAAATAAGAGCGATGCTGAATTAAAGAAACTAATTACAGAAGCCCACGATATTTTTCATGAAATAATGGAAAAGTGCCGGGACGAAAAGAAATAAGAATCAAATTAAACAACCTTACAGTTGCGTTGCATTTGCAGCGCAACTTTCATAAAAAAATCAATATGAAAAAAATATATGCTGTTAGCCTGCTTGGATTATTTGCAATGGCTTGTAATAACCCCGCTCAAAATAAGGATACTGCCACCCAACACCAACATGATACTGCAATGATGAATACCAAACCTGCAGATACCACCCCGGTTTACACGGCTGCTATGTTGGACAGCAAGAAAGATCTCGTTTGCGGGATGCCTGTAACAGCAGGCGTTTCAGACACGGCCCACTACAAAGGAAAGGCCTATGGCTTTTGTGCAAAGGAATGTAAGGATGAATTTTTAAAAGCGCCGGAGCAATATCTTACAGCTAAATAATACCCGTTATTGTAAATGTTGAATCAATTTTTAAAATCCTTTTTTCCATTTTTGAAATATTGAGTTCAATAGCCATTTTATAATTCGGTTACAGTTTTACAGACATTGGGTTAGCTTGCTTTCTGAAGAAAAGTCAGGAAGCAGGTTAACCCATTGTTCCTTCCTTTGTATTTTACCAACATAGATTCATTAAAGCAGTTGCCATTACATGCCCACTGCCAATGCAACAAATGTTACTGAAATAAACCATTGAAAGCCGCACCTTTGCACTATCTAAATTTATCAATATGCAGATCGAACAAATTTATACCGGATGCCTTGCGCAGGGGGCTTATTACATTACCAGCAAAGGTGAAGCGGCCATTATTGACCCGCTTCGTGAAACAGCACCTTATATCAAACGGCTGCAAAAGGATGGCGTTAAACTCAAGTATATTTTCGAAACACATTTTCATGCCGATTTTGTAAGTGGCCATATCGACCTTGCACGGGAAACAGGTGCTTCAATTGTATATGGTCCGAGTGCCAGTCCTGAGTTTGAGTTTATTTTAGCAACCGATGGGCAGGAATTTTGCATTGGCGACATCGTTATAAAAGTATTGCACACCCCTGGCCATACGATGGAAAGTACCACCTATTTGTTGAAAGACGAAACCGGTAAGGATCATTGCATCTTTAGCGGTGATACCTTGTTTTTAGGCGATGTAGGTCGACCGGATCTGGCCCAGAAAGCCGCCCACATGACGCAAGAAAAGTTGGCCGGTTTGCTCTATAATAGTTTAATGACTAAAATAATGCCGCTGGCAGATGACGTAATTGTTTATCCTGCACATGGCGCTGGTAGCGCCTGTGGCAAAAATATGATGAAAGAAACGGTGGATACGTTGGGTAATCAAAAACGGATGAATTATGCATTGAATCAACCCGATAAAGCTTCCTTTGTAAAAGCAGTTACAGAAGGGCTGCTGCCACCTCCCGCATATTTTGGTTTAAACGTAGCCATGAATAAAAAAGGCTATGATAGTTTTGAATCTGTATTGAACAATGGCATGCAGGCATTAACGCCGGAGGAGTTTGAAGCTGTGGCTGAAAACACCGGCGCTCTGATATTGGATACCCGGATCAACACTGAATTTTACAAAGGGTTTATTCCACAGTCGGTCAACATTGGCCTGGGCGGCGATTTTGCACCCTGGGTAGGCGCATTGATTGTTGATGTAAAACAACCACTGATTTTGGTAACAGATGAAGGCGCAGCCGAAGAAGCCGTTACCCGGCTGAGCAGGGTAGGGTTTGACAATATTCTTGGTCATTTAAAAGGTGGCTTTGCTGCCTGGCTGGAAGCAGGTAAGGAAGCAGATGTGGTGCATAGAATAACTGCCACACAATTTGCCAATGAAGTAGAACCTGATAAAGATAAAATAATAGATGTAAGAAAGGAAACGGAATATGCTGCAGAGCATGTGGAAGACGCTTACAATAAGCCATTATCGTACATTAACGAATGGATAAAAGACATCAACCCCGATGAACATTTTTACCTGCATTGTGCCGGTGGCTATCGTAGTATGATGGCAGCATCTATTTTGCAGGCAAGAGGCTACAGAAATTTTACAGAGATAGCAGGTGGCTTTGATGCCATAAGCAAAACAGATGTGCCCAAAACAAATTTTGTTTGCCAGAGTAAAGTGATGAAGGTTTAAAAAAAAGTTGTAAAAAAAAATCCCACATTACCTTGCTAGTTTTATCGGATTGCAAAATCGTGGTGATTTTTGAATGGCTGCCGGAATTATATAAATCCATGAGATAAATACAACGAAAGCGGCTTTTTTTCAATACGCTAAAGAATTGATTTGTCACAACTTTATAGAAAAATTTGTCAAATCATAATATAAACCTTTCTAGCTGCTGCTGACAGAGTTGGTTGCTCCAACAAAAAATCCTGGGTGTATTAAGTTTTAAATTTACTCCCCCTTTACCGTACCAGGTGTTGATGGAAAACAGGAATTTTTGAATCAGAATAAAGTAACTGACATCCAAAAACCGCCAAATTGGGTCATACGTATTTGAGAAAAACTAATCTGTGAACTATACAATAAACCGAAGCAATTATACAAGTTATA
>JBGSMI010000194.1:0-3542 GCA_041740215.1 Ferruginibacter sp.
GATTGTTGTTTGGGGGTATTGGGCTGCTATTACCGGTGGGTGGGTTACCATTATGGTTTTGGTAATCGGTAATACCTGTGGCTGCTGATCTTGAAACAATATTATTAGTGTTGATGGTATAATAATTCATTTCAACAGCCAGAGGATCTGTGGCAGGTGTATTGTTATTTTCCAGCGTGGCGGCAGGATATATATCTGTTTTGCCTTCTTCTGCTTCCGTGGTTGGTTTGCTGCCATTAACCAAAAAACTCTTCCTTCCTCCGTGGTCCGGTGTCCTCACCGACCACGTCTTCCGCTAGAATACTTCGCCAAAATGTGTGAGCAAACCAAATCCGATAGCTATCGGATCATTTACATTTTTTTCGTAAAATATTGCTGATGAAAAACGGTAATCTGCAGGGTTGGCGCATAGCAGCCAATGTGGCTGCATCGGGTTAAGGTGAATGTAGTCCAACTTTTGTGCAGCCATTTCTTTTTGAAAATTTTATAGCCAAAAAATCTCTTGGCCAGATATTATGTCCCCTGTCTGGTGCCTTTACTGCATAATTTTTCAATGCTACATCCTTACCGGCTTTCATGTTGGCTAGAAGTGTCTTAGCAGTAAACTTTTCAAAACTGTTTTTCGGAAACTCTTTTCCATTCATCGCCAATTGTTCCCACATCAGATGAATATGATTGGGCATAATCACATATCCTTAAATTTTAACCAACTCCTTTTGCACCAGCTACTGCAGGCTATTGATAATGATCATTTTGTTTTCATCCGCCTTTAGCAAATGTTGCCATTGGTCAACAGTAATCGTCCAGAAATAAACTTCATTCAATTCCGTGTATGAATTCCGGTGGCCTTTGTATTCAAAATCTTTTGCCTGCATTTTTTATGGTAAGATAATTTATTTTGCTACAGGTCGGTGAGGATTGCTATGGAAAAAACAAATAATTTTTAGGCTGCTTTTTTATAGTTATCCACATAAACTTCTCTACTATTCACTACTGCTACTGCCCTTAATACAATTTTGTTTCGGATAGCATTAAGAATACACATTGCATGTTTGCCTTCGGCCTTTTTTCTTTCATAATAATCTTTAAATTCAGGGTAATATCTAATGGTTGTTAATGCACATAAGTGCAAGAGTTTTTTAAGGTCTTTATTTGCCATTTTATGGACTTTGTTTTTACCTTTTATACTACTACCGCTGGTATTACCAAAGGGAACAACCCCAGCGTAACTGGCAAGTTGTTTTCCTGTAACTTTTCCATTAAAATTATTGGTGCAGCAAATTAAATACATGGCTGTAAAAGTGCCTATTCCCGGAACGCTACGCAATAGATTGTAATTTATTTTTATAGCCTCATCATTGTTTATGATGGACTGCATCTCAGTCTCAATTAGTTGTATAGAATTTTTTAATCCTTCTATAGCTGCTTTATGTGCTTTTTCCAATACCTTTTGTACAGTGGCATCATTGGATAGTTTTAGTTCTTTGAGATATACCTGAGTGCTACGTAACTGTGCTAAAAGTTTTGTTCGTGCTGTCATCAAATCTTTTAATTGCATAAATACAATATTCAATACTGGCGTAGTTTTCAGGTCATCTGCTTCTTTACAGGCATAGCTACATAAGCGTTGGCTGTCTACAACATCATTTTTACCCCTGGTTATACCCAGGCTCCATTTTATATGTGCAGCATTGCCTATATACAATGGCAAATCATACTTACTGCAAAAGCGCCAGATTAAGCGGTGGTACACACCTGTGTTCTCAATTACCAAAAGACTATTTTTATTGAACGGCACATTCTGTTGCTTTAGCCATTGATGCCATAGTTTAATACCTTCGGCAGTATTATCAAATCTTGCTGTTTGCATTGGTTGTTTTTGATGATTAACCACCAGCATCAAGGAAATATCAAACCAGCTTTTTGATACGTCGATTCCCATGTAAAAGTTTGCTTTTTCTTGCATTTTTAATGTTTTAATTTTGTTATTGAATTAATCATTTTTTACCCCATCGTCCTAGTCCTTAATAATGGGTAATTAACCCTAATTGCTATTTGGACACTAAGGGAAAAAAACGGCAGAGGATTGTTTCCTCACTTGGGTAGTTAACCCTGACACCGGACATAATGTGCCTCTGCCGATGATTAGTTTATCCACACAAAATTGTGGATTTTAAAAGAAAAAAAGAAGCAAAAAAAGAAAAGCAGTAATAGTATATTTTATTTTAATGTAAATTGAATACAAATCTAAAGGACACCGACCTTGGAGAGTCCAACGTAATTTACTATTTCGAAGAACTTGTTATTCAAAACTTTTAATCAAATTGTATTTCAAAATTTAAATGTTGAAATGGATAGTTTGATACCGACCACGGAAACAGAAGTAGCTGCAAAAATTGCTGATGTGCTGGAAGTGTCTTTAGATTACTTAGCTGGCAATAGTAAAAAGGCTGCCGTTGATAAAAAAACTATGAAGCTCATACATGATATTGAAGATTTAGAGCCATCCATTAAAGACAAACTTATTTTCCTCGCCAATGCTGTTATCAGGGATGCTAAAACTGGTAAAGCCTACGCATAAAAAAAACACCAGCTTTTTACAACTGATGGTTTAATAATCTTATTTCACTTAATAACGCCCGGCACTGGAAACCATCGCACAAAACCTACGCCTCATTCCGGCGCCTTAAAGCGTAAGTTAATTCATTTTGCTACAGGTCCGTGGACACCGACCTTGGAGATTATAATGATTCAGCTTGATACCAACCACGGAAGCAGGCTGGTTAACTACTTAAATCTGACTGCTCTTGTTGTCAAACCAAGGTGCGAAATGAAAAACAAAGTGTCGACTATCACATGAGTGTTTTCCAATTTTACCTGATTATTGTTAGAAAGGTTAATAATCAAATCGTGATTCTTAAGCTCATATGGATAAGCTCTCAAATGCTCAAAATAATAAACGGAATCTTTTCTGATTTCCCAAACTGGATCCTTTTCACCTTGCCCTCCCCATTTCCCTATAAGTGTAGCAGTAATAGAGTCTTCAAAACTAATTTTTGGTTGCGTTTTTATATTTTCATTACACGACACCAAAAACAAAATCAGAATTAAATAAATGAATTTCATATTTTTTTTTCAATATTAATTAATGGGGAAAATCAAAATAGCCTGGTAATTTTTTTGCAGGAAAAGTATCAGTCGCCCTTTCACTACTAATCTGGAACTGCCCATTGCCCAGCACTTTCGTCTTAGATCCATCTAGTCTATCATACACTATTGCACCTTTTCTTAAAAAACAAGCTGCGAGTCCTTTCTTTAAATTATCAGGCTTAGTTGTTGAGCTTTTTTTCTCTTTTTCTTCTTCGGCCTTTTTTTGCATTTCTTGAAGTTCTAGATGGTTACTGACTAGTCCAAACGTATAGTTAGAAAGTTGGTTGTATGGGTTTTCCAATGGCCCAGCGCTGGAATACATACTAATAGCATCAAGAAGTAAACCAAATTTAAACGGATTGGCATCCGGTCTAGTAGAGGGTGTTGCGGTT
>JBGSMI010000234.1:0-13621 GCA_041740215.1 Ferruginibacter sp.
TAAGTCATACATTGCAGATAGTTGTCAGTTGACAGATATGATTTGGAACACTTTATTTCATAAATGCAATTATTAATTAGTAAATCAGGACGTGCCCGAATTTTTTTCCAGCTTAAATCTGGTTTGAAGATTACTTTTTGCCAATCACTAACCGTGATTTTATTTGACAGAGAAGTCAGATGAATTTTCAGTTCTGACATTATTTCTTTTGATATCTGCAGACTTAAAGTAGGAGAAGACCGGAAGAATTGACTACTTAGTTTTGTGAATTGAAATATAGAATTGATTAATTGCACCGTCACTTTCCCGTTTACAATAAAAGTCTCTATGTCTTTTTTAATAACGTATTGCTTATCTACTATGTATTTATCTGAATCTTCTTTTGATTCTATCACAAATGGTTTTAGTCCTGATATTTTGTTTATTGGCAGGGGTATTTCTGAATAAATTTTCATTAAATCTGAGAATGTAAATTTAAATACTTCAAGGCCCTTTACTCTGTTTCTGTTCGTAATTTGGAAAGTTTCGGAAGCAAATACTTCTTTAATTATCTTTTTAGCTTTTGTAAGATTATCATTCTTAGTGATAAAATATCGTATCTCATTTGAGTCGTAGATAAGATTCTCCTTTTTTAGATACCAATCTATGTTTGATGAAATTAATTCAAATTCAGCATTTAGGTTTATGGTATTAATTTTCCTGGCTAAAGTCAGCTTTATAAAAACTTCAATTGCATTTCCCAATAATGAAGGATTATTGTATGTTGACAGGATACTCTTGTGATTTTTTTGTCCATTTGGCTTGGGGAATCGCTGAAGAATAAACTGCCGATACTTAGTGTCCTTTATTAAAGTAGTTACAAACATTTGATACTATGTTTCATGCTAAGTCAAAAATATGGGATTTTAATTATACCACACTGGCAATATATTCTGTGGCCTTGGTTCGTGGATCACGAACCAATTGGCTATAATGAACCTTACTCCTAAAGCCCGGGTACGTAACTTTCAAACTAACTGGGCATTACACGCAGCCATGGTTTGCATTGGGTCTGGGTTATGGTTCGTGAGCCACGAACCAGGGCATGGGTGTGAGATCGTTCGTAAAATATAAACTAAGGCATTGGAAAGCCACCGAAGGCAAGGTTGCCCCCGAAGCCGTGGTTCGTGGCTCACGAACCAACCGGCTATAACAAACCCTAATCTCCATCGAAATAGTAGATAATATTATGCAAAAAACCAAACCGGTCTTTCCCTGTTTCATAATATTCATATGTTCATTTTTAGTGCGCAGGCTGAAGCCTGCTTTTTTTATTTGTCACATGGAATGCCCAACAATCATTTGTGCACGGGTGTGCCGCAGTTAGTAGGCATTTCCGCCGATGAAAATGGATAGCTGATGTCGTCCTTTGAAAGATTCCATTTGCCCTTTATTGGATTTTGATTGATGTAATTGAGCTTTTGTAAAGCTACTTTTTTTGTAAAAATCTTTATGCCTAAAGAATCCCGTTGCCAGATTTTATGTGTTCATTTATAGTACGTCTCTACGCTGTAGAGACTGGTTTTTAATTGTCACATAGAATCCCCAAATAATCATTGGTATTAGGTTTACGCTTGTTCGTGGGAATTTGATGCTTTTTATTAGCCATATTTACTTCAACCAATGTACTTTTTCCTTGCGCCTTTAATTGTTTTAGTAATTCGTGCCCTGTATGTTTTAGCAGGCTACCCTTGGGTGTTTCCTTTCCATTTAATTGATTTTGCTGCCATATTAAATGAATATGATTGGGCATAATTACAAAGCCATACACAGTAATAAGCTTGGCATCGGAAAGCTTTTTAAGGTAATCAATGATCAATTGTTTGTTTTCATCCGGTTCAAGTAAAGGCAACCATTGATGGATGGTGGCTGTCCAGAAATATATTTCACCAAGGGCGGTAAATGATTTTCGTGTTGGTGGTAAGAACTCCATATTTAACATTTAAAAATACAAGGTTATTGAAAATAAGACAAGTATGGATGGTGTGGGTTTTGGTTCGTGAGACACGAGCCAGGGCGTGGGTGTGCATTGGGTGTAGGTTATGGTTCGTGAGCCACGAACCAAGGCGTGGGTGTGCATTGGGTGTGGGTTATGGTTCGTGCGCCACGAACCAAGGCATGGGGTTATTTAAAATAAGACAAGTATGGATGGTGTGGATTTGGTTCGTGAGCCACGAACCAGGGCATGGATGGTGTGGATTTGGTTCGTGAGCCACGAACCAGGGCATGGATGGTGTAGATTTGGTTCGTGAGCCACGAACCAAGGCATGGGTGTGCATTGGGTGTGGGTTATGGTTCGTGAGCAACGAACCAAGGCATGCGATATCAGCGAAATGTTTTTTTACCCACAACATTCAATCCGTCGTAAACCAACCGGGATTCTTCCTTTGTCGGAATGATGGTTTTAACCGGTCATCATTTGGCTCGAAGATTATGGATTTTTTATTATCAATACATTAAATACAATATTATTTTGCATCAATGATAAATCTTCCAGGTAAATGGCCCATCTATTGGTGGATGGGTTCCAAAATACCCCAAAGTTTTTGTTCAGGTAAGTATTGGTGGGAGAATAATTGTGCGTTACAATTAGTAAATCAGTACTAGCCTGATTAGTATAATTTAATACAGTTTGATTTCCTGTATTATTAGCTGCAGAGGTTGTATGCCGAAAAGCAGTTCGGGTAGTACCACCCACTTGCAAAAAACCATTGTTTAATTCCAGGACCGGTTGGTTAGATACCCCTTTTACCTGAAGCACCGGAGTGGTAAGTCCGGTTTTGCTGTTTTGAATGATGGCTACAATGCCTGCACTTAAACCAAAATTAGCCTTGTCTACCAGCAAACTAGTGCCTTGTACGGCGGCGGCATATACGCCAATGCCGGTACCTGAAACGCCAGCCACACCTGAATTGACAGCAAAAGGGTGATTATTACCTGCAGAATTGTTGAAGCCAAGCACGCCTACACCCGTGGGATCTTCCGAATCACCCGTCACTCCAAATCTGCCGGCACCACGTAACCCTGATCCATTTGTGTTGGTATTATTCACTGAGAGCCCATTTAGGGCTGATCCTGTCCATATTTCACCAATATGATTATGCGTAGGAATATTTTGCCAGGTAGCAAAACCTGATGCATCTGAAACCAATACTTTATTGGCAGCTTCACCAATACCTGCAAATCTTACACGGCCTGTTGTATACAGCGCTATTCCTGCCATGTTAAATGCACTACCTCTTAGTCCAATACCCTGTAAGGTAAATCCGCCTACTGATACCCCGGTATTTCCTGTGATACCCAAAATACCATAATGGTCGCTATCAAAAGGGGAAAAACTAGCACTTTCGTTTAGGCTAAAGCCAATGACAGCTGCACCAAGCGGACCGGCAATTTCACCCCGAACACCATAGCGCTGTCCACCTACTGCCTGATTGCTTGCAATCATTGCAATGGAATTTCCCTCGTTTTCATTCAACACATGCAATTTAGCTAAAGGGATATTGGTTCCTATACCTACATTTTGTGCCAATGCAAGGTAGTAGGCAAATTGAGCAACAATAAAAAAAATGGAGATTTTCATATAAGATTATTCTTTTGATTATAGATTGATTATTTTTTTTGAACATAAATGTAATCGCAATTTTCAACGCATGCAATACTTAAACAAAATAATTTTTTGTACATGCATGTTGCTGTATACATAACAAAAATGTACTGCCTTAAAATAGGCATCCAATTTCAAGTTAAAAATTTACCTCATATTTATAAAAAACAGTAAGGTCAAAAATCAGGTAAACAAGTTTTACCACTGATAATTGTTATCAAACCACTAATCCTAAAGTTTATACAATGCTTCATTTCCTGTTTTAATTTCACTTTTATAAACACACAGTGGTTTTACAATAAGTTACTGTCGTTCCTCACATCATTCACACTCCGCATGTTACAGGCAAGTACATATCGTATCCTTTGCATTTTGCTGCCGGTGTATTTTTTATGCCAGCAGGTATGGGTAAATGAAGTGAAAATGGAAAGCGGAGGCAAGGCGGAAGATGGCGCTAAAACCAACCAAACGCTTCAGGGTGATTATGATTATGTACTGTCCAGTCAGGCGCAATCGGGCACCATCCCGTTTTCAAAAGCTGGAAACCTCATTGTTATACAGGCAATGGTTGATAGTATTACCGGCAATTTTATTTTAAATACCGGTGCCCCGGGTCTTATACTCAATGCAACTTATTTCAGGCATCTAAAAGCCCTTAACCCACATTGCAAGCTAAGATGAACTAAACTCCCTGTTATCAATTGTTTCATTTTTTATAATTTCCGTTTGGGGGACTACAGATTTTTTGCGAGTGAAGTTTTTCGTTTTGTAATTAAGCGCCTCGTAAATTCAGGATGCTTCCTTTGTTGATTCACTGTATTTTCTGAGGACTATAGTTTGACTGTATTCGTTTTGCATGGTTGTGGTGACCAGCTTTTGGGTGTTCATCACCCTTACAATTTCTTTCCATTGGGTATGGATACCTTTTTGCTTGAGCTGGTGTCTTATCGTGTTTACTAACCAATAGGCCAGTAGACCAGGGTGCAGATGTGCCATTGCTGCCTTGTCTGTTTTGTGGTAGATAGGGCGAAGGTCGAGATCGGGTTTTAAAATACGGAAGGTACTTTCTACTTCTCTAACTACATTGTATATCTGCCATTGTATTTCTTCTTGATTTGCATCCAGGGTAGTACGCAACAAATAATAACCTTCCTGTTTGCTATGTTGTACTTTTTGATTCCAATTGTTGGCAGTTGCCGAAGCCGTGGTTCGTGGCCCACGAACCAACGGGCTTAAGGTAAGTGTGGGTAATGGTTCGTGCCTCACGAACCAAGGCATGGGTGTGCATTGGGTGTGGGTTATGGTTCGTGCGTCACGAACCAAGGCATGGCGCATTTTACAGGCCACCATTGAAAAAAAGCAATTATTGGCCAATAGATTGCATGATAGCGGGTAGCCCATATTCATGGAAATGTAATTTTAACGGCGAACACCCTTTTTTGTCAGAAGCCCTTTTTGGCTGCTTACGTGTGGGTTATGGTTTGTGGGTAACGAACCAAGGCGTGGTTTAGTGGCTCACGAACAAGGGCAAAAGTCAACACTTCGTCTATTAGTTCCAGTATCCCCACAAAGCGATAATTTTGAGGGAATACATAAAGTTCATTTAATTTCTAAAAATTATTTATTTACACGAATTAGCTGTATAAATACAACCAGAAAAAAGATGAAAAAAAGCCAATCATTGATACCATAAATTGCGTAATATATGCCTGCCATTTTATCTTTCGCAAAAACTTCTGATATATTGTTGTGCATCACCCATTTTGTCCAATGCAAAGCATAAATCAACTTTTCGATTATAAAAACGCCAATTAGAAGCGGTATTTTGTCATAATATTTAGATGCTGATATAAAAATAAAACCCCAAACCACAATCATTAGCAGTCCGAAATTCGACATAGCTTGCGTATCATATTCTGGTATAACCGCATTGTTGAAAAACCTGGAAAATATTAAAACTCCTAAAATGTTCATTATTCCAGAGAGTATAAACCCTTTTGTTATGAGCTTGTTTTTTATATACATTTTATTACTAATTTTAAATGATAACGCGTTTTAAGCTTGCAGGTAAGGTTTTGCAGCTACAAGAAGCAGGCGATTGCCGAGCCGAAAACGGTCTGCAACTACTGAAGTTGATACGACGCACAATTCCGATAGCTATCGGAATCATTTAACCACTGAACCACCCATTTCTTGCAGGTACTGTCAGGTACTATTTTTATTTATATTTTAAGAAGTCAAGTGTATGTTGCCCGCCACTTTTAATTAAAGCCATTTTTTGCTCGTTAGATAATTTTTTTATTTTTGGACCAATTCCAACTGACGAAACAGAAATTGTCCTTTCCCAATCTTCGGGTATTAATTGATTCATATTTAAATTTTCAATAATAATAGTGTAAAACGCCTCTAAATAATCCCTTATTCTATTGATTTCAATGGGTGCGAGGTCTTTGTTAAAGGAATCGCTTTTAATTTGCGAGTCAGAGTCAATTCGCACACCAATTGTCTTAAAGTTGGGTATTCTGATTTTATGATTAGATGAGTCAATTGTAACACTATCAAAAATAAAAATTGGGAAGTTTCCAATTATTCCACCATCCACAACAATATCAAGGTCTTTATTCTTTTTATTCTTTTTGTAAACTTTACCCAAACTGTCAATGAATACAGCTTCAAAATATAGTGGAATTGACATTGAAATTCTTACACCATCTTTTACTTTCATTTTTGGATAGGTTTCAGATGAAAAAATTAAAAGCTTTTGTTTATTCATACAAGTAGCTGTAACATATAACTGCTTATAACCTTTCTCTTGAAGTTCTCTAAAGTTAATTTCAGAATTTCCAGTTTTGTTTCTAATTATTTTTTCTAACCATTTTGTAAATTCGTTTCCCTTATACCACCCGTATTTTCCGGTCAGTCTTGAAAAGCCACCAAAGAAAATAAATTCACCATCATTAAAATCTTGAAACTTAGTTTCAGAAATTATTTCAAAAATTTCATTTGAGCTATACCCTAAAGAAACCATTAAAGCAGTTATAGCACCCGCAGAAGTTCCACCTACCCTTGATATGTCTTTTAATATTCCAGAACTTTCCAATTCCTTTAATACACCGGCATAAGCAATTCCTCTTATTCCAGCACCTTCAAAAACTATATTGTCATATTTTTGATTTTGAGAATAGCAGTTATAAAGGGTAATTGAAAACAATATTATAGTAAAAATACTTTTCATGAAATATTTGATTTGTAAAATAGGGCCTAACTAATTTTCAGGCAAAACAACTTGCTGGTTGTGTTTCGCTTTACATACAAATTTAAGGGTTAAACTGCAGGGAGTATGCATATATCTGTTTTGGGTTCTGTTTTAAAAATCGTTACCCGTTAAATGATTATCCGGCAAGGATATACAAACCCTTTCTTCATGCGCCTGTGTTTTTAAAGGCATGCAGAATACCTTACGGAATAAAAAGCCCCCGCACTTCCACTCCCGGTGGGCCGTGGCCATTGATATTTTCATTATTATTCCCGGCCTTTACGGTTTCACATGATTCTTAAACCACCGCAGCATCGCCATTTCGGAAATAAACCACCGCTGCCCAATACCGCTGCTTTTAAGCCTGAACCGCTTGCAAAAACGCTCTACCAATTTTCGGCTTATATGGAATGCTTCCATTACCGCATATTGGTCCATCCATCATTCACCCTTCAGGTGCAGCCGTAAACCGGTGGCAGGTGGTGGTTATTTTTTCTTGCTGCCGGGTGGAGGCTTTTCTTTGTTGGGTGTTTTGCGCAGCGCAGGTCGGTTGCTTACAAACCAACTAGTAGATTACCCGCAGCCATGGTTTGCATTGAGTGTGGGTTATGGTTCGTGCGTCACGAACCAAGGCTTAGAGTGTGAGTTATGGTTTGTGGGTCACGTACCAATGCATGTATTTTTTTATTGTTCCTTTAGCAACCCTTAAAATTGTTGTCAGATAACCTACAAAGTACCTGAGCTCAAAGCAAACCTCATGCCGGCAAGTTTTTTACATTTTTACCGGTTTAGTACAAGGAAGCGTTCGTTGTTGGATCTTTGGGACTTAAGAATTTAAAGTTGTTAAAGGCATTGCTTTCAGCACTGTCAGTCATTAAGGTGTTCAATAGAAAAGTGCAGCAAACCAGGTTTACTGCACTTTTCTATTTAAAATTCAAAAATTATCAGGCTTCTTCCATTTCAGCCGCCTCTACATTTATTGCTGAAACAGCAACTTCTGTCAGTTTTGCGTCAGCCGCTTTTTCTTCGTTGAGTATAATCTCAAGTAATGTTTCTGCTTCAGTTAAACCTAAGGTTTCTGCAAATTGACGAAGCGTTCCATAAGTAGCTATTTCATAATGTTCTATCTTTTGTGCAGCCGAAATAATACCAGCGTCACACATTGAACCTGCTTCACATTCTTCCATTATTTCCTCTGCCTCTTTTATTAAGCCTGTCATTGCCTCGCATTTTACAGCTATTGCCTCATTGCCAAATGATGCAAATACCTGCTCAACACTTGATATATGTTCTTCGGTTTCTGCAAGATGACTTGTCAGTGCTTCAATCAGCTCTTCTGAGGTAGCATTTTTAATCATTTTTGGAATAGCTTTTGTCAAAGCTTTTTCTGCCCAATAAATGTCTTTTAACTCATCTTCAAATAACTTCATTAGCTGCGAAGATTGCATTGCATTTTTCTTCGCTTTTTTTGTACCATTTGAAGACTCCTCTGAATTTGTTTTTTTGTTGTCCATTTTTTTTATTTTTAATTGATTATAAAGTCATTTGAATTTTCTTTTTGTTCTTATTCTTTGCTTTAGCAGATTTTCCGTTTCCTGTATTAGCCTGTTTTGGTTTTGAAGTCACTTTGTTTTGTTCACTTTTTAAATTTTCGTTCATCCTCATAAACTTACCAACTCAATATTCCGTTTATCGGAGCGGTTGCTTTTTTGAACTACCCCTTTACGTTCAGCACTTAAATTTTTATTTGCTGTTTGTACAGCATTTTCTGTCCGATTTGTAGCCTTTACTTTTTCTGTCAATAAACCATTCGTTTCCAGAACATGTTGAAGTGGGTCATCAATAAATTGCTATTCTTCACCAAGCAATGGGCTTTTGCTTTCATACCAACCGCCTTTAAAGTCTTTTGCTTTTGACATGTTGAAATACTTGTTGCTATATTTCGGGTCGCTTTTTAAAATGCCCGGGGGGAAGTTTGGTTTAATACTGTCTAAAGCTGACTCGAACATTTGGAAGTGGGCAATCTCTCTCGCCATTAAATAACGTAATGACTCTTTTGCGTAAACATCGTCTGTAAATTTCATCAGGTTTTCATATACCATTTTTGCACTTGTTTCTGCACCAATGTTTAAGCAACGGTCAGCTGTTTCGCCCATGCCTATGATATAGTTTGCACTCCGGGGATTGCCAACGCTATCAGTAAGTGTGGAAATTCCACCACTTATTATAAAGAAGTGCTGATTTATCATTGCTTCATGTATCTAATTTTCTTTTGCTGCTTTACCGTCTAACATTTTAGTAAGGTCTGATTCGTCGGCTGCATTTTTTAATTCACCATTTTCGCCGGTTAAAAGCATTTGAATTGTTGCACTTACAATTTCAAGATGGCTAAATTCCTCAGTAGCAATATCCATGAGCATATCATATACAGCCGGATTTGGTTTTCTGCAACCAAATGCCTGCCAAAAATATTGCCTGGCTTCCTTTAATTCTCCGTTAGGTCCACCAAATTGTTCAATCAATAATTTGGCAAAACGAACATCAGGTTTGGAAACCCTTGCGTTCAATTGCAATTCTTTTACATGATGAAACATAGCTTTCGTTTTGCTTTATTGCTGATACAAAGTTGCAAAGGAATTCTACGATTGGTGTTACATGATTTGAGAAGAAAATTGCATTATTAACTTGTTGTCGCATACCTGGGCGTTCTAATAAGGTGACATGAAGCTTTGTGATAGATAGTCATTAATAAATGCCAAAGCAAGATAAAATATGGGAATCTAAGTTCACAATTTGGGAAAGTTATGCAGGAGAAGTTATGAGAAAACCGTAAATTTTACTTTGTAAAAGCTAATTGGTTTGAATTAACAGGAGACGTCTAATTGGGTTGGACATAACGCTTGTATCGGCGATATTAACCAGAGTAATAATAATATTTTAAAAAAACAGCGCTTTTATTTTTAATTTATAAACTTATATATTTCAGATTGTAATATCGCCAATACATCAATCACTATGCAACAATTCGCCTATTGGCAGACAGGTACAAATTATGCATCATTGCTCACTTACCTATGCTTTTAAAATAAATACACGGATTTCATTTTGCTGCAACTTTACGCCGCATTTTTATAACAGTAGTAAAATTTTCCTTTTCTATGAATTTTGCAGGATTTTTTTATGGTTTTCCTCAGTAAACCTTATTTGTGTAATACGATACCCCAAAAAGTACTTTAGCCCAAAGCAAACCCCATAACGGCAGGTTTTCTATATTTTTTACCGGTTTAGTACAAGGAGATTTTCATTGGTGGGCTTCAGCACTAATGAAAGCTTAGTCGTTGGGTGCAGTGCATTTTTACTCAACCAATAACTCCTGGATTTCTGTTTGTAAAACGGGAAGGTGTCTGATAACAATACTCCAGATTACGTCGTCTGAAACAGTATCGTAGCCATGTATTATTCTGTTTCTTGTATCAACAATTTTTCTGGAATTTGAGATTACAATTGTTTCATTCTGTTTCATGATTCGACTAAGCGCTTCCCCAATTATTTCGATATTTCTTTCTACAGCTCTTTTGGTTCTTATGTCGTTTTGGTATTCTGTAAAATCTTTCGAATTATCATTAAAGAAACTTTCGATTTCCATAATGGCGTTCAATATGTCATAAAGCCAGGCTTTAATATCATTGGCCATAAACAAGTTGTCTTTTTTGATTTAGAGCCTGCCTGAAATATGGATTTTTTATGGCTTTTTCTTCCAATAGGTCAACGGGTCTTTTAAGCATATCTTGTAAAGAAAACTTGAAGTCGTAATAGTTGTCTGCATAATCTTCTACCTCTATATTTGAGAAGTCCACAATCAGGTCAATATCACTTTCTTTATTGAATTCCTCTGTCAAAACCGAGCCAAATGCATATAGACTCTTAACCTTATGGGTTTCACAAAGTTTGATTATGTCTGATTTGTATGATTCAAGTTTATTCATCGGTTGAATGCTGTAAGAATCAAATTTACAAATATTTTATGGAAGTATGAATAGATAGTCGGGTTTGCTGTAACAGACCCTGTCAAAACGGGATTTGAGTAGTAGCAGTACCTGAGTAAATCTCGTAATACGAGATCTCCACGTCTGAAGGTTCGGATGTGGGGATTTCAAGACAACTTTTCAAAAGAATTTTCAGATCCTCAATAAATACGCATCAGTTTTAGCAATCCGGTATATTTGGGATGATTGCTCCCCGCATTGGAGGATACTGTTCCCATACTATATTCGTGACTATGAGCACCTGCCAAGGCTGTATTTCTTGTACCTAGTGTTGGAGTATGGGAATGGGCGCCGCTTGTAGTTGAAACAAGGCCGGCAGGTATCGTAAAAGTATGAGCGTGAGAAAGTTTAGTATCAGTAATTATGATTCCAGAAAAACCATTGGTTTGAATTGGAAAATGGCCCGTTCCGCCAGCGTCAATGCCGTCCCCCCAATCAATTATTTCCACCAAGTTTCCACTGGCATTTCTGGAGCTCCAAATTTTATTTCCCTGATCGTAAGAGGCAACTTCATGATTATGGTTATTTCTGTCGAATAAGGTTCCTGTTTGACCAATCGTTGTGTGACTGTGATTGCCCTCATTAGATACCAATGTAAAAGAATAATTGAATGCATGAGTGTGATTAAAACTGCTTACAGAATTGATAGTGGCACTTAGGGAGTGAAGATGAGCAGCGCTTCCACCTGATTGGCCAGCTTCCTCAGGGTTAGATGTACCAAGTACATACTTATCTGTAAAATCCGGAGTCAGATTACCGTTCAATGGGCTTAAAACATCGTTGATTGCTGTACCATCACATATAACATAACCTGCCGGAATAGAAAAATTTGCATTTGGCCTCCACCAATCGATGATACTACCGATTGGAGTAGAAGAAGCGCTTCTATTGATGGGTGACCAGATATTATCCTGAAAAAAATACAATCCGGAAGGAGCATCGGTTTGATAAACCAGCAAACCATTGGCAGGAGCTATGATCTGTGCTCTTTCCAAAGCGCTCATACGGGGTATCAATAAGCCTTTTTGTGTAGAAGAAATATCCAACACAGCAGCGGGGTGTGCGGGACTATTCGAATTATTGATTGCTGTTTGAGCAAACATCGATAGCGGACCGCCCAAAATGACAAGCCCTACTATGGATGTCATTATGATACGAAGGAATGCAGTATTATAGGTAAATTTCATGCCTTAATTTTAATTACTTGATTCTCATTATTTTTAATAACTGAATATAAGGAGGCGTATGTGTGCCGATTGTGGTAGTTTGATTGCCAACAAGAACCTGGTGACTATGGACTGCATTGGCACTTTCACTTACACTTGGCACAATAACCCTATGATCATGTTCATTTCTAATTAAATTTACCTCGGTAGTTCCGTTATGGGTATGAGTATCGGTAGTTGTATAAAAAGGTCTATCCTGACTCAATCCACCTGGCGAATTGATGGCAATCGGATAATTTCCGCTACCCTCTGCCCCCATGCCATCTGTCCAGTTTACCATCGTAAGACCAGCTCCATTCTGATTAAATGACCGCCAGTTTTCATTGGAATTTAGTCGGGCCCATTCATGGTCATGTGTAACGGAACTCACACTTATGGAAAAATTATGGGTATGGGATTCCAGACTCGTTCTAACGTTTACCTCGGAAGCGGTATGAGCATGGGTGGTATTTGCATTTGTGGTGCTTCGGGTACCAAAAGGGACGGTATGAGCATGCATAGTGTCGCCGCCTATACTCCCTATGGAGTTGATGTTGACCGATTTAATAAACTTCCCGTTAAGATTGGGTAAGCTTATGTTGTGAAAAGGGCTCTCCGGGTCGTTGATGGTGCTGCCATCACATATTCTATAATTATCGGGTAAGGTCTGTCCTTGTGGCAACCAGTCAATGACACTTCCAACCGGAACATTGTCATATTCCTTTTGAGAAAATTTGATCCATGATCCATTTTGCGAAAAATAATAACCTGTTTTGCCATCTGTCTGATAAACCCATAAGCCGTCTGGTGGATTTACGATATTTTCTCTTGCTTCCATTTCCAGTCTTGGAATGAGCATACCTTTTGAATGGGAGCTCACATCCAGAATTGCTGATGGATGAGCTGCCTGATTGGATTCATTGATGGCTATACTTTGACCATTGATCGCTTTGTCTATCATTAAAAACAATAGAGAAAAAATCAGGACATTAAAAAACTTCTTGTTATTTCTTATCATTACTTAATTTTTATTATTTTCAATAGTCCAAAAAATGGTGGGCTAATATCGTTGGCTGCACTACTTGTAGTAGCTGGCAAGTCGAGCGTGTGCGTATGATTGCCTTCCGTACTTACTGTTGGTGCGATGAAAACAGGAGCGTGCGCATGTTCTAAATTATTCAATGATGTTTCCAGATTTACGATATGATTGTGAATATTATTATCCGTATAGAAACTCGTAGTTCCACTACTAAATACATCACTATCAACCCCTAATGTAAAATAATCAGCACCAAATCCATCCATACCGTCAGTCCAGGTCATTAATAGACCCCCACTTCCACTTCTCCAATTGTATTTTGGTGCCTGTGGGAAATTTATCTCGGTTTCAAATTCACTCCATTTATGATTGTGGGTATGGGAGGAAGACAGGAGGAAATCAAGACCGGGATGTATATGACTATGACCA
>JBGSMI010000238.1:0-3003 GCA_041740215.1 Ferruginibacter sp.
CACTTTCCACACCAGTGTTATTAGAGAACGTAATGCCAAGGCCTTTTTGTCTTCGTCCCTTTTTGGTAGTAATTACCAACACACCGTTGTTGGCTCTTGCACCATACAATGCTGCAGCATTCGGTCCTCTTAAAATATTCATACTTTCAATGTCATCAGCACTTAAATTACCAATGGCATCGCCACCATCAGAACCATTAAATTCGCCTGTTCCACCTCTTGTAGTGTTATCAACCGGTACCCCATCAATTACAATCAAAGGCTGGTTGTTACCCACCAATGATTTTTCACCTCTTAATGAAATACGTGTAGATGAACCCGGGCCTGCCGAACTCCTGGTGATTACAACTCCTGCGGCACGCCCCATCAAACCGTTGGCCACGTTGTTTTCACGACCTACACTTAAATCAGCTCCCGAGATTTGCTGAGTTGCATATCCAAGGCTTTTCTTTTGACGGGAAATACCCAATGCAGTTACTACAACAGCATCCATTTGTGTGGCGTCCTGTTCTAAAGTTACATCGATGGTAGTGGCATTTTTAATAGCCACTTCTTTTAATTTAATGCTCACACCGCTGAAAACGAGGGTGCCTGAGGCAGGAGCAGCAATGCTGTATTCCCCTTCTTTGTTTGTGATGGTTGTGCGGTTAGAGCCTTTTACGGTTATTGAGATCCCTTCTACCGATAGGGTAGCATTGGATCCGGTAACTTTACCGGCAATTCTAATTTCCTGTGCCAGCAATAAACCGGCAGTAGTGGAAAGCAATAAAAATACTAGCAGTAGTTTTCTCATACTTGTTTTTTTTTGGTTTTAAAAAATGATTGTTTCGCTTATTTAAAGATTTTCTGTTTTATATTTCCGTTATCATCGGTCTTCGCCAGCGTGAAAGGATCAACAGTTTTGTCTAACAAAACAGCGAGCTCTGACCTTGCTATTTGTCGATCACCCTCGAAATTTTCCAAACCGCATCTAATCCAATATTTAGTATTTTTTCTCAATGATTTTAAAACAGTGAAAGGGAATTTGTTAGATTTAGTTTGGTTTAAATACGCAGTTGCCAGGTCAGCAATTAATTTATTAGCATCGTTTACCGTGACATAAACATTGCTGGAAGTAAATTGTTTAGTAAAGTCTTTTAAACCAATTCGCAACTGATTTTCATAAACCAACGAATCTGGATAAAACCAGGTTTGATTTGCCCATATATATGAACTACCGGAACCGCTTAAAATACCGGTGGCGCCAATTTTTTGTATGAAAGAAAAATGGGGATGGTTATACATTACATCAATGAATGGCATGAAATAGGCTTCGGCATTCAGCAATTGTTGCTGCACTTTTCTAACATTTACCTGACGGGGCTGTTGGTGATTTAAAACAGCAAAAGCAGATTGCATTCCTGTAGCCTGCCCCGTAAATAATACATAGGGCTTTAGAGGGGTAGTACCATTGGCTACATTGCCTACACTAATTCCTTTTTCTGCAACCACCGAACCATTTATCTTTTCTGGTACCAATGCACCCATTGGCACACTGTAGAATGGCACCGGAAAAAAATTCAAATACTGGGTGGCCAGCGGATTTTTTTTGTGGTGATGATCAATAGAATAATCACTCACCGCAATGCCGGTGCGATAAAGCGGTAAATCAGCAATTAAATTTGCACTTTCATTTATGGTAATTCGTGTTAATCCTTGTAACCTTCTACCCTCCCGATGATAAGGAGTTAATGCCAAATGATCAGGCGTACCAAATTGCTCAGTAGCTAAACCAAGTTGTTCAAATTCACGTTGAAGCTGAATAAAATAAATGAAACAAAGTGTTTTTTGATTAAATAGATCGATTGCAGCCTGGCGCTTTTCGCCAGATAATCCAACCATATTTATGTAAGTATCATTGCTTTTATTGGGCCAGTTGAGCATACCTTTATTATCGGACAATCTTCCGTAGTCCAATATTTTTCGGGCATTAACGCCAGGCAAGTGATAACTTTTATTGTTGTAATAATCTGTATCTGCGCTATCAAATTCCATTGGATTATAAACAATAGGCTTTACTATGGTACAATCGGCCTTTGGCCCAAAATCTTTTAAAACAGCTACATAGGTCAAATTCTGAACAATATTATTTGTTGAAGTATCACCAACATTTTCGCCCAATATTTCGGCGCCTTCCATCCCCAGATCAAAACGGACATTGGCGTTGGCCATTACATCACCCATTTCGGTTGCATCAAAAACAATAGTAGTATTGACAATTAGTTTTTCATTTTTGTAATTTTTAAAAATTGCCCAAGTTGCTGCTTCGCCTTTTTTAATCACTTTTACAAAATCCGACTGATAAAGCACCTTCAGTTTTTTTTTGCCGCCAGCCATTGCTTTAAATATACTATCTGCCACCTGCGACTCAAACTGTGTATTACTGACCCAGCCGGATGCCCCTTTTTCAGCTCCACCATAAACATTGTATATTTTTTCCCGAAACTCCCGCCACAGGCTGGAAGGCAACTGATGATTGCCATCTATTGCTGCAACACCTGTAGTACTAAGTATACCGCCCACCCACGTGGTAGCTTCTGCAATGATGCTTGATACTTCTAATCGGGCAGCTTGCAATCCGGCAGTAGTTCCGCCTGCTTCACCACTTACTACAAGTACTTGCGTAGTCAATGCTCGCTGTACAATAACGGGTGTTACAACATTACATGCAAAAACAATAAGTGTATACTGCAATATCTTAGTCAAAAGCATTGGTCTTGATGGCATTGCTGCCTTTATTAATGGTTAATACAAGTAATCTATTTTACAATCAAGTTATTAAATTGAATCAAAAGTTTTCCAAACCTGGTATAAAGCCCTTGGCACGTGAAAGCATCCTTTCCACTTACCACCCTTTAAATTTGTTAACACTTCTCCACGCCTGTTTAAATAGCCAAACCATTCGCCATATTCAGGATCACTAAAATGAGCCCAGGTGTAATCATGTATTTTAGTAAACCAATC
>JBGSMI010000264.1:0-7235 GCA_041740215.1 Ferruginibacter sp.
GGTTCGAATCCCACTCTCTCCGCAAAGAAATTGTTTGAGAAGTAAAGAGAAGATACTGTTCCGCCAGTCGGGGGATCGTATGCCACTCTCTCCGCAAAAGATCTTATACATTTATAAACCATTCCCAATTCATGGTGTCGCTTGCAAAGGCAAACATCAAATGGTAAATAATAGGTTAGTTCGGGATGTAGCGTAGCCCGGTATCGCGCCTGGTTTGGGACCAGGAGGTCGCAGGTTCGAATCCTGCCATCCCGACTTCACAGGACAAGCTGGAATAATTTCCTCTTGTCCTGTTTTTATTTTCGCTCAACCCCTTATCCATACTGCATATTAACCTTTATGATTTACTTTTATTGGAAAAGGATTTACGCATATGCCAAAACACAAAAAGTAAACAATAGGAAATCGGCGGTATGACATATTGCAGTTTGCAGGCGCAAAGTAGGAGAGCCGACTATCATACTAGCATATTTTAGATTCCCATAAACATTTTATCAGGTATAATCAGCATTATACCTAATTGCGTATAGTACAAATAATAAATATGCAATTATACCTTATTCGGTATAACTGAAGCCAATCACCTATCTTTATACCCTTAAAGGTATAAAATGAATCAATCCATATTTTTAAAGCAACAACGAAAACAAAGCAATCTTACGCAGGAAGAACTAGCTGCAAAGGCAGGTGTAGGACTTCGCCTGGTAAGGGAAATAGAGCAGGGCAAAACCACTATGCGTATGGATAAAGTGAACCAGATACTGGCGTTGTTCGGTGCTGAGCTTACGGTAACTTCAAAAGCACAGAAGCATGGCTAAAAATGCAAAAGTTTTATACAACGGCGTATTGGCAGCCCGCCTTTCGGAAACGGATGAAGGCTACCTATTGCAGTATGACGGTGACTATCTACTACAACCGGATAGCAAGCCTATTAGTCTTACGCTGCTAAAGCAGCAAGAACCTTTCAGCAGCAAAGTGTTGTTCCCGTTTTTTGATGGGTTGATACCGGAAGGCTGGTTGCTGGATATTGCTGTGGATCGTTGGAAAGTAAAAGCCAGCGATCGTTTTGAATTATTGTTAACAACCTGCCGGGATACTATTGGGGCTGTAACAGTAGAGCCTGAATAAAATGACTATGAATAATTGCTGGTTTTGTTACAAAGATGCCGGGGATGCACAATACCATCCGGCCTGTGCCAAAAGATTTTTTGGTAGGCCGGAAGTGCCAACGCTTCAATTGGATGATGCATTGATTGAATCACTGGCAAGGCAAACTGTTAACCAGCGGATAGCGGTGACAGGTGTGCAGCCAAAACTGTCTCTTACTGTGCAAAAAGAAAAAGGGCACAGCCGCTTGACAATTGTTGGGCTTTGGGGAGAATTTATTGTAAAACCGCAGCACCACGGTTATACCATGATGCCGGAAACAGAAGACCTTACCATGCACCTGGCCGAATTGTTTAAAATACAGGTGTGTGATCATTCATTGATGCAGGCCAGTAATGGCAGCATGGTATATATTGCCCGTCGTTTCGATCGGGTAGATGGAAAAAAAATACACATAGAAGACCTGTGCCAGTTATCAGAATTTTTAACAGAGAGTAAATACAAAAGTTCTTATGAAAAGGCTGGTAAATTGGTAGCTCGTTATTGCTATAGAGGGCTTGATTTACTTAGTTATTTTGAACTGGTTTTATTCAGTTACCTGTGTGGTAACAATGATATGCACTTAAAAAATTTTTCTTTAATGCACCAGCCAGAAGGTATAGTGCTAAGCCCAGCCTACGACTTACTAAATGTAAACCTGCTCAATCCCAGGGATGAAGAAGAACTGGCCCTTACTTTAAATGGTAAAAAAGCAACAGTAAAACTTACCGACTTTAAGGCGCTGGCTGAAAACCTGCGGATAAATGAAAAGGTTTATTATAACAGTTTTAAACTTTTTAGCAGTAAAAATGAGGAAGTGATGGAGTTGATTGACCGTAGTTTTTTGGATAAAAAAATGAAGAAGCTGTATAAGAAAATATGGATGAAGAAGCAGGAGATCTTTGGATAAATGCATAATACCGGGCGTTAAAAACAAAATCCGGATATGATTCCAATACAGTAATTTGCAGCAATAGACGCGGAGATAAAAAAGGCTATTCAGGATCCACCGGATAATAGTAAGGTACAAACCAGCGGATTAGGTACTATTTTACTTTTAAATTTAGCGTATGCCCCATCAATGACCCCGGTGGCTTAGGCATCCGGCAAAAAATTACAGAGGATATTAATTTGATAACAGTAGCATATCACTAAATATTTTTGTTTTTCTAAATAACATTTCTATATTTGTTCTCTCAACGGTACTAATAGTATAAAAGATCCCAGCGATTTTTACACTTTTACCTCCTTGGTACCATTATCTTAGACCAGAAACCAACTGTCTAATTATCCTTTAAGAATAACCTCTGATTAACTGATTGATTTCTTTTTCCTTTTGCTAATGAAGCTATCTAGTTGCTGTACTAAGTTTTATTATTTGACTTTATTTCATATAATAATCCTTAAGATGGGAATTGCTTTGTAACTGTCAACAGAAAATTATTACATCTTAAATGACTAAATCATGACTAATTCTGCTAAACTTTGGTACGCATTATCAACAAAGCACGGGTGTGAAAAAAAGGTTTCTAACATGCTTACTCGTAAAAGCATAGACAACTATTGTCCGCTGAAACGAAGTGAGGTAAATCAAAAAAAACTTATTTTAGAACCATTATTTAATTCTTTGGTATTCATTTATACAAACGAGTTTCAAATTCCAACGCTTTGTAAAAATAATAACATCATAAATGTGATCTACTGGTTGGGAAAGCCGGCAATTATTCAATCTGAAGAAATTGAGTTAATGAAGGGGTTTTTGAATGAATATACAAACGTAAAACTTCAAAAAAACCCGTCAATATTTAATGGAAGGTTGAGAACCGATGTCGAAAAGGGAATTACACATAAGATACCAATGATCTCCGTAAAAAATAATACTGTAAAGATTAATTTAGCTTCACTCGGCTACACTATCCTTGCAGAAGTTGAAAAGTCAAAAGTAGAAATTTTAAGATCTGCTACTCAATCATATCCTATAATAGAGAATTATACCTATGCGATTTAAAATTTTCTCGCATACTTGCAGTCATAAATTGATCTAATCTTTATTTATAAATAATTATTGAGAAAGACGTTGTCTAAAATGTATTTTTCACAGGCTTGTTGAAATGCCTTTTTTATGGTACTAGAACAGTTTGTTAATACAATCTAAAAGGAATTTATTCGTTAATGAAAAAGAAAAATAATTAATTTTATTCTGTAATTTGATTAAGCCTAATCTGAATAAGTAATAAAAATAATTTGACCATCGGGTTTAAAAAACTAATTTTATGTCAAAAAAGAAGAAATTAGCTGTTATATATTTTTACCCTTTCTTTATTATTACCTCACCCAGTTTCTTATTAGCTGTAGCTCTGCAAAAAAGATTTAATTGGTAGATTTTAAGTCTTTTCAAAGGTTGCAGTGTAGCATGCGGTAAATTAACTCGAAAAAACCTTTGAATATTTCCGATTATTAACCGCTTATCGCAAAAAGCTGATGTTGCAGATATTGTTGGTTCTTCAAAAATAATGCTGTATGATCGGTTTAAAATTTACTTTCCAAATTGTGAGTAAAGGGGTTGTTTTCTTTAAGGGCGCTGACTTAAAGAGTGGAAGTTTAATAGGCGTGATGGAGCGTTTGGCATTAAATAAATTATTTAAAAGTGCTTTCTACACCAGATAGCTGAAACATATTGGAGAAAAACCTCTCTCTACATTAGCATGATGTAAAGGTAAAAACGGCGGTTTGATTTGTAAAGATCAATTTTTCATTTTCGACTATTGATGGACCTTTAACGGCTGACGTAAGACCAAGTTAGTAAATAGTCGCACTTTGTAAATAACAACACCTCAAAAAAAAGGTTGGGTTGATCTACTTTAAAACAATAGATTATTTTTTGATTGCACTGACTGGTTTTAATAGAATTTGTTTAATTTATATGCCGGAAAAAAGGGTAAGGCAATATAAAAATCGTGACATCGGTTTAACATTTAAATTGAAATGAGTAAAACATATACAAATCTTTTCAGGTTTTTTTTTGCACTGGTAGACTTCTTAGCCATCAATATCATACACTTGATTTTAATACTTACTTTGAGTAGAGTACAAGGAGGTTTTTCTGAAAACTATACCATCTTATTTGTATTCTGTAATATTTCATGGTTGGGTTCTGCATATCTTAGCGGCTTATATATTAACGATAATTTTTTTAATTTTGAAAGGTTCGCAAAGCTTACGTTTCGTGCATTTGCGTTTTATATAACCATTCAATTATTATTTTTATTCTTTTACAATTTTGATTACAGCCGTTTATTCATACTGCTTAGTTTTATTGGTTTTGGTATTTCATTGCTGTTAACAAGGATATTATTTGTAGGGGGGGTTGCCTATTTTGGAAAGCAGGAAAGATTTAACAAGAAGATTGTATTACTAGGTTACAACAGTCTTTCAAAGCAACTGGTTAATCATTTTTCAGAGAACAGCAAATCTATCTCAATCGAAGGCTATTTTGAAGATTACAATAATGTGGATGAATTGTCTGTTTATCCTATTTTAGGCAAACGTAATGAGTGTGTTACCTATGCGGTAAAAAATAATATAAAAGAGATATACTCTACTATTTCTCCTGAAAAACACTCATTCGTTTATGAGCTGGCACAAACTGCAGAGAAAAATATGATACGGTTTAAGTTTGTACCGGATTTCAGAATGTTTGTTAACAGGAATATACATGTTGATATTATTGAAAGCATTCCAATTTTATCTTTTAGAACTGAACCTTTGGAGGATATTTTAGCGAGTTCTAAAAAGCGGTTGTTTGACATTGTGTTTAGCTTATTTGTTATTTTATTTTTATTATCTTGGTTACTACCAATATTAGCTCTCCTGATAAAATTAAATTCTAAAGGTCCGGTGTTTTTTGTACAGCCCAGATCAGGAAAGGATAACAGGCAGTTTAATTGTTTTAAATTCAGAACCTTAAAAGTAAATAAGGACGCCAATTTGAAACAGGTTACCCGTGATGATAATCGCTTTACAAAACTGGGTAGATTTCTCAGAAAGTCGAGCCTTGATGAATTGCCCCAGTTTTTTAATGTATTGTTGGGGGATATGTCAGTTGTAGGTCCAAGACCTCACATGTTAAAACATACAGAGGATTATTCCAGGATATTAGATGAATATATGATACGACATTTTGTAAAACCAGGCGTTACTGGTTGGGCTCAGGTAAATGGTTTCAGGGGCGAAATCAAAGAACATGAACATTTAAGAAAAAGAGTTGAACACGATATTTGGTACCTTGAAAATTGGAGCCTTTGGTTGGATTTGAAAATTATATTTTTAACCTTTTATATTACCTTTTTCAAAGGGGATAAAAATGCCTTTTAGATTTTTCTTTTATACAACAAAAGATTGTTTGGGAGGTGACCTATGCAATACAATTGTTTTCCGATAAAGCTTCGGCATCTCAAACATAATGGATGTCATTTGATTTTTAGATGGAAAGCTATTGTCAACTGTGCCGATTTCAGTTGCTACCGATCTGGATATTGATGTTGGTGCTAAAAAAGTATTCCCTCATGGAAGATAACACAGATAAAAGAGAGTAAAGATATTTTCCCGATATTAGTATCGTCTCGGCAAAAAATTAGAAAGAACTGGCTTGTACAGTTAGGAAAATGGAAAACTTACGGTGAGCCCGTCGCTGCGACTGAAAAAAATATTGAGCTAACTTTGTTTGCCTGCTCGTTACCTCAATTGGTAACCGGCGAAATACTGAAGTAAGTCGTGTTGAGAATGCAGAACAGAGCAAGTTGCATTAGACTTAGTCGCATTCACTGAGTCCTTTAGCTTTCTCAGCAATGTGCCCAACTGGACCATACTTGATGCAATTGCTATAGGTAATTGCATGATATTAAAACCATCAAAAAAGTTTATTTTAAAGCACATTCTCCGGATTTTCTTTTTGTAAGTCTTCTAGCCAAAGACCGTTAAGTTGTGTCAGATTATCGGAGTTATTAAATAAAGCCGGCCTTCTGGATGACGTTCTTAATATTGTACACTGCGAAGTAGAATTGTAAATGCCATTTGCGATCATCCTGATTTTTAAGCCGTTTCTGTTGTTAACTGTACTAAAGTGTAAAGTTGGTTTACCAACCGGTAACAGCTAATATTAAACTCTGCCTTGCATTGGGTGGTGCAAAAAATCACCTAATGGTTTTACCCGGTGCTTTAACAGCCATGACAGCACAGAATGCTATCGCCTCTATGAGTGGATGTACAGGCCAGCGTTGCATTACAGCATGCGCAATGATTGGAGCGGGCAATATTGAAAAAGTTAGGAAGAATACTGATCAATTTAAACTGCCACACTAATATCAACGGTGTATTTATCGTTAGTTATGCCGGAACGGGTATTTCCAAGCAGGCAATTCCAACTTCATCCCTCTTTAGAATTAATAACCAGCCGGCAGCACGGGCTGGAGCAACACAGGCTACCACCACTGAAACAAACTCATTGATACTTACCGGCAGTGGAACAGATATAGATGGCACTATTAAAAGTTATAACTGGCAGAAAATTTCCGGTCCGGAAAGCGGGTTGCTACTTGCTCCGGGTGCTCCGTCCACATCGCTGACAAAGCTTGTATTGGGTAGCTATCAATATCAGTTAACTGTAAAAGATAACTCTGGTGGGAAATCAATGGATACTCTGTTGGTAATTGTAAAAAATGCCGTATCAGGAGAAGAGCCAGCATTTTCGTTTACAGAAACTGGCATAAAAACCTATACAATTTTTCAACCCAAAAATGAGCTTACGGTTTTCCCTAATCCCGTGTCGAATATTGCATACCTGGATATAAAATCAAAAAATAGAAGTAATCAGGTAATGATTTCAGTTTACAACTTTGTCGGAACAAAGGTTAGGTCCAATCAAACGGGTATTTCCAGTGGTAAAACACAAGTTAAATCGGATTTAACCGGTTTGCCCAAAGGAATTTACACAATTGTTACAAGGTATGAGGATGGGCAGGTAATTAACAACAAAATTTTAAAGGGGAAGTAAAGAATCAATCAGAATGAAGTTTATTTAAGGGTGGTGG
>JBGSMI010000265.1:0-2787 GCA_041740215.1 Ferruginibacter sp.
TTATAAAGAGGCTCAAAACACTTTTACTAATTACTCCTTTACTTCCTACCCTTTAGATAATACTGCTGAGCCATATATGTACCTTTCGCCTCAAAGCGGTAATATGTATGTTGGTCAGGTTAATGCAATCCGTTTTTTTAATACCAACATCAGCAAAACAGACAATCGTACAAAAGCCGGTTTGGTGTTTTCCGAAATTGAAGTATTAAATAAACCCTTTTATAATCAAGGCAGGTTGATTACTGATGGTGATATATTAAAGTTAAACTCCGGGCAGAATATGTTGAATATTGAATTTGCCCTGCTCAATTATACCAATGCAACCGATCATACTTATAGCTGGATATTGCAAGGCTGGGATAATGAATGGATTACATCGCAAAATAATATGGCTGCATATATTAATCTGAGACCGGGTACCTATATTTTACTTGTAAAAGCCGCCAACAGCCAGGGGCAATGGACAGAAAAACCAATACAGTTAACGATAGTTATTTCATATCCGGTTTATCAAACATGGTGGTTTATATTGTTATGCTCCCTTGCACTGTCCTCCATTGTTTATTGGCTGATTAACCTTCGCTTTCGTTATTTTAAAGAGAAATTTCAGTTACGGAATAAAATAGCTGCCGACCTGCATGATGAAATTGGAAGCACCCTTACCAGTATCAATATTTTAAGCAATGTTAGCCAGCAGGCCATGGAGCAACATCCGCAGCAGGCCAAAGGGATGCTGCAACAAATTTCGGATCAAAGCAAAACCATACAGCAAAATATGAGTGATATTGTATGGAGTATAAGACCCGATAACGAAAAAGTAGAAGATCTGGTAACCCGTATGCGGGAATATGCCGCCCAAACCCTGGAACACCTTAATATTGATGCTACCATAGAAGCAGATGAAGAACTGGGTACTAAAATATTACCCATGCAACATCGAAAAGAATTATTGTTGATTTACAAGGAAGCAATTAATAATATTGCCAAACATGCAGGTGCCACCATTGTTTCTGTTACCCTTAAAATCGAAAGTAAAAATATACAACTAACCATAACAGATAATGGAAAATGGAAAGGTGAAACCACCGGTACGGGTACCCGAAGCATGCAGGCAAGGGCCGGGGCAATAGGTGGTAACCTCAAAATTGTGCCATCAGCAACCGGAACAGAAGTTTTGGTAATTATTCCTGTCCCCTGAATGTGGTATTTTAGTAGTTGTATAATAAATTACCTTTACGAATTAATCTGCCAAATGCCTATTCAAGTATTATTATACGATGACAATAATAACCTGCGGCAGAGCATTACAACCATGTTGGAATGGAACAATGATTATCACCTTGTAGCCGATTTGCCTGATGCAGCCCATGTAGTGGCAGACATAAAAGCGCTGAAGCCCGATGTGGTATTGATGGATATAGATTTGCCTGACATCAATGGGGTAGAAGCGGTAAAGCTAATAAGGTCTGTTTACGAAACTCTTCCCGTTATTATGTTTACGGTGTTTGAAGATGATGAAAATATTTTCAATGCCATTTGTGCGGGGGCAAATGGGTACCTGCTAAAGCGCAACTTTGATCAGATTCCCGCAGCCATTAAGGATGTACTGGAAGGAGGTGCCCCTATGACGAGCAGTGTAGCCAAAAGGGTGCTGAGTTTTATTCCTAAAACCAAAACGGAAAAAGCTGAAGATATGGATATCCTCAGCAAGCGGGAGGTTGAAATTTTGAGTTATGTGGCCAAAGGCTACAGCTATAAAATGATTGGTGATGCACTTTTTATATCAACCGAAACCGTAAGAACCCATATTAAACGCATCTACAAAAAGCTACAGGTAAATAGTGCCACCGGTGCTGTGCACAGATTTATGCAAGGCAGGTAATTTTTCGGGTGTGTCCCCTTTTTATGGTATTGTGCATTTTTCCATTTTGAAGCAATTTTATGGTATTATTTTAATATCAAAAATTGTGTATGTCCAAAGTACTTCTACTTTTTTTTATTACCACACTTGTCGGTACATCGGCACAAGCACAATGCAAATGCGGTTCATCATCCACCGCCAATAATTGGAGTGCATTTACCGTATATGCACCGCTGCCTATCCGCACTGTTAAGTGTGGCCATCAGTTTAAAATTTGTGCCGGCGACAGCCTTGCGCTCAAGGGGAAATTTAATTGTACCGGCGGTTGTAATGCCTATTATAAAACCGTGCTAAAGAAAGATGGCGTTGTAGTAGCCGAAGCAGGATACGAAATGGCGGAAATCTATTATCAAAATCGTTTTGCCACGGCAGGCAAGTACGAATTTACCATTACCCCTGTATGTGGTGCCAACCTTTGCAGACCCTGTATATTTTATGTCACTGTGGTAAAATGCAGGTGAGCAATATTGTCATAGTAATTAATATTTTATCATATCAATCAATTATGAAAAAAATCATCCACTCTTTAGCCCTCTTAATTTTTAGCAGCGTGGCCATGGCCCAAAATGTGGGCATAGGCACTACCGCACCCACAAGGGCAGGCCTGGTTGTAAATAGTAAAGTTGGAACTATACATGCCATTTTTGGCGATAACACCAGCGGGGTAAGTATAGAAAGTAATTGGCCGGGAATTGGATTTAACAACTACTATTCAGGAGGCTTTAGAAGACCGCTATCTCCAGGGTTTGTAAGTGGCATGGAAATGAATCCTGCTACCGGGCTTCTTTCTTTTTACACGAGTTCTGCAACCACTAATACAGGTGGTATTGCACCAGTAGCCACAAGATTGACTATTAACCCTTTTG
>JBGSMI010000292.1:0-22072 GCA_041740215.1 Ferruginibacter sp.
AGAAGCCAGCTAGTGATTTTCTCTTATGTCACATTAATTAAAAATAACATGCAACGTTGCATCCGTCGAACCAAAGTAACATAGAAAACGTAGAATATCATGAGCTATTTGATCAATTCCCCCAATTTCATTTCAAGCGCCTCCCCCCTCAAATTGCTTCCAATAATTTGCCCTTCCGGATTTACCAATACATTGTAAGGAATGCCATCAAAACCGTATAATGCAACCGCTGCGCTGTTCCAGTATTTTAAATCGCTGATATGGTACCAGGTTAAGTGATCATCATCGATTGCTTTTACCCAGGATGCTTTGTCTTTATCAAGGGATACGCCTAAAATGGTGAAGTTCTTATCTTTAAATTTATTGTAAGCCTTTACTAAGTTTGGATTTTCTCCCCGGCATGGACCGCACCAGCTTGCCCAAAAATCTACCAATACATATTTTCCACGCAACATGCTCAAAGCAAATGGTTTACCACTGGTATCAGACATATTGATATCAGGAGCCAGTTTGCCATCCGATGGTTTTGCTTTATACTGCGCTATCATTTGATTGTATTGCGATACAATAGTAGCGATTGCCTGGTTATTGGGAAATCGCTTTGTAAGTCCGCCAACGGACTTTTCTAATTGATCGGGTTCTATGTCACGGGTATAACCCAAACTAAACATTGCCATGATGGCATTACTGGTAGTATCTAAATATTGGATGATATAATTTTTATAAGCTGTTTCCTGAGAGGATACCTCTTTTTTTAATACATTGTACAGGCTATCTGTATCAACCGGGCTTGGATATTGTTGTAAAGCCGCAGTTTTTTCTTCAAGGCTTTTTCGCCGGGTATTAATACTGGTAAAGAAATTTCGCAGCAACTGATTGGCCGGGGAATTGAACACAGTCGTTTCCAATGAAAGCTGGTTGTAATCAGCTTTCACATTTATGGATGAATTGTCGTTGATAAAAATAAATGGAGCATCCGTTTTTTCAAGTCGCAACCTGTAAAGACCTTGTTCGGGTGCTAAGGCTGAAATGGTAAACTTGCCATTCTTTACTTCAGCAGTATCCAGTATCTCCGGCGCTTTCTCGCTAAAGTATAATTCTTCGAGATACACTTTCTGGTCTGGCGCATTTTTTATTTCACCCGAAACCGTAAATTTTCCCTTTTGATTGTCATTGTTACAAGCGAATAATATAGCCATGCAAAACACGATCGTAAAAAGCTTTTTCATTTGTTTCATTAATTTAATTTTTCAGCTAATAATTTATTAACTACCTGCATATCCGCTTTGCCTTTGCTAAGCTTTTTTACTTCGCCTGCAAACAAACCGATCAGTCCTTTCTTACCGCTCCGATATTCTTTTACTTTATCCGGCATTTTGGTGATTACTTTATCCACCCATTCCGCTACTGATCCGCTATCGCTTTCTTGTAACAGGTTTAATTCAGTTGCAATTTGTAATGGAGTTTTACCGGGGTCAACTATTAATGCCATTAATATTTTTGTAGACGCAATACTGAAATTCACTTTTCCTTCATCTACCAATTGAATGAGTGCCGCAATTTTTTCTGGTTTTAAACGGAATTCATCCAGTTCAATTCCATGGTCATTTAAATAAGACTTTATGGGCCCCATCAACCAGTTCACCGCAGCCTTATAATGAGTGGTATGTTTGATGATTTCTTCAAAATAATTCGCCTGTGATTTGTCACCACAGATTATATGCGCATCATATACAGGTAATTGAAAATCCTCCCGGTACTTTTTTTCAAGTTGTTCCGGCAATGCGGGTAGCGCATCCTTAATTTCTTGCAAAAATGTGTCAGTTATGTGAAAAGGCGTAAGATCAGGATCAGCAAAATAGCGGTAATCGTCCGCATCTTCTTTGCTGCGCAAAGAAAAAGTGGTGTTATTGTCTGCATCGTAGCTTCTGGTTTCCTGGGTTATTTTTGCACCGCTTTCAACAATTTCAATTAGGCGGCTTACTTCCAAATCAATGGCTCTTTTCACGTTTCGGATGCTGTTCAAATTTTTAACTTCTACCCTTGTGCCTAATGTTGTTTCACCTTTTAACCGGATGGAAATGTTGGCATCACAGCGCATGCTTCCCTCTTCCATATTACCATCGCAGATGTCAAGCCATTTTACCAATTGCCGCAACTCAGTAATATAAGCGAAGGCTTCATCACTGCTATGCAAATCAGGTTCGCTCACTATTTCCAGCAAAGGCACGCCAGCCCGGTTTAAGTCGATGGCTGTATAATGTTCATCCACATCATGCAGGCTTTTACCAGCATCTTCCTCCATGTGAATACGGTTTAGTTGAACATTTCTTTCAACATCGTTTACCTTAATTTTTACAAAGCCATTTTTACAAATAGGAGTAGTATGTTGACTCACCTGGTAACCTTTCGGCAAATCGGGATAGAAATAATTTTTTCGGGCGAAATAATTTTTTTGCTCAATATCGCAATCCAAAGCCAGTCCTAATTTAATGGCGAACTCAATAGCTTTTTTGTTCATTTTCGGTAAAGTGCCGGGATGCGCCAGTGTTATAGGGCTGATATGCGTATTGGGCGCAGCACCAAAAGAAGCGCTATCACCACAGAAAAGTTTGCTTTTAGTGAGTAACTGGGCATGTACTTCAAGGCCAATTACTACTTCGTATTTATCGTTTTTTACCACCGGGCAAAGGTAAGGAAGTTACCGCTTTATGAAGCATCTGGCTAAACGACTAATGGCACGTCGGATGGCTAAGATAAAAATGCCATCAGCAAACGGCGAAGGCTGTAAGCTAATGGCAACTGCATATTGGCTATACTATTATAAATCGGCAGTCTTAAGCTTTTTTGGAATTTTTATTTCAAAATCCATTTCTTTATTGTTGCGTTTGGCTTTTATTGAGTAGGTTGTTTTTGAAGCAGATAGCATCAACTGCTCCCGTGCATCATCGGTATTTTCAACCTTTACACCACCAATAGCCGTAATGAAATCATCTTTTTGTAGACCTGCTTTTTCTGCTGCAGATCCTTCCTCTACCTCAATCACTTTTACATTTCCACCTTCTTCAGTGTCTTGTATTTTAATACCTAATTTTTTTTGACGGGCAAAAGATTTCTCCAGTTGGATATATGGACTTGTATTATAACCAGCGTTGGGAGATAGCGACTCAATATCAAACATTCGCTCTTGGTTAACTCGATCATCTCCGCTCCTGCCTGGCACTTTCGGCGTAGCAAATCCCCGGATATTTACACGGGGCCGGGTATAGTTGAAAGTCATGGCGCTGTTGGTTTTTCTTTCCCCGAGGGTAGCCTTAACACTGCCTGATTTCCCGTTTCTTATATAGAATACTTTTACAACATCATTTGGCTTTTTTGAAGCAATTGCCTCTGATAAACTTTCACCATCTTCGATTTTTTCATCACCGATTTTCGTAATGATATCATCTTTTTTTAATCCTGCTTTCTCTGCTGCACTCGCTTTAACTACTTCGGTGATTTTTGCACCTCCAGTCGTTTTTTCGGTGGTTACTCCCAAAAATGGTTTATTCAATTCTTCCTGGTTATCCCATTGGCTCATAAAATCTTCCTCAAACGGATAAGAATTTGGTGGAATAGTAAGCGCAAAAGCATTTCCGCCTTGCCTTACGATAATTTTGCGTTTATCAACGGTAACCTCGGCATCTTTAAACTCTTCCAGTGGTTTACCATTCACAGTGATCTGATCACCATTAATTTCGACTTTTAAATTCAACTCCTTCCCGCTTTTATTGCGAATAATAATTTCCTCCGTCTCTTTACTTTTGGGGCTGGCGTTCTTCTCAGTAACTATTTCAACTTCTTTTTTTTCAATAGTTGTCTCTTGCGCATTAATGCAAAAAGGAAGACTCAATAAAGAGAGAAATGTGACACTGCTTATAAATTTTTTCATGATGTTGTTTTTATGTACGAAAACTTTAGTAGATCAAAAGTAATAGTATTTATTGAATTACGAAACTATTCGCATTTTTTTCAAAGGCTTTAACAAATCTTTTTGCCGAACGATTATAAGCTTTCTTTGAATGTAAGATGCGGTTGTTAGGAAGGGTGTAAATTTTTACTATTGGTTAAATGGGTAGCCGGCTTTAGATAATCTCCGCAATATGTTTATGAATATTGAGCGCAATTTTATCTGTTGGCACGTCATTGTCATCATTGCCAAAAGGGTCTTCAATTTCTTCTGCAATTAACTCCAGACTTGCCAGTACAAAAAACACAAAGGCTACCACGGGCACAACATAATAACCTAAGATAAAAACATATCCGAACGGAAGCGTTGTAATGTAGAAGAAAATAAATTTCTTGAGAAATACGCTGTAGGAGTAGGGAATGGGTGTGTTTTTTATACGCTCGCAGGCACCGCATATATCAGTAAAAGATTGTAGTTCGGCATTTAAAAATATCAACTGGTCGCCGGTTAATTTACCTTCTTTGTACAATTGCTGTATGTGTTTGTACATTAGCAACGATATTTGATTGGGCACATGTTTATTGTGATCAATCTGATTGATTATGTGGTGATGTTCATCTTCTTTAAACAGTGCAATTCTGGTATTTTCAGATTTAAGATGCTTATGTAAAGCATAGGCATAAGCCGGTATAATTTTTCTGAAAAAGGTTCTTTGTTCCTGATCCGCTTCCGGAAGCATCACAGATAATTTCATTGCCAGGTTTCTGCTATTGTTAACCAGGCTTCCCCAAAGTTTTCTGCCTTCCCACCAGCGGTCATAGGCTGTGTTGGTTCTAAATACCAACAGCATTGAAATGGCAAATCCAAGCAAGCTATGCATTACCGGAATGTTTTTTACATGGCTTGTTTCAGCTAATTTAAAGTAGGATGTTTCAAGATATGCAATCAACCAGGAGTAAACGCAAATAGTAATGATGAGCGGGAATAGTTTTCTAAAGGTATCTGCCTTATGAAACCTGAATATAAATGTGAACCACTCTTTTGGATTGTAGCTAATCATGTTTGGTTGTTTGATCAAAGTTATTCAATCTATAGCCGCAATGCTTAAGCTGCAATAACAACAGATACTTTTTACAAATTTTTGGAAGACTACCAAAAAATAAATGTTTATGCGACAATCAAGTCTATCTGCAGGTCTTTTTTCTTAGTTAAAAAAATGAACAGACATCTGATAAAAACTTTCTCCGGCTTAAATGCTTTTTCAAATAGAAATCAAATTAAAGATCGGAGCAAGTTCTATATTTTGAGCTTAATTTAAAGGTTTTTTTGCAACCAGTTCGTTTAGTTTCGATTTCACGTTTTCTACCTCAATGGATTGTCTTTCCTGTGCTTTTCTATTGTATTCGAGATCACTTTGTAATTTTCTTATTTTCTTTTCCAGCTCTTCCTGGTCTTCTTTTAAATTTGCCAGATTTTTTTCCTCTTTTTTTACAATCGTTTGCTGGTTGGCGAGGTCTTTATCATAAACACCCAGCTTAACAGCAGGTATCATACCCAATAGAAAGGCATCTCCATTTTCTAACACGGTAATCCCGGCTTTAGCAGAAGCATCTGCTTTCAATTTTTCATCCGCAATTTCGCCTGGCGCCGAGGAAATGAAATAAATAAGGGTCTGATCTTTTTCCTTCTTACTTTTTCTTTCAACTTTAATGAATGCATCCACTGGTTTCACCGGATCAATGGAAGCCAATAAGACATTGCGATACACCATAAAACCCTTTATTTCCTTTGGCTTTGTTCCCATTGATTTAAATTTTTGTTTGATGGCATCCTCCACTATATCTGAAGGGGCATTCAACTCAATTTCGAATCCATTGTAGTTGCCGCCGTTAAACTCAATGTATGATTTTTTTGCTGCGGCATTTTCAAAGGTTGAATTCTGGGCAAAAGAAAAGCCAGCCACTAAAATGAAAAAGAAGGTTATCAGGTATCTCATAATATTTTATTTTTGCGGGCAAAGTTAAGCGCAAATTAAATAAATATATTAAAAAGAGAATGTAACAGTAATGATAGGTTGAAATTGAAATCCGATAGATCGGATAACGTAGTGTCAGGTGTTTGGTGAAAAGCCAACCACGTACCGGAAATATTAAAATAAATGAACAAAAGTATTTCCCGAAAAAAAATAGCGCTTGAATTATCAACACAATAATATGGTTAAGAAAAGTTTGGAGTGATTGTATTTTTTTCTTCTTTCAACAATGGTGTATGGTTTGAGAAATACATTTAAAAAAAATAGTGATAGAATCTGTTCAATTAAAAAGCCAGCTATTTATTTGATTTGAACTGCTATGCACTATTACAGTATTTTTATACAATGCAAGCATTTACATTACTGCAACTTACTGGTAATACAGACATCTATTTGCTTGATCAGATTATGAAAGGACGATACAGCGAAAGCGATCTGGTATTGGATGCAGGTTGTGGTTTGGGTAGAAACCTGCATTGGTTTTTTCTCAATCAAATTGATTGCTTTGGAATCGATATGGATGCGATGGCAATTGAACAGGTAAAACTCCAATATCCCAAAATCCCACCGGATCGTTTGCTGATTGGCCCAATAGAGAATATGCCTTTTGAAGACTCTTTTTTTGATCATATCATCAGCAGCGCTGTTTTGCATTTTGCGGAAAGTTACAATCAGTTTGATGCCATGATTCATGAAATGGTAAGAGTATTGAAACCGGAAGGAAGCTTATTTATCAGAATGACTTCAGCTATTGGAATTGAAGACAGTATTGTTCCAATGAGCGATGGTGTTTATTTTATTCCCGATGGCTCCACCCGATTTTTATTAACAAGGGCAATGATACAAAAACTGTTAAACGATCATCCAATAGTATTGATTGAAGAAGTGAAAACCGTGAACGTAAATGACATCCGGTGTATGACAACACTGGTATTTAAAAAAGTAAATTAAATTGAAGACAACAACGGATCAGGATCTGTAAAATTCATTCCATTATTTTAGCAAAATTATTTCATCTAATTTTATCGACTTAATTATAACAATGCACAGAATTAAACCAGATTTGGATATTATTTTAGATATACTCAAGATATCACTAACGGCTTACCCTACCTCTAAATTTGTTGAAAGTTTATTGTATCAATACCAGGAAAGAGGAAGCCTTAGTAAAAAGCAGTTGGAAGGATTGATGAGTAAAGCGTCTAATGTAAAGTCATTAGCACCCGGTAAACTGGCCACCTTGGAAGCGATAATATTAAAGATGCCGAATCGGGAAAAAGCTCCAGCAACGATAACCATCGTAAAACCACCTGAGAAGCAAGATCCGCTGCAAAGTCAATTAACGGAGATATTAGCAAAATACCCTCAACACAAAAGAGTAGTTTTTATTCAATTAAAATTTGATAATAACGAGCCCGTTTCTGCATTGGAAAAATCTGAAGTAGAGCGGTTTCATAAATTGCTGATTAAATAGTATGAGCATTTAATTTAAAACTTCATTTCTCTTTAAATGAAGCGTAACCTCATTTCATTTATAAAGTCAGAAATAAAAGCAAACTGGTACAAATCAATCAGATGATTATTATTTTACGGGATACACTAATTGCAAGTTTTTTCCTCTTGTTTTCTTACAGCGCTTCATTTGCTCAAGTTGCTGGTTGTAGAGATCCGCTCTCTAATAATTTTAACCCGTTGGCTACTGTAAATGATGGAAGCTGTACATACACCGTTACCAATTATACGCCACCAATAAAAGTAGATCCAATAAATGCGACCCTTGTAGAAACCAGCGGATTACAAATGGCCGGTAATTATTTGTGGAGTTTTAATGACGGCGGTGGTGCCGCTGCCATTTATAGAATGGATACATTAACCAATGCGATCCTGCAAAAAGTTACCCTTTCGGGCGCTATAAATAAAGATTGGGAAGACATCGCATTTGACGGTGTTAACTTTTATGTAGGCGATTTTGGTAATAATTTTGACGGAGCAAGAACTGATTTAAAAATATATAAATTTCCACTGGCTGCAATACCCGATTATATAAACAACCCGGAAGTTACCATCTCTTCAGGACAAATTGAAATCATTAATTTTTCCTACAGTGATCAGCCGTATCCCATTATTCCTACATCAGTCAATCATACAAAATATGATTGCGAAGCAATGATCATAGATGGAGGAAAAATTCACTTGTTCACAAAAAACTGGATTGATTTAAATACAACGCATTATGAAATAGCTGGATTAATTGGCGGCACCTACATTGCCACACCATTAGAAACGCTTGCTACCAACTACCTGATAACTGCTGCGGATAAAACCGTTGGCAAAAAATTATTAATACTAATGGGGTATAAAAATTCGGGAGCAGCTAGTCATTATTTGCATCTGTTTACAGACTATAGCGGGGAAAGTTATTTCAACGGAAATAAGCGACAGATTAATTTGCCGGATGCTACAGTGATGGGTCAGGGGGAAGGAATTAGTTTGCGAACAGATACCTATGGTTATATCAGTAATGAAAAGTTTTCCCGAACTATTTTTCCCGGGTTTGATATAGTTGTGAACCAAAAATTGCGAAGTTTTGATGTGGCAGCTTTTGTAACAGACTTAAAACCGGTGTATACTTTCACAGGCAATGGTAACTGGAATGACGTCAATAACTGGGATCATCATATTTTACCTCCGGATTCTATTACGGCAAAAAGTGAAATAGTCATCAATCCGGTGCAAGGCGGACAATGTGTTTTAAATATTTCATATACAGTTACAGCGGGTGCCCGACTAACTGTTAACGCAGCCAAAGTATTTATTGTGAATGGAAACCTTACTTTAAAATAATCAAATCCTTTGTTCTGTTGAAAATAAGGATAAACGTACAATGACTAAAATTAAAAAAGCGATCAAGATTTAACTTGATCGCTTTTTTAATTATAACCGTATATGTAGAAGGTACGGATTTAAACGACTAACTAAACAAACCGCCTTTCTTTAATGAACGGGTTCCTTCGCCAATCTTAAATCCATTTTGATAAATTTGTATGATATAATTTCCCTGTAGGAAGTTAACCCCAGGCTTAAAAGCAAATTCAACATTTTTCTTTTTTGCTGTTTCTATATCAACCGGAACTTTTGCTGTAAAAGACTTCTCTCCATCTTCACGGGTTGTAAAAGTTCCTGAACCTAATGCATCAACTGATAGAGCTTTACCATCTGGTCCAATCACGAGTACATATACATCTGTCATACCTGGTTGCGCAATGCGGTTTGTCACATCAAAGCTAACAACCAACTTATCTACTCGCTTTGCTACCGTTGAAACTTTTTCTTTGCCATTGTTCCTAACATTTATTGGAGTAATGTTGATATTAGAAGCGTTTAAGGTAGACGCTACGTCTACTTTCTTTTCGAGATCCTGTTTAACTACAGTTGTAGCAGAAAGATCAGTAGTCAGTTTCTCTTTTTCCTGCGTCAACATAACTTTGTCATTTGATAACGTTGTATTCTCTTCAGTTAAACGAGCGACCTCAATCTGCATACTTTCAATCTTTCCATTTAAAGATTCAATCAACATTTTTGCTCTCGACAGTTCAGCAGCCGAAGCATTTTTCTTATTTAAAATACTGCGGATTTCAGTTTTTACTTTGGCGATTTCACCATTTTTTTCCGTCAACTTTCCTTCTAGTCCTTTATTAATAGTTGACATACTATCAAGCCTTGCCAACGATGCATCGAAGCTTTCCTGTACTTTACTTTTTTCATCAGATACCGAAGCAATTTGTCCTTCTTTTTGCGTTAGTACTTCACTTGTTTTGTTTTTATCGACAATCATATATCCACCTAGTCCAATAATACCCGCAGCTAAAACGCCGATGATGGCATTTTTAAAATTACTATTACGCTCTGGTTCAACTGGTGCGTCGGTTTTTGGAAAATTATCTGTAGTATTCATGATATTAAGTTTTTTGTTTTTTAAATATTAAGTTTTATTGGCGCCTAACTACCAGTTTTCCAAAACCGTGCCATGATTTTTTTTACCTGATTTTGACGAAATTGAAAGCAGCTTCTAAAAAGCCATTAAATTGGATAGTGAGGAGGCAGAAAAATTCAGGATTGCTTTAAGGCCCGGCAAAAATGCAGCGTCATTAATAATCAAAACCGGAAGAAATATACCGGTGTGCAACTGAAAATATTTTTTCCACTTCCTACCAGTCAACCTCATTGCTGATCCTGTTTTTTACCTGGGGATAAATATTTCGATACAACTGATTTAAAATATCTTCTCTGGTAGGATTATTAAAATTATTGTTTACAAGCATCCAGTCATTTTCACTCAACGCCCTGCGGTCACCAGTAAACGTGGCTTTTTCCTCCACCCAGTTGTAATGATCTGAGTAGGTATTGTTCGCAATGTTTCGGCGATTTTTTACCTCCACAATATTCACCTCCATTTGAGCCCGGGCATTAAAGGATTCTTTTTGAATATTAAGTGTAGCATAAACGGTTTGATAAACTGGTTTTCCCGAAGTGTCTTTTCCGGTTAGTAGTTGTTTACTTAGATTTCTTGTATAATTATAAACGGATGGTCTCGGTATATCCATGTTATGTAATGTAAGATTTACTACCCAGTCAGGCTCAATGTTTTCACGCCTGGCTTCCCAATCAGTATAAAATCTGGCGGGATATCGGGTTCCATATTTACCGCCCAAGTCCCTTATGAGATTTTGTTGAAAAAACTCATTACTATAATTGTATCCTGTGTTACCCCATCCCGTATTAAAGAAAAAGGAGTTGTCTTGAACTGGATTTACCAGCACATTTAAAATGCTGCTGTTATACGCCTCATCCATTTTAGCCTTACTATCTTTAAAATCTTTCACCCAACCGCCTGATTTTTTAAAAGCCGAATACGCCTTTTTTGCATTTTCACGATTGTTGCTTTGCAAGTAGCTTTCTCCAACTTGATAGTAATCCTGCGCAGCCGACTGTTTAACATCAGTTATTTCGTTGGTATAGTTTGCAGGTGATACAAGCTGTCTTGATGCAGAAGAGTTATCAATAGCATCATACATGTGTTGAAGTATGTTGTACTCGTTATATAATCTGTCCCATTTACTGATGTCGTTAAGATGATTGTAAGTGGCAATTTTCTTCAGATGGCGCTGCTGAACTTGTTTGTACACAATTGGTAAAGCTATACTAGCAGCTTCATCGCTGCTCTGTTTATTTAATTTTTTTACAACATCGAATAGTGTTTTGTCCTCATCACCACGCAGTAAATAATCTTTGCTTGATTTGCAGGATGCCAATAGTACAATAGCAATTAAGGCAGGTATAAATTTTTTCATATAAGGTGTTGTTTGTTATTGAATTATTTGCAAAGTGAATACCAGAAAAACAGGTTTAAAGCTTGTTATCGTTATTTTAACACTGCGATTGAATTACAGTGTGATCGAAAAAGTAGCAATTAGCATCCAAAAGATTTTTCAACAATCCTATATTTAATATTCATTTGCAGTAATTAAAATTCAACCCTTGTTTACAAACGATCTGGTTCTGAAATCCCGCATCCTAATCAATTAGTATTGAATTATAAAATCAACAAAAGGGGCAGTTAATATCAATCTCTTCCCATTGCTTTATTTAGATAACCTGTAGCATCTAAAGATTGCCGCGGTATTCATTATTAGTAAAAGCGCCTAAAGGCTATTTTATCTACAAATCTTCCAATCTTTTCTCTGTCGCCATCATCCATTCAACCAGTTAATTTGCCGTTTGTCAAAAACCGAATTTTATTTTTACTATGCTATTATTCCTGAAATGGCTTACAGACAAGGGTTTAATTGAAAGCCCATTAATATTTACCGCCCACTACTAAAAAATAAATGGTATTATGTGTTGCATAGTACTAAAAAAATCATAGCTTTGTGTCTGAAAGGTGATAAAAGGTTGGTGAATTGACTAACCGGAGTTTTCAATTTATTCGCTGACAAAACCTTTCAGTATAACCATGAATTTTTAAAATTTGAAGCCATGAACATTGATAACACAGCCAGCCAGATGCGGAAAGGAGTTTTGGAGTTCTGTATTCTTTCGGTGATCAAACAGGGCGAGGCCTATCCATCAGATATTATTGATAAGATGAGGGCGGCCAACCTGAATATCCTTGAAGGAACATTGTACCCGCTTCTTACCCGATTAAAAAATGCAGAGTTTCTTACTTACCGTTGGATAGAAAGCAACAGTGGCCCGCCAAGAAAATATTTTTCATTAACTGAAAAAGGTGCTGCATTTTACAAAGAGCTGGAGGCAACATGGAATGAACTTGCCAATGCAGTAAAGGCACTTTCCAAAGCTGAACAGGCCTTTTCAGCAGAGCAGGCACAATCTGCCGAAAAGCATCAAACGAATACAGATAACTCAACAATAGCTCAGGATTAAAACTTCAACATCCCTTAACAGAAAATATAATCAGGTCCCGATAGCGATCGGGATGTTTTGGGAACAACCAACTAGCGAAACATTCTAATACATTTAGCCATGAAACAAGTAATAAACATCAACTTCCACGGACAAGTAGTTCCGATAGAAGTCTCCGCTTTTGAGTTACTTAAAAATTACACCGATAGCCTTTCCCGCTATTTTGCCAAAGAGGAAGGAAAAGAAGAAATTATCAACGATATTGAAAGCCGTATTGGTGAACTATTTCAGGAAAGGTTAAAAAAAGGTGCAACCTGTATTACTGATGATGATGTAAATGCCATCATTAAAAGTATGGGCCGCCCAGAAGAATTTGAAGAGGAGGATAATACTGCTCCAAATCAGAACACCAGTTCACAATCTAAAGGACCAGAACCTTTCCCTCCATTTACCAATACAACTAAACGTTTATTCAGAAATGAGAATGATAAAGTGATTGGAGGGGTGTGTGGTGGATTGGCCAACTATTTTGGGTTAGACACCATTTTGGTAAGAATAATATTTGTTGTAATTGCCTTTGCAGGCGCAGGAATTTTAGCCTACCTGATTTTATGGATAGCGGTACCAAGTAGCGCTTCCACAGAAATCGGCGCAACCCGAAAGAAATTATTCAGAGACCCGGATGATAAAATTATTGCTGGCGTATGTAGCGGTATCGGTAACTATTTTGGCATTAGCTCTTGGGTACCTAGAATATTGTTTTTGCTGCCTTTTTTATCAATCGTATTTCGTTGGAGCAATTGGGGCTTTATGGATTTCCCCAACTTTCTTAACCTAACTTTTAGTCCCGGTTCATTAATAGTATACATCATTTTGTGGTTGGTTATTCCGGAAGCTGCCAACACAGCAGAAAAACTGGAGATGAAAGGCGAAAAGGTAGACCTGAATTCAATCAAGAACTCGGTTGTGGGCGAAATGAAAGGCGTGCAGCAAAGGGCAGAAAAATTTGGACAGGAGGCAAAAACATATGCTCAGGAAAAAGGACCAGCATTTGGTGCAGAGGTGAAAACAGCAGCAAAACGCACCAGCAGATCGCTGGGAGATGTGATTGTCTTTATTGTGAAAGCATTCGCTTACTTCATAATTGGTTGTGTAGCATTTGCACTTGTTGTTGGTTTGTTTTCTCTTGCGATCTTTTCAATCGGAATCTTTCCTTTAAAAAACTTTGTATTGAATGACGGGTGGCAAAATTATTTGGCATGGGGCACTTTATTATTCTTTATCGCCGTGCCGGTAATAGGTGTCATTACCTGGATCATTCGCAGGCTTGCTAAGATGAAAAGTAACGGAAAAATTTTAAGGTTTTCCTTTATCAGCCTATGGATTGTTGGATGGTTTTGTTTTATTTCCATGGTTGCTTCAGTTGCCAAAGACTTCAAAAGCACCAATGATATTTCGGAACAGGAAATTTATTTAAGTAATCCATTGGTAAAAAAGCTTGAACTAACTACTAATTCCCCATCCAAAAAATATTTCCGTAATAAGTTCTTCCGTCTGGAACCATTTGAAGGACTTGAAGAAGACACTGTATTTGTAAAAAATGTAGAAATAAAAATTCTTAAATCACCAAATGATAGCTTTAAGGTTACCCGGTTGAAAATGGTAAATGGCCGCACGAGGCGTTTTGCGGATACGTTGGCGAACCTGATTAGCTACACCGGAGAACAAAAAGATTCATTATTAATTATGGACAAAGGGATTGCAATTACCCGTGAGAATAAATTTCGTAACCAACGGGTAATTATAACCGTGTATGTGCCGGTAGGAAAAGAAATAAGAATTGACAAAAGCCTTGGCAGGGGCGATAACGTTTACTTCGGAGGTAATTGGAACGATGACGAGTTTAACATTGACAGTGAAGATGAAGAAAGCGGATGGAGGTCTAATAAAAATTATATCATGAAAGCGGATGGATTGTATTCATTGGATGGTGAACCTGCCAACTGGGATAAACGACAAGAGAAGAATAAAGTTAAAATAGGAAAAGACGGAATAGAAATCAATGACAATGGAAACAGGATTCGCATAGATAAAAATGGTGTAAAAATTGATGAAGCAGGGGATGGTTACCGCTATGATAATAGCCAGTCGATCAATGCATTGGACTCTATGAAATTAAAGCTGGAAAAAGAACAGGAACGTTTAAAAGACTCTCTGGAAAAGGTAAAAGAAAATATAGATAAGCAGCTAGAAAAAATAGGTAGTAGTAAAAATGAACCGGAGGCGGCGCTAAGCAGTTATAACCTCCAATCTTATTTGTTGCTGGTGCATATTGATTAAAATCGTTTCAATAGTTGAGTTGAAGTGAAACAAACAGCGGTCCTGTCAGCAATGGCAGGACTTTCTGTTGATAACAAGCCCGCCATCCTGTAAAAACCTTATTAATTCGGATATAATGAAATGCAATTATTGAATGCGAAATGTGGTCATGTAATTTGTTTTCAAACATGCCCCAGCTATTTTCCACAACCAATTTATTTTATTTTACTTTTGTCTTTATCAATTTTTATACCTCTAAACATTCACCTGATAATGAAAAGCACCCCGTTTACAGCCAAACACATTGCCCTTGGAGCCAGGATGGCTGAATTTGCCGGATTTAATATGCCCATTAGTTATACGGGAATTAATGATGAACATGCCGCTGTTAGAATTAATGCAGGCGTTTTTGATGTAAGCCACATGGGGGAGTTTATTCTAAAAGGGGAAAATGCTCTGGACCTGATACAGCGGGTAACTACCAATGATGCTTCCAAACTTACCAGCGGCAAGGCACAATACAGTTGCCTGCCCAACAATGACGGCGGAATTGTTGATGATTTGCTGGTATACTGCCTCGAAGAGAATAAATCTTACATGCTGGTGGTAAATGCTGGTAATATTGATAAAGACTGGAACTGGATTAGCAGCTTTAATGACAAGGCTGTTGAGATGCACAATATATCTTCAGCTACTTGCCTGCTGGCCATACAGGGACCTAATGCAACAAAAATCTTGCAGTCACTAACCACTACAGATATACTCAATCTTAAATATTACACTTTTGTAAGGGCAAACTTTGCCGGGGTAGACAATGTGATTATAAGCGCAACCGGGTACACTGGTGCTGGTGGTGTTGAAATATATTTTGAAGATAAAGACAATGCTGCTGATAAAGTATGGAATGCGATTTTTGCAGCCGGTGCAACAAAAGGTATTAAGCCAATCGGATTGGGAGCAAGAGATACATTAAGATTGGAGAAGGGCTTTTGTTTATATGGCAATGATATCAACGATACTACCTCGCCACTTGAAGCCGGATTGGGCTGGATCACCAAATTCACTAAAGCGTTTACTAACAGCATATATTTTGAAAAACAAAAAGAAACCGGAGTTACCAAAAAGCTGGTAGGTTTCGAAATGCAGGAAAGGGGAATAGCCCGTCATGATCATGAAATAAAAGCATTTGACGGAAGTATAATTGGAATGGTTACTTCAGGTACACAATCGCCCTCAATGGGGAGGGCAATTGGTATGGGATATGTTGAAACAGCATATGCGTCCATCGACAGCGAAATCTTTATCAGCATACGCAACACGTTGATAAAAGCTAAAGTAGTAAAAATGCCTTTTGTTTAATGGATGAATTTTTTAATGGGTATGTGATTGATAAGTGGATATTAACCGGAAAAATTCAATAATTTAAAAATTTTGGAACACAATTATTTTTCATCATTTAGCTTATCTCCGTTCACGCACCCTGTTCTATGGCATTAAAGGATCGCATTCCTTTATAAATATTTGCAAATATTTGCAAACTTTTGTCAATTATTTGTTAACCATTATCTACTAAATCTGTGTCTAAAATTCACCTTACAACTCTAATCAGCGCTCCGGTTGAAAGAGTGTTCGATTTAAGCAGAAGCATCAACCTGCATAAAATATCTACAGCTCATACAAAAGAAGAAGCCATTGCGGGCGTAACTTCTGGCCTGATCAATCAGAATGAAACTGTAACCTGGCAGGCAAAGCATCTTTTTAAAACAAGGCGCTTTACATCAAAGATTACCTCCATGAAGAAGCCGCTTCATTTTACCGATGAAATGATAGCTGGTGATTTTAAAAGTTTTAAGCATGAGCATCATTTTAAGCCAATTGAAAACGGCACACTCATGATAGACCTTGTAGAGTTTGAAAGTCCTTACGGAGGAATGGGTAAGCTGGTAAATCAATTATTTTTAAAAAACTACATACAGAAATTACTCGTCAACAGAAATGCGGTAATAAAAGAATACGCCGAAACCCAGAAATGGCAAGTGATTTTAAACTAACATAAATTAAATTAAATGCAAACAGCAAAACCCAACCTATACACTTCCCTTTCACCGGCACTACTCCATTTATATGATGTAAGCAGAAGCATAGTGGTAATCATTGATGTATTAAGAGCAACATCCACCATTGCAACCGTATTGTACAATGGGGCAAAACATATTATCCCCGTGGATAGCGTTGCAGAATGCATTCGTATTGGAAAACAAATAGAAGGAATTACGGCCGGCGAAAGAGATGGATGTGTAGCGGAAGGATTGCTGCATGGCAATTCGCCATTTGAATATCCAAAAGAATTTATAAAAGGGAAAACAATGGTCCTTACCACCACAAATGGTACAAAACTGTTGCACATGGCATTGGAAAAGGGTGCTAAAGGAATTATCACGGGATCGTTTCCAAATCTTTCTTCAGTGTGCAATTACCTGGTAGCCATGAAAATGCCGGTAATATTGGCCTGCGCAGCCTGGAAGGATCGGGTAAATATCGAAGACACCCTTTTTGCAGGAGCAGTCATCAGCCGGGTTAAAGAACAATTCAACATCAATTGCGATTCTTCCCAACTTGCCGAGACGCTGTATGATGATGCAAAAGGTAATTTGTATGAGTTTATGAAAAGTAAAAATGCTTCTCATTATCATCGGCTTACTAATTTTGGTCTTGAAGCCGATATCCGTTATTGTCTTACTATGGACAACGCTAACATATTGTGTGTGTATGAAGGTGGAAAACTGGTGCCCGGAGTTATTCCCTCGTAGATTTTTTTAGCGTACATCTATTTTTAAATTGCATATTTTAAACGCAGGATTTGTAAATCTGAAAAGTTGTTTTTTCTTTAAAAATCCGGAGACTCGTCGGATTTTTTAATAATTGGTTATGATAAGATCGATTTAGAAAACACTATTGTAGAAATTTTCTTTAATTTTGCAAATTGGCTTTTACTGAACAGGTTATTTCATTTAAAAGGGATTTCCAATCATTCATCCTACATCTAAACTGTACTTCATTTTGGCGTTATCTCATTTAATTAAATACGTTTACAACACAGGTTCCGATGAGGTTATCCGAAGAGGAAAAAAAATTCATGCGATTGGTTATGTAGAGCTGGTAGAGCATGACGAACTGTTGAACAGTGTAGTATTTAGAGTGAAGGATGATACCTACAGCACCTACTACAAGGTGAATATCCAAAAATACATTGAGCCCAATGGTCTTTCCATGCGCTGCACCTGCCCATACAATTTAGGCGATATTTGTCGCCACGAGGCAGCAGCCCTTTTTCAATTGCAGGAATTGATTGATAAAAACATGTTGGGCAACAGCAATGCTGCATACAACCAACGGCACACGGTAGCTAAAATGAAGCACATCGATCTTAAATCGATTCGGCTGCTTACATCACCAGATACGTATGATGCAGTCGAAACATTTTTGGAAACCAGCAATGCGAAAGTATTAGTGGCTGCCAATGAAAGGGTAGAGGCGGAAGTGAACCAGGAAGGGCAGAATTTTTTGGTAGTAGTTCAGAAAAACGACGAGCGGAATTTTGATACCTCTTGTAAGTGTGATGAGTCAGTTTACCCATTGTGTTTTCACAAAACAGTGGTGTTTTTGCAGCTTTTCAGACAATATGGCCCTTACTATTTTGACACCATTCGCAACTGGGATAAAGAAAAAAATAAGTTGCTACAGATTTATGGCTACAGCCTCGAAGATGACTTAAAAAACAAATTTGAATTTGTTTATAAAGAAGGGAAACCCTTTTTAAAAGTACTGGATACAACTATAAAGAGAGTAACGCAGGTAATTGCACCGCCCCGTCCGGCTTATATGCAGGATACCCGTGCATCCCAGGAGCCGGAAGTTGAAGTAACTGAAAACGCTACCAAAAAACTAGGAATTGTCTTTAATTTTAATGCAACAGTCTACCCCTATTTTGTGGTAGATGCAATACAAGGCGAAGCCGATGATAACAACAGCAAGCTATTGGGGAAGGTAGAAAAACTGGACCTGACCAAATATGTAAACACCGAGCTATTTAGTGAAGACGATAAAATGCTGTTGCAGCAAATAAGAAAAATTCAAACCTCCGAAGTAAATAAATACCTGAATCGTAATTCTCCTTTTAGTGGTATTTGGGAAAACATCATACAGACAGATGGGGACGAATTACCGGAAGAAACCAAATCACTCATAACAGAATATTTTCAGCCCAAACTCAAAAAAATATTTGAGGAACAAAGTACAAATCCATTCATTTATCATTTACCAGAAAAAAAAGTTTTTAGAACGGATAACCTTGTAGAGGTGGTGTTGAGCGATCAATTTATTGAGCCGCAGTTCAAGATTATTTCGCAGGATGATCATTTTGAATTGCAGTGCCGCTTTAATATCAACGGTGCCGAACAGCCGGTTACAATTAACGAATGCAACAATAGCATCCTCTTTTTATATAATCATACCTTTTACCTTTGGCAAAAGCCGGAAGATGTTTTGCAGGCAGAAAAATTTATTAAAAAGGGCAATATCAAATTGACGAAGGAAAACTGGACTTCGCAGATGCAGAAACTCATCATGCCATTGACCCGGAATTATAAAGTTGAGTTTGATAAAACCTTAATAAGAGAAATAAAGAGTGGAGAGCCGGAAGTGAAACTGATGTTGCAGGAAAAAGGAGATTACCTTGTATTTCAGCCCATATTCACCTATAAAGGATTTGAAACCAAAGCCTCCGATAAAGACACCATTACCATCCCAGACGGAGATAAGATACTAATTGTACATCGCAATAAGGAAGCGGAAATGCGCTTTCTTGATAAATTGAGTGCATTGCACTCGCAGTTCATCCGTCCACAGGAGGGCAACAGCTTAATATTAAAAGGCCCGGATGTATTAAAAAATAACTGGTTCTTTCTTTTTGTAGATTCAATGAAAGAAGCTAAAGTGCCGGTGTTTGGTTTTGAGGCACTTCGTAATTTCCGTTTTAACACCGCTAGGCCATCCACCCATATTCATGTGAGTAGCGGTTTGGATTGGTTTGATGCAAAAGTGGAAATTGATTTTGAAGGACAAAGGGTAGGCATCGCTGATATTAAAAGGGCATTGGCTTCCAAGCAGTCTTTTGTACAATTGGGCGATGGCACCCTTGGTATTTTGCCCGATGAGTGGCTCAAAAAATACTCCTTGTTGTTTAAAGTAGGCGATGGCAAAAGCGATAAGCTGCGCTTGTCAAAATACCATATGAGTGTGATTGATGAGTTGTATGAAAACCGCAACGCATCGGAACTGAGTTTTGCACTGGATGAAAAATTTGAAAGATTAAGGGAATTTAAAAATATACCGGAGATTGAAGCCCCAATAAATCTACAGCCTATATTACGACCCTATCAAACTGCTGGATACCAATGGTTGAATTATTTAAATGAAGTTGGATGGGGTGGTATATTGGCAGATGATATGGGGCTGGGTAAGACGGTTCAGGCCCTCACCATGCTGCAACATTACAAAACGCAGGAAGGGAAGTTAATGGCAATTGTAGTCTGTCCAACTACGTTGATCTATAACTGGGAAAATGAAATAAAAAAGTTTACGCCTGGTTTAAGTTACCGCATCCACCATGGCAGTCTTCGGGTAAGAGATATAGTAGAGTTACAAAACGCAAATATTATTATTACAACTTACGGCACACTTCGTAGTGATATACACGTGCTGCTGAAAATTTTATTTGATTATGTGGTATTGGATGAAAGCCAGGCGATAAAAAATCCGGCGTCAAAAGTTACAAAGGCAGCCTGTTTGCTGACTGCAAGAAACCGTGTGTGTATGAGTGGTACGCCCCTACAGAACAACACGTTTGATATTTTTGCCCAAATGAATTTTCTCAATCCGGGATTGTTGGGTAGTATGGATTTCTTTCGCAATGAGTTTGCTAATCCGATTGATAAGTTTGGTGAACAGGAACAAAAGGATCATCTCCGTAAGTTACTATATCCATTTATTTTGCGTCGCACAAAAGAACAAGTGGCGAAGGATTTGCCGGAAAAAACCGAAACCATTTTGTTTTGCGAAATGGAAAGCGAGCAAAGAAAAATTTATGATGCCTATAGAAATAGTTATCGTGATAAAATTATGGGCGTAATTGACCAGCAGGGTATCGACAAATCGCAATTGACTATTTTGCAAGGACTTATGAAGCTAAGGCAGATATGTGATAGCCCGGCCATTTTAAATGAAGAAGAAAAGCAGCCAAACCATTCCATCAAGCTGGATGAATTGACAAGAGAGATTCAGGAAAACATCGGTGAACATAAGGCACTAATATTTTCCCAGTTTTTGGGTATGCTGGGTTTGATAAAACAAAAACTACGGGAAGAGGGGGTGCCTTTTGAATATTTTGACGGAAGCACAAGCATTAATGACCGCCAAAAAGCGATTGAGAATTTCCAGAACAATGACCAATGCCGGGTATTTCTAATATCACTCAAGGCTGGTGGTGTGGGTCTTAACCTTACTGCTGCGGATTACGTTTATATAGTTGATCCGTGGTGGAACCCTGCTGTTGAACAACAGGCAATTGATCGTACTCATCGTATTGGACAAACTAAAAACATTTTTGCTTACAGGATGATCTGCATCGATACCATCGAAGACAAAATTCTGCAGTTGCAGGAGCGTAAGCGAAAACTGGCAAGTGAGCTTATTTCAGATGACGTTAACTTTGTAAAGGCATTGAGCAAATCAGATGTAGAATACCTGTTTAGCTAATGGTTTACAGATTAACTAAGAAGAAATAAAATCCTTCAAACGCTGAAACTCTTTTTTATCACTTGATACAAACAGTGCGCAGAAAACGTCGTTTAAAAACTTAGATATTCCTGCGAATAGATGGGTTGAATTGTGCTGGTTGGTCATAGATATTGAATTTGAACATAAAGTTAATTTTTACAAAAATGTAAACCACTAGTAAAACTTCGGAATTTTTGTAGTAGTAATTCCCGAAGGAAATACGTCTTTTTGCAGGTTTCTGTATCCATATTCCTATAGGTTCAACCTAAACGAATGATTTTGCAGACGTTAAAGCTATTTGGGTAGTCAAAAAGTAGAACTTCGCTTCAAGTTCAGCACTTCAAAATTTATTAAATTAATGGGTTACAAATCTTTTCACCAACCCATCCAAAGCATGCCGGCACCACATATAAAAATAGTTAGTCCTCCTAAAGCATGCATGTACTTTTCCAGCTTTTCGGTTTTTACAAATCCAATTCCGTAGTAGCCCATTAGCACCAGTGTGAGCATGG